>CBIHPJ010000566.1:0-6240 GCA_966211295.1 uncultured Myxococcales bacterium | reverse complement strand
CCGCCGTCAGGCGCGTAGACGTCGTCACTCGCGGATCCTCCACCGGTCGCGCCGCCACCCGTTCCTCCGCCCATCGCGCCGCCACCCGTTCCTCCGCCCATCGCGCCCCCGCCCGTTCCTCCGCCGCTCGCAGGAGGAAGCTCACAGGCGCCCTGCGAGCACACGAGACCGATCGTGCAGGGAGCGCACGTCTGCCCGCTCCTGCCGCACACTCCGTCCGCGAAGCCCGGCTGGCACACGCCGCTCGCGTCGCAGCAACCTCCGCACGTGGAAATGCTGCACACCGCGGTGGTCTGCGTTGGGGTGCAAGAGACGGCAATACCAGCGGCGATCACCACGGAGAGAAAGCGCATCGCCGCCGCGTAGCACGGCGACAGCTTCTTCTTCGTCGGAACCAACTAACCGAACTGCACCGAGCGCCGCGTGAGCGTGCCGAGCCAGAAGCCATCGATCGGATACTTCGGAGCGGGATCCCCGAGCGAAGCACCAACCGCCACCAACAACGGCACGAAGTGCTCATGCGTGGGCAGCGCGAGCTCCACGCCGGGCGCCTTCTCTCGATACTGAAGCAGCAGATCGACATCGCGACGATTCAGCGCGTCCGCCGTCCAGAGATCGAAATCCACCGCCCACTGCGGAGTGGGATGCCGCCCATGCCAATCGAGCATTCGCAGGTTGTGAGTGATGAACCCGCTCCCGATGATCAGCACGCCCTCCTCGCGCAGCGGAGCGAGTGAGGTGCCCAGCGCGAGCAACTCGGTGGGCTCGAGCGTGGGCAACGAGACCTGCAGCACCGGCACATCCGCTTCTGGATACATCGCGACGAGCGGAACGTACGCGCCGTGATCGAGCCCGCGCTGCGGCTGATCAATCGTCTCCTTCACCAGCGAGCGCACGCGCCCAGCCAACTCGGGCGCACCCGGCGACGGATACTTCTGCTCGAAGTGATGCTTGGGAAATCCGTAGAAGTCGTAGACCAGCGGAACCGTGGTGGTCGCTCCGATGGTCGTCGGGCGCGACTCCCAGTGCGCCGAGAGCATCAAGATCGCCTTCGGCTTCCCCAACACCTTCGCCCAGGCCGCCAACTCGGCGACCCAATCGGGCTCGTCGAGGAGAATCGGCGCTCCATGCGCGATGAACAGCGTCGGCTGCTTCATCAGCCGAAGATAACGACTACTTTCCGCCAGCGCCCTTGGCCCAATCGACGATGGTCTTCTTCTCGGCCTCGGTGAGCTTCGCCTCGGAGTGCATGACGACGTAGATGGCCATCGGCATCTCGCCATCCCCCACTTCCTCGGCGATCTCCTTGAGCTTCTTCAGCTTGCGGCCGGGCTCGTAGGACTCCCAGCTGGAAAAGTTGAGGTGCTTGCGCCCACCGTTCACGTCGCGCGCCACCAGCCACGAGACCGGCGCCACCTGCGAGTACCAGGGCCACGTCGTCTCGTTGGAGTGGCAGTCGTAACAGGACCGCTTCAGCAGCGCGTGCACCTCGGCCGGAACGACGATGTCACCCGTCACCGGAGCGTTCTCCATCGAGGGCCGCACCAGCTGTATCAGCACCACCACCGCGCCCAGACCGATCATCACTTTCGGAAGCAACTTCATGGCTGCGCCCTATCTAAGCGACCCGTTCCCGGGGCAACAAAAGTCATCCTCAATCGCCAAGAAGACGGCCTCATGTCTCCGTCGGCTTTTGCGTTGTGCCCCTTCTGACCCTCTGGTACGCGGCGCGCGCTTGAAGGACCCAGACGAAGGGTTGTCTCCCCTCGCGAAGTCGTACCGAGCGGCTGCGCCGTGGTTGGACGCAGTCTGGAGGTTTACGGGGTCGGCGTTGTTCGGCGTAGCAGCGGGCTACGGGTTGGACAGGTGGTTGGGCATCGGGCCATGGGGCCTGATCATCGGCGGCATGGGTGGAAGCGCGATCGGCTTCTACGCCTTCATCAGCGCCGCCACGAAGTTGATGGACGAGCAGAGCAAGCGGAACAAGAAACCCTGAGTCAGAGCCCTGAGTAAGAACGTGAAGACCCTCAACGCCATGCTCGCCTCGACCGTCGCTCTCAGCGGCCTGGTCGGCGTCTGCGCGATGGTCCTCCCGCTCGACGAGGGCACCAGGACCTCGGCGCTGATCGGCGCGCTCGCCGCGTCCGTGCTGGGCACGCTCGTGATCGTCCTCAAGACTCAGCTGGGCAAGGGGCTCACGGGAGCGGCCGCGCTCAAGGTGATGATGACCGCGCTCGGTCTCACCTTCATGCTCCGCCTGCTCACGGTCGCCATGGGCGCAATCGCCCTCAAGCAGAACGACTCGCTCTCTCCCATCGCGTTCGTCATCGCGTTCTTCATCTCCTCACTGCTGCAGCAGCTGCTCGAGACGCGCAGCCTGCTCGGCAACCTCCCAGTGAAGCAGTCCTCACAGGTGATCTCATGAAGCGGTTGGTCCTGATCCTCGTTGCGCTCCTCGCTGTCCCTGCCTTCGCCAATGAGGGACCTGCAGGCGAGGGACACGGTGACGAGCACGCCGATCCGAACGCGCCGGTCGACAAGAAGACGGAGACGGCCAACTTCATCCTCCACCACGTGGCGGACGACACCATCTTCGAGCTCGAGATCCCCTTCCCGCCGTACCACCTGCCCGGCATTCACATCGCCGAGGCGTTCTCCTTCTTGAAGTGGGAGAAGGAGCCGGGCGCGTGCGATCACCACGCTCCCGCGGGCTTCGAGAGCTTCCCTTCGCTCGGCCTGTTCCTCCACGGCTGCTACGACCTGCGCCCCACCAAGGCGATCCTGATGATGTGGCTCGCCTCGGCGATCCTGATCGCGCTGCTCTTCATGGGCCGCAAGCGTGACTCGAACGGCGTGCCCAAGGGCCTGCTCTCGCACCTGATCGAAGTGCTCGCGCTCTTCGTGCGCGATGAGATCGCCGTGCCCAACCTCGGCAGCGAAGAGGGCAAGCGCTACACGCCGTACCTCACCTCGCTCTTCTTCTTCATCCTCGCGATGAACTGGCTCGCCCTCATTCCCGGGTTCTTCGCGGCGACGGGCGTGATCACGGTGACCGCGGCCCTCGCGATCATCACCTTCATCATGATTCAGATCGCCGGCATCCGTTCGGCGGGCCTGGGCGGCTACCTCGCGCACCTCACCGGCGGCGTGCCCGCGTTCCTCTGGCCGATCATGATCCCGGTCGAGGTCATCGGCCTCTTCACCAAGCCCTTCGCGCTCCTCGTTCGTCTCTTCGCGAACATGCTCGGCGGCCACATGGTCGTCTTCTTCCTGCTCTCACTCATCTTCGTGTGGACCGCCGGCGCTGCCGTCGTCGCGCTCCCGCTCACCGTCGCGATCTTCTGCCTCGAGATCTTCGTCGGCATCCTTCAGGCGTACCTCTTCACCCTGCTGACCAGCTTGTTCATCGGCCAGGGCGTCGCGATGGGTCACCACGCGCACGGAGACGACCACGCTCACTGAGGAGTGAGCGAAACGAGACCCCGCGGTGAAATCGCCGCGCTGGAGGTAGTACCCGATGGGACAGCACAAACGGCCCCCCCGAGAAGTGGGTCACACAATGGAAGCTCAACAGTCATGAACCTCACCTCTGCAATGCTCGCCTACCTCGGCGCCGGTCTCGGCGCTGGTCTCGCCATCATCGGTGCCGGCAACGGCATCGGCCGCCTCGCCGCCTCGGCGATGGACGGCATCGCTCGTCAGCCGTCGGCTGGTGGCGATATCCGTGGCGCGATGATCGTCGCCGCCGGTCTCATCGAAGGCGCGACGTTCTTCGCCCTCGTGATCTGCATCCTCCTCGCGCTCAAGTAATCAACTGGCCCTTTCCCTCTCCCACCGGGAGAGGGCGAGGGTGAGGGGGCCCGTTTCGCTCCCGAAGACCGCCGAAGCCGCTGCACCGCCTCACCGCATCACCAAGGACCTTATGAACACCCTCATCCTCGCCTCGAACAGCTTCACCGACGTGAAGCCCGGCCTGATCATCTGGACGTGGATCACCTTCATCATCGTGCTCTTCATCCTGCGCCGTTTCGCGTGGGGCCCGCTCCTCTCGGCGGTCGAGGGTCGTGAGAAGTCGATCACCAACGCCATCGAGAGCGCCAAGCGTGAGCGCGCCGAGGCCGAGAAGCTGCTCGGTGAGCAGAAGACCGCGATCGCCCAGGCGCGCCAGGAGGCCGCCGACGCCGTCCGCAAGACCCAGGCTGACATGGAGAAGTTCCGCGAGGAGCTGATGGGCAAGGCCCGCAAGGAAGCGGACTCGCTCAAGGCCGACGCGCAGCGCGCCATCGCCGAGGAGCGTGCGAAGGCCGTCGCCGAGCTGAAGGCCGAGTCGGCCAAGCTCTCCATCGCGATCGCCGAGAAGCTGCTCGGTGAGAAGCTCGACGACGCCAAGCACCAGGCGCTGGCGAACCAGTTCGTGCAGGACCTCGGCAAGAAGCAGACGCCGCAGGCGTAAGTCACAGCTTCGCGCTGCAAAGAGAAACGCCGTGCCCCCGCTTGGGAGCACGGCGTTTTTTCGTGGGCGAAGTGAGGTTACTCCGCGCCGATCGCCGTCTTGAACGCCTGGTCCGTCGGAGCATCGACCGAGAAGTGCGCCATCAGGCCGCTGAGCGCGTGCACGCCGGACTCCCACGCGATGTCGATCTTCACCTTGCCGTTCTTGTCGGTGGAGAGCGCGAAGTTGCTGTTGATGGTGTCGCGCAGCTGGGCCTTGTCGCCGCCCGCGCCGAACGACTCAGGACCGATGTCGTCGGGGCCCTTCATCTTGTCGAGCCGCGCCTGGATGTCGTTCACGAGATCGTTCATCTGCTTGGGCGAGAGCAGCTGATCGAGCTTCACCTGCTGACCGGTGCGCGCGTCGTAGGTGCTGATCGCCGAGCCGTTCGAGGGGTGCGCGCCGCCGCTGTAGTAGCTGCCGCCCTCGGAGACGCTGAAGAGCTTGCCCGCGGTGCCGGCCCCCATCACGCCGTTGGAGGAGCTCCAGTCGAGCTGCATCCACTCTTCCTTGGGGGCCTTCTTCGCGGAGTCGACTTCGGTGCGCCACTCGCTCTGCATCTCCTTGAGCGACGCCTCGTTCGAGCCGATGGAGAACTTCTTTCCACCCGGGCCGCTGATGTTGAGCTGCGTGCCGTCCTGCTCGATCGATACCTTGGTGCCGTGCACGGTGTCGGATGCCTTCAGGCTCAGATCCTTCTTCTCGGCCGTGAAGCCCTTGGGCACCGCGATCTTGTCGCTGAGCGTCGGACCGTCACCAATGCTCGCGTGAGTGATCTTCAGCGACGTCGCCTTGCTCGCACCGGCGGCCCAACCAGCAGCGGCAGTCTTCGCGGGAGCAGCAGGCGTGCTCGCCTTCGCGGGAGCAGCGGGAGCCTTCGGGGTCGCGACCTTCGGAGTGCTGACTTTGCTGATGGCCATGAGGGGTGAGTTCCGGTGAGAGGGAAGCGAGAATCAATCCGCGTGGGTCTCTGGAAGCAAGTCCCCGTGCGTGCCATCCTTTCTGGACACCCCACGGCGGTCGCGCGGGACCCTTCCCCAATGCGCTCCAGCTCTCAATCCCTGATTATTTTGGCGTCGTCTGCATTGGCGTTTTACGCCTGCAACTGCGGCAAGACCTCGGTGAGCGATACGCCCGGCATCCTCGGGGTCGATCCGTCCAGCCTCGAGTTCGGACCGGTCACCGAGTTCACGCAGAAGACGATGAAGCTCTCGCTTGAGAACACCGGCCGTGGAGCACTCACGCTCTCGGTCGAGCTGGAAGCAGGGAGCAGCCCGGAGTTCACGCTCGGCGCCGCTCCGGTGGAGCTGGCGAACGGCGCGAAGGTGGAGGTCGAAGTCACCTTCACGGCGGTGGGTCCCGGTGAGGACAACGGCGCGATCATCATCACCTCGGATGAACCAGAGCGCGGCCCGGTGCGCGTGGCGTTGCACGCAGGGGCGATCTATCCGCAGCTCGCGTTCGAGCCGGATCCACTCCCCTTCGCACCCGCGACGTCTGCGCTGATGACGAAGCTCGCGGTGCTGCACAACGTGGGCGGCGCCACGCTGCACCTCAACGGAGTGGGCGTGAATCCGAGCGGCAGTCCCGACTTCTCGGTGACGCCTCCGATGGTGCCGCTCTCGCTCGCGCCTGATGCGTCGGTCGCGGTCACCGTCACCTACGCGCGCAGCCTCAACACCTCCGAGGGACTCCTGCAGGTGATCAGCGACGAGCCCACGGATGGCGGAGTGGATCGCCAGCTGCGC
>CBIHPJ010000565.1:0-6253 GCA_966211295.1 uncultured Myxococcales bacterium | reverse complement strand
AGTCCTCCAGTCAGCGGTGATCGGCTACGCGGTTCTACCACTCGCATTGCAGATTCAAGGCTGACGTATGAAGGCGACAGCTGGAGGGCAGGTCGACGCTCACGGCTTCGGAGCGTCGAGCACCTCGCGGACCTTGCGCGTCAGCGACTCCGGGGTGAACGGCTTCTGAAGAAACGCGAGCCCCGGGTCGAGCACTCCGTGGTGGCTGATCGCGTCGCCCGTGTAACCCGACATGAAGATCACCCGCATGTCAGGCCGCAAGGGCCGGATCCGCTCGGCCAGCTCTGGGCCGCTCATGCCCGGCATCACCACGTCGCTGACGAGGAGCTGAATGCCAGGGTTGGCCTCGAAGAGCTTGATGGCGGCCGCGCCATGCTCCGCCTCGAGCACCCGATAGCCGGAGCGTTGGAGGATCGTGCGCGCCAGCTTGCGAACGCTCTCGTCGTCTTCGACCAGGAGAACGGTCTCGGTGCCCATGGCCAGTCGTTTGGCCGCGGGAGCCGCAGTCGCAGAGGCGGGTGCCTGCACTCGGGGGAAGTAGAGCTTGAAGCACGTCCCCTCACCGGGATCGCTGGAGACCCAGATGCTCCCTCCGCTCTGCTGCACGATGCCGAAGACCGTGGAGAGCCCCAGTCCGGTGCCTTTCCCGGCGGCCTTGGTGGTGAAGAACGGTTCGAAGATGCGCGCCTGGGTGGCCGGGTCCATGCCGGTGCCCGTGTCCGTCACCGAGAGCATCACGTGGGGCCCCGCGCTGGTACCCGGGTGTTCCGCGGCGTAGCTCTCGTCGAGCTCGACGTTGCTGGTCTCGAGCGTGAGCCTGCCTCCGCGCGGCATCGCGTCGCGGCTGTTGAGCGAGAGGTTCATGATGATCTGCTCGAGCTGCCCGGGGTCGACTCGGGTTCTTCCCAGCGCAGGATCCGTGTTCAAGGTCAGCTCGACGTCTTCACCAATGAGCCGACGCAGCATTCGCTCCATGGCTCGGAGCGAATCGTTCAGGTTCACGATCACGGGCTGCAGGACCTGCTTGCGGCCGAACGCCAGCAATTGCCTGGTGAGCTCGGCAGCGCGCAAGCCGGCCGCTTCGATCTCCTGCAGGTCGGCTCGCCTCGGATCGTCGGGCTCGAGGTCGCGAGCGAGCACGGTGCTGTAGCTCAAGATGATGGAGAGCAGGTTGTTGAAGTCGTGCGCGATGCCGCCGGCGAGATTTCCCACCGCTTCCATCTTCTGTGCCTGCCGGAGTTGTTCCTCGGTCTGACGAAGCGTGGCCTCGGACTGCTTGCGCGCGGTGATGTCGGTCTCGACTCCGCACACTCCGAAGATCTCTCCGCTGAGATCGGTGAGCGGTGCCTTGCTCGCGAGGAACGTGTGCACGCCGTCGTGCAGTTGCACCACTTCTTCGAGCTCGATTGGAGCACCCGCCTCGAGCACCCGAAGATCGGCGCCGTGAATGACCGCCGCTTCTTCGGCGGTGAAGAGATCGGTGTCGCGTTTACCGAGCAGGCCCGCGCGGTCCGTTCGCATCGTCTTCGCGAAGTACTCGTTCACCAGCATGTAGCGCCCGTCGCGATCCTTCACGCAGATGGCGGCAGGCGCGCTGTCGATGATGGCTTGCAGCAGCGCCTTGCTCTTGGTGAGCGCGGCTTCGGCCTGGCGCCGCTCGGCGTTCTCGTGACGAAGATCGGCGTAGAGCTCGGCGTTCTCCAATGAGATGGCGGCCTGGGCCGCGAGCAGCTCGAGCATCGCCATCCGGTCCGGCGTGAAGGCGTGGCCGACCAGGTTGTTCTCCACGTAGAGCACCGCGCTGACCTCGGCTTGCCGGAAGATGGGCAGGCAGAGGATCGATTTCGGGCGCCGCTGGGACAGGTAAGGGTCGTCGGCGAAGGGGTGGGGCACGGTGTCTTCGTTGAGCAACACGTGCTCGTTGCTGCGGCGCACGAAGTCGAGAATCGAGAGCGGCATCGAAGAAGGTGAAGGCGGCTGATCGTCACCGCGATGGACCGTCACGCCGCCCGGCTCCACCTTCGCCACCGCGGCGACCACGAGCTCTTGCCCCCGCTGCTGCAGCCAGGTCGCGCTCTCTGCGCCGGCGCACTCGAGGACCACGCGCATGAGCATCTCGATCAGATCGCCGAGCACGATCTTCTGCGAGACGGCCTGGGAGGCCTTGATGACCGCCATCAAGTCGAAGCCTGGGCCGCGCGCTTCTGGACTCACGAAGTGGTCCGCGAGGTCGTGCTGGGCGAGCGTGAAGGACTCGATCTTTCCCGTCTTCGTCAGCGAGGCGAGGCAGCGGGAGAGATCGGCCTCGAGCCCCCGCGCACTCTGGTACCGATCCTCGGGCCGCTTGTTGAGCAGCCTGGCCACGATGTCCGAGACCACCTGAGGCATTTCCGGCCTGAGCGCGGAGAGTGGGGCAGGCGTGCGCGCGAGCTGCGCGTGCATCCATTCGAGCGGGTCGGCCGCCTGGAACGGGAGCAGCCCGCTGAACACGCGATAGAGCACCACGCCGAGCGAGTAGAGGTCCGAGCGCTCGTCGACCGGAGCGTTCATGCGTCCCGTCTGTTCCGGCGAGACGTAGGCGAGGTCATCGCCCGCGACGTCTTCGCCGGTCGCGCGCTCGGCCGGACTGCGGGGCGCAGTGCGGCTCAGGTTCACGAGAGACACACGCCCTTCCGCGTCGACGAGCACATTGGCCGGGCGGAGATCGTGATGAACGAGCTGAGCTGCGTGGAGCCCGGCGAGCGCGTGAGCGAGTTGCACGCCGAGCTGGAGCGCGCGGGCGTGCGGGAAGGGCGGGGTGTGTTGGCGCTCGAGCACTTCTCCGTGGCGATCTTCGAGCACGATCGCGGGCTGGGGTCCCTGGGTGACGAGGGAAAGCGGCCGCGGGATCTCGGGCAGATTCAGCGATTCGAGGAGCTCATATTCTCGTCGGAAGTCCGCGACCTGTTCGGGCGTGGGGCTGATCACCTCGAGCAGCTTGAGCAGAACGACGCGTTGATCACGGGCGCGCCTGGCCCGGCAGAGCTGCGTGCTCCTGGATTCCCCCAGCAATTCGATCAGCTCGTAGCCCTGGAGCATGGGACTCCAGCAACGAGTCGTGCATCAGGTGAACCACGGCGCCCTATCGCCTGAAATGTTTCTGCGTTAGGCAGCGCGCGCCATGTCTTCCCCCGCCGCGCCGAATGCCCCCGCAGTTCCTTTCGGAGAGCCCACGCCCCTCGGTCTCCTCGGTCTCTCGATCGGGTGCGCCGCGCTGGTACCGATCGCGTTCGGCTGGTTGCCGAGCGACCCGGCGAAGTTTCCGATGTTCTTCAAGACCGCGGCGCTGTTCTGCCTGTTCTTCGGAGCGGGCGGTCAGTTCCTCGCGGGGGTGATGTCGCTGGCGAACAAGAACACCCTGGGCGGCACGCTGCTCACCACGTTCTCGTTCAACTGGGTGATGAACTGGTGGGCGCTCGACGAGGCGTCGCAGGGCCGCGTGGTGGACGGCTCGATCGTCCTCTCGGTCGACGTCGCGTTCATGATCATCTTCCTCGTGCTCACGTACGCGTTCGGCTTCTTCTCGAAGCTGCTGTTCTGGTTCCTCGTCGACATCGACGTGCTGTACGTGCTGCGCATCGCGCGGCACTTCGCGACCGCCGGCAGCGATTCGTGGAAGCTGCTGGGCAACGGCGTGGGCTTCGCGACGATTGGCCTCATCGCGATCGCGCTCTACATCTCGTTCGTGCTGCTGGTGAATCCCGCGGCGGGACGCGCGGTCTTCCCGGTGTCAGCGGGCCCGATGTTCAAGCCGACTCCGCCACCTTCTGCGTGAAGGCGTGGCAGGCTGCGCTCCGATGCGCGCCGCTGTCCTTCTTGTTCTCTCGGTGGTGAGCGGTTGCAGCCGCAGCCAGGAGACCTTTCCGGCCGACGAAGCGCAGCGCGTTTGCCTCACCCTCGCCGCCTGCAGCCCGCGCGAGTTTCAGACCACGTTCGGCGGATCGCTCGAGGTCTGCACCACGAATCAATCTCCAGGGCTGCCGATGCCCGGAACGATCGAGCCGCATCAGCCGGTGACGGCGGGCCTCGATCAGCCGCTCCGCGAGCTCTATCGCTGCGTGCTCGACGCGGGATCCGACTGTGCGAAAGCGGACCAGTGCTGGGCCTTTGGAGAGGACGCGGGTGAATGCAACTTCCCCAGGGGATTTCAAAACTCGTTCTGCGATCGAAACGTGATGTCCGGCTGCACGCTCGATTCGGCGCCGCTCCGCGTGAACTGCTCGCAATACGACGCGGGCTGCACGTGGCTTGGTGCTTTCGCTGGCTGCGCGCTCGGTACCTGCTCCAATCGATTGCACTGCCGCGGAGACGAGCGCGAGCAGTGCGTCGGCAACGGAGTCTTCCTCGCCGACTGCGCGCGCGACGGTCAGCGCTGTGAAGAACTCATCGACGGAGGTACTCGTTGCGTGAGCGACGTGCAGTGTGCCCGCACCGATCTCGGCAGCTGCGAAGGGACCATCGCCATCAACTGCCTCAACAACTTCGAGTCCCGCACCGACTGCTCCCTGAATCCGACCAGGAAGCGCTGCGACAAGGGCGTTTGTGTCGAGACCGGCACCCAATGTTCGGGGCTCCGCGCCAGCTGCGAAGGGAGCGCCGTGAAGTACTGCCAGGACGGTTTCAACCGGAAAGTGGACTGCACGAGCATGGGCTTCTCCGGCTGCGACGCGGGCATCTGCGTGCCTCACTAATCCCGCTTGTGACGCTCGGCGCTCAGGGCTAACTCCCGCGCCATGCTCGTCAGCGTGAAGCAGGCACTCGCGGGTCAGCCCGCGGTCGGTTCGAAGGTCGAAGTTCGCGGTTGGGTTCGCACGCGCCGTGACTCGAAGGCTGGTCTCTCGTTCGTGCACCTGTCGGATGGCAGCTGCCACGATCCCATTCAGTTGGTCGTGCAGAACACGCTGCCCAATTACGCCAGCGAGATCCTCCACCTCACCGCGGGCGCCTCGCTCTCGGCGGTCGGCACGTTCGTCGCCAGCCAGGGCAAGGGCCAGGCGTTCGAGATCCAGGCCGAGAGCGTGAAGGTCTTCGGGCTCGTCGACGATCCCGAGACGTACCCGATCCAGCCCAAGCAGCACTCGCTCGAGTTCTTGCGTGAGCAGGGCCACCTCCGCCCGCGCACCAACACCTTCGGAGCGGTCGCGCGCATTCGCCACCACGCCGCGCAGGCGATTCACCGCTTCTTCCACGAAGAGGGCTTCTTCTGGGTGAACACGCCGATCATCACCGCCGCCGACGCGGAAGGTGCGGGTCAGATGTTCCGCGTCTCCACGCTCGACCAGGCGAACCTGCCGCGCACCGAGGCGGGGAAGATCGACTACTCGAAGGACTTCTTCGGCAAGGAGACCTTCCTCACCGTCTCCGGCCAGCTCAACGTCGAGGCGTACTGCCTGGCGCTCTCGAAGGTGTACACGTTCGGGCCCACGTTCCGCGCGGAGAACTCGAACACCACGCGCCACCTCGCCGAGTTCTGGATGATCGAGCCCGAGATCGCGTTCGCCGATCTCAACGCCGACGCCGATCTCGCCGAGCGCTTTCTCAAGTACATCTTCAAGGCGATCCTCGCCGAGCGCATGGACGACATGCAGTTCTTCGAGAAGCAGACGAAGGGGGTGATCGAGCGCCTCGACAAGTTCGTCACCTCGAGCTTCGAGCGCATCGACTACACGGCGGCGATCGAGATCCTTCAGAAGTCGAAGAAGAAGTTCGACTTCGCTCCCGAGTGGGGGAAGGACCTGCAGACCGAGCACGAGCGCTACCTCACCGAGGAGCACGTGGGCCGCCCGGTGGTGGTGATGAACTACCCTGAGCAGATCAAGGCGTTCTACATGCGCCTCAACGACGACGGGAAGACGTGCGCCGCGATGGACGTGCTCGCTCCCGGCATCGGCGAGATCATCGGTGGCTCGCAGCGCGAAGAGCGCCTCGACGTGCTCGATGCGCGCATGAAGAAGATGGGTCTCGAGCCCTCGCACTACAACTGGTACCGCGACCTGCGCCGCTACGGCTCGGTGCCGCACGCGGGCTTCGGGCTCGGGTTCGAGCGCCTCATCGTTTACCTCTGCGGCCTGCAGAACATCCGCGACGCGATTCCGTATCCGCGCGTTCCGGGCTGGGCGCAGTTCTGAATTTCACCCACCTGTCTCCCTCTCCCCGCGGGGGAGAGGGTCGGGGAGAGGGCTGACCGTTGAGCGACGATCTCGAAGAAGTGCTG
>CBIHPJ010000564.1:0-6272 GCA_966211295.1 uncultured Myxococcales bacterium | reverse complement strand
CTCGGATTTCCCGAGGAACACCGCGGGGCTACCCCGCATTCCGATCAATGCTCAGCGCTGTCGCAGGGAGAGGGAGTCAGCTGATCCACCTCAAGGCGATGGTGTCAGCCGCGGTCGATCTCTGTATACCGACGCCCATGGAATTCGAGCTGCCCGACGACATCCAGGCCCTGAAGAAAGTGGTCCGCGACTTCTGCGAGAAGAACGTCAAAGACAAGGCCCGCGAGTGGGATCACCACGAGAAGTTCCCGATGGAGATCGTGCGCGAAATGGGCCAGCTCGGCCTGCTCGGCATTCGCGTCGGTGAAGAGTTCGGCGGCGCAGGTCTGGGCGCGCTCGCGGTCGCGGTCGTGGTCGAAGAGGTCGCTCGTTACGACGGCTCGCTCGCGCTCACCGTGGCCTCGCACAACGGCCTGGGCACCTCGCACATTCGCGTCTTCGGCAACGACGTGCAGAAGAAGAAGTACCTCCCGAAGCTCGCCACGGGCGAGTGGCTGGGCGCGTGGGGCCTCACCGAGCCGGGAAGCGGGTCTGACTCCGCCGGCATGAAGACCACCGCGGTGAAGAAGGGTGACACCTGGGTCCTCAACGGCTCCAAGATGTTCATCACCCAGGGCACCGTGGGCGACGTCTTCGTGGTGCTCGCGAACACCGACGCCGCGAAGAAGCAGAAGGGCATCACCGCCTTCATCCTCGAGAAGGGCCTGAAGGGCTTCAGCCAGAAGTCCATTCACGGAAAGCTCGGCATGCGCTCGTCGGACACCGCGGAGCTGCACCTCGACAACGTCGAGCTCCCCGACACGCAGCGCCTCGGCGAAGTGGGCCACGGCTTCCTCGACACCATGAAGATCCTCGACGGCGGCCGCATCACCATCGGCGCGCTCTCGGTGGGCCTCGGTCGCGGCGCGCTGGAAGAGAGCGTCAAGTACGCGAAGGACCGTCACGCCTTCGGCAGCCCCATCGGTGACTTCCAGGCGATTCGCTGGATGCTGGCCGACATGCAGACCGAGATCGACGCCGCGCGCTTGCTCGTCCACCGCAGCGCCTTCCTCGCTGATGCCGGCAAGCCGTACACGCGCGAGGCGTCGATCGGAAAGCTGTACGCGTCCGAGGCCGCGACGCGCGCGTGCAACAAGGCCGTGCAGATTCACGGTGGCTACGGCTACACCCGGGAGTTCCCCGTGGAGCGCTACCTGCGCGACGCCAAGCTCTGTGAGATCGGCGAAGGCACCAGCGAGATTCAGCGAACGATCATTGCGCGCGAGCTTCTGAAAGGTTGATGTCGGCAGCTCATGGATCGGGCCTTCCTGGAACAACTCGGTTTGGAGGTGACGGAGGCGGACGGCGTCGTCGAGGCCGAGCTGCCACTCCAGTCGGGTCAGGCCGTGAACCCGCTCACGCGGAAGGTGATCGATCGCGTCTCGTTCACCATCATGGGCGACCGGCTCCTGTATGTCGGCCCAGCTGAGTTCGTGGGCGCGCAGCCAATCAACCTCGCCTACCTCTCGCCTAACAGCAGACTCGAAGATCTGATCGTCCAGACGCTGAACGATCACCTCTTCCAGCTCGAGCGCCGCAGCAACGAGCTCACCGCATTGGGCATCTCGCCGCGGGTCGACCCGGGCACGCTGCAGTTGACCGCGGAGATCGGAAGGCCGCCGCTCAAGTTCACCATCGGAGCGAGCCGCACCGGCCAGTTCCGCATCGTGCGCACGCTCAACGACGGCGTCGAGCTCACCAACTCGGGCCAGAACGTTTTCGAGCTCTCGGAGTTCTTCGACAAGCGCGCGCTGGAAGACTTCCTCTTCGCGCTCTTCTCGGACGTGGTGATGACGCCGGAAGAGAAGCCGGCTCCCGCGGGCTCGGCCACCATCACCAGCTCACCCTCCACGTTGGTGGTCACCTCGAGCGAGCAGTCGGTGGCCTTCAAGGAGATCTTCGAGGCGTTCGGTGACGCGCTCCTTCCTCCGCGCAGCCCACTCGAGGTCGTGGCCGATGTTCGGGTCGGCAAGCAGCAGCTCCGCTTTGCCGCGGCGCGCGTGCAGGGCCGCACCTTCCGCGGAATGCTCGCGGGCCCGAAGGGGAAGATCTGGGCCGATCGCTTCGAGCTCGATGACTTCCCCGGCATTCGTGGCTTCATCTCTGAGCTGATGGAAGTGCCCTTCGACGACGTCGAGGTGACCTCGGGTGGGTGACTCTCCGAAACCCGAGAAGCAAACGCCGGCGGAACGGCTCGCCAGGCTCGAGGGCTGCGTGAAGCAGTCCTTCGGAGAGCCCGCGCAGGCGCTGATCGCGCTCACGCACAAGAGCTACTGCAACGAGCACAAGGACGAGCCCTGCGAAGACAACGAGCGGCTCGAGTTCCTCGGCGACGCGGTGGTCGACCTGGCGATCGGTCAGCGGCTGATGGAGCGTTTCCCCAAGGCGAACGAGGGTGAGCTCAGCAAGCTGCGCGCGTTGATCGTGAACGAAGAGGGTCTCGCGCGAGTGGCGCGCACGGTCGGCTTCGGTGATCTGCTGATGCTCGGCCGCGGCGAAGATCTCACGGGCGGGCGCGAGAAGAACTCGGTGCTCGCCGATGCGCTCGAAGCAGTGATCGGCGCGCTCTACGTCGGTAACGGCATGCCGGGCGTGCTGATCTTCATCGACGCGTTCTTCGGTGATGCGCTCGATGGCGTGGCGGAAGGGCGGCAGGGAAGGGACAACAAGTCGCTCCTGCAAGAGGCCGCGCAGCAGAAGCTGAAGGCGAGCCCGCGTTACCGAGTGGTGAGCGAGTCGGGCCCCGAGCACGAGAAGATCTTCGAGGTCGAGGTCAGCATCAACGGCGAGCTCTACGGCCGCAGCACGGGGCGTTCGAAGAAGGAGGCCGAGCAGTCGGCCGCCGAGAAGACCCTCGAGTTGTTCGCCGCGAAGCCCTAGCTGTTGCCTCTCCCTGCTTGCGGGGGTGCAATTACGCCCCTCACCCCGACCCTCTCCCCGCTCCGCAGGGAGAGGGAGGAAAGATCTCAGTTGAAGTCATGAATCAGAGGTCTACGGTTCGCGCCCTATGACGCGACTCCTCCTCTGTGTGGCTCTCATCTCGAGCGCGGCCTTCGCCGGTGACGGCAAGTTCATGACCGCGGCGAAGAAGGGCAAGGATCTCTGGGCGACCATCTCCACGTCGCGCGGTGACATCGTGATCAAGTTCTTCCCGAAGGAAGCGCCGGTGACCGTCGCCAACTTCGTGGGCCTCGCGGCGGGCGAGAAGGAGTTCACCGATCCCACCACCGGCAAGCCCACCAAGAAGCCGTTCTACGACGGCCTCGTGTTCCACCGCGTGATCCAGAACTTCATGATCCAGGGTGGCGATCCGCTCGGCACTGGCAGCGGTGGCCCCGGCTACTCCTTCGAAGACGAGTTCAAGTCGGGGCGCGGCTTCGACAAGGTCGGCCTGCTCGCGATGGCGAATCGGGGGCCCGCGACCAACGGCTCGCAGTTCTTCATCACCACCTCCACGCCCACGCACCTGAACGGCCACCACACGATCTTCGGCGAGGTGATCTCCGGCTACGAAGTGGCGGAAGAGATCTCCACGCTCAAGAACGAGCGCGTGGTGATGAACAAGGTCACCATCAGCGACAAGGCTCCCAAGGCCGCCGCTGCTCCGAAGGCGCCTGCCAAGTGACGCGCGTTCTCGTACTCGGCGCGTTGCTCGCGCTGACCGGCTGCAAGAAGGAAGCGTCCTCGAGCGGTAGCGGCGAGTGGACCGACAAGGTCTCCACCGGCCAGGACCTGTTCGCCAACATCAAGACGAACATGGGCACCATCACCGTGAAGCTCTTCTCGAAGGACGCACCGAAGACGGTGAAGAACTTCGTGGGCCTCGCGACCGGTGAGCGCGAGTGGAAGAACCCAGCCACCGGCGAGATGAAGAAGAACACGCCGCTCTACAACGGCACCATCTTCCACCGCGTGATCGAGGGCTTCATGATCCAGGGCGGCGATCCGCTCGGCACGGGCACCGGCGATCCCGGCTACTCGTTCGAGGACGAGTTCCAATCCGGCCGCACCTTCGATCGCGTGGGCCTCCTCGCGATGGCGAACGCGGGCCCCGGAACGAACGGCTCGCAGTTCTTCATCACCACCTCCACGCCGACGTACCTGAACAACAAGCACACCATCTTCGGCGAGGTGGTGAAGGGCTTCGACGTCGTCGAGGCCATCTCGAAGGTCCCGAAGGCGCGCGGCGACAAGCCGATCACGCCCGTCGTGATCGAGAACATCTCCATTTCTTCAGCGCCGTAAGCAGCACGCACACCAGGGAGTTTCACCATGGGAATGATGGACGAGGCCCGCGCGGGCAATGACCTCTACGCGAAGTTCGAGACCACCGAGGGCACGATCACCGTGCGGCTCTTCGCGAAGGACGCACCGAAGACGGTGGAGAACTTCGTGGGACTCGCCACCGGCGAGAAGCAGTGGACGCACCCGGGCACGGGCGAGTCGATGAAGAACAAGCCGCTCTACGACGGCACGATCTTCCACCGTTGCATCAAGGAGTTCATGATCCAGGGCGGCGATCCGCTCGGTCGTGGCACCGGCGGCCCGGGCTACAAGTTCGAGGACGAGTTCCAATCGGGCAGGAAGTTCGATCGCCCGGGTCTGCTCGCGTGCGCGAACTCGGGCCCCAACTCCAACGGCTCGCAGTTCTTCATCACCGTGATCCCGACCACGTGGCTCAACAACAAGCACACGATCTTCGGAGAGGTCGTCGCCGGGCAGGAGCACGTCGAGCGCATCGCGAACGTGATCAAGAAGGGCCCGCAGGACCGCCCCCTGACTGACGTGGTGATCAAGAAGCTTTCGATCAGCACCAGCGCCTAATCGCAAAACCGTGTTAGGGGCTTCGGGAGGCGCTGCCGTCTGGCGCATTTGACCACCTCCCGGAGCACCCCATGCGCAGCGGATACGCCGCGTTGATTGGCCGGCCGAACGCCGGAAAAAGCACGCTGCTCAATCGCCTGTTGGGCGAGAAAGTGGCGATCGTTTCCCCCAAGCCCCAGACCACGCGCACGCGCATTCTCGGAGTCCTCACCAAGGACTCCGGGCAGATCGCGCTGTTCGACACGCCCGGCATTCACCAGGCGAAGGGCGCCCTCAACAAGTTCATGGTCGATGCCGCGCTGGCGGCCGCCGAAGACTCCGACGTGGTGCTCTTCCTGGTCGACGCCGAGGGCGTCACGGAAGATCGCGCGCCCACGGTCTCGCCCGGCAACCGCACCGTGCTCGAGCGCCTGAAGCAGGTCGGCAAGCCGATCATCCTGGTGCTCACCAAGATCGACACCATCAAGAAGGTGCTGCTGCTCCCGTTGATTCAGCTCTACGCGAAGGAGTTCCCCTTCGCCGAGGTGATCCCCGTGAGCGCGCGCCACAACGAGGGCCTCGAGAACCTCGTGGAGCACACCCTCAAGTACCTCCCCGAGGGCGAGCCAATCTTCCCCGCGGACACGCTCACCGATCAGAAAGAGCGCACCCTGGTCGAGGAGTACGTGCGCGAGCAGGTGCTGCGGCACTGCCACCAGGAAGTGCCGTATTCGGTCGCCGTGGTGGTCGAAGAGTTCGACGAGTCCGAGCGCGACAAGCCTCCGGCCCACCCGAAGAAGGCCTCCAAGAAGAAGGTGCCGAAGCCTGGCGAGAAGCCGCAACCGAAACTGGAAGGCCTGGTCCGAATCCTCGCCAACATCTACGTCGAGCGTGAGTCACAGAAGGCGATCGTGATCGGCAAGCGCGGCGAGATGCTGAAGACCATCGGCACCGACGCGCGCATGAGCATTCAGCGCCTGCTCGGCAATCACGTGTACCTCTCGCTCCAGGTGAAGGTGGAACCGCGCTGGACCGAGCGGCCCGAGGGCCTTCGCAAGCTGGGCTACACCTCGGACAGCTCGGGAGGGAAGCAGTCATGAGGCGCGGACGCCCGCTGATCGCGATCGTCGGACGGCCGAACGTCGGCAAGTCCACGCTCTTCAACCGGATGATCCGCAGCAAGCGCGCGATCGTTCAGGACGAGCCCGGCGTGACGCGCGATCGCCACTACGCCGACTGCGAGCTCGACAACGTGCCGGTCACGCTCGTCGACACCGGCGGCTTCGTGCCCGACAACAAAGAAAGTCCGCTCGCGAAGTACATCCGCCAGCAGGCGCAGGCCGCGGTGGAGGAGTGCGACGTGGTGCTCTTCGTGGTCGACGCGCGCACCGGTCCGACCGCGGCCGACCAGGAAGTCGCGAACTTCCTCC
>CBIHPJ010000563.1:0-6279 GCA_966211295.1 uncultured Myxococcales bacterium | reverse complement strand
AAACAGCCGCGCTACGCGACCGCGCTCAAGAATTTGAAGACGTAGCTCCCTCTCCCTGCGAAGCGGGGAGAGGGTCGGGGAGAGGGGCGAGCGTTCAAATCCACGCTCACTCGCTCTCTCTGAGTTTCGCGAAGTGCGCCCCTCTCCACGCTGGCGCAGGGAGAGGGAGAAAATCAGGGAAGCACGACGAGCCGTCCCGGGAACCCCAGATCGCGCAGGGCCCACAACCGCTCAGGAACTTCCTCGAGCGAAACGAGCTCCACCGCCGGCTTCACTTTCCCGGCGAAGAGCAACGTGACGCCTTCATCGAGATCTTCACGAGTACCGAGCAATCCACTGCGCAGCGTGAGTCCTCGCCACACGAGATCGGCCACCGCGAGATCGACCCGACCCGTGGGACTCGAGCCAGCCAGCGCGAGTTTTCCTCCAGCACGCAGCAAGCGCACCGCCTGCTGCAGCGCCTGAGTCGACGGCGTGCACACCACCGCGGCATCGACCGGTCCATTGAGCGGCTTCGCTCCCAACTCGACGGCCAACTTCACTCGATCAGGATCCGCATCAGTCGCGAACACTTCGTGACCGAGCGCGCGCGCGACCTGCACCGCGAGGTGCCCGACGCCCCCCACGCCGAAGATCGCCACGCGTGAAGGATTGAGGAGTCCGAGCGAGTTCACTGCGCCGACCGCGGTCCACAGCGATCCTCCGCAGAGCGCCAGACTTCCAGCCAGCTCGCGGGGCAGGGTGGCGGGGAGAGGCTCGACTCCGATGGGAAGATCGAGCGGCACCACCGACTGCTCGTGCACGATGAGATGCGTACCGAGCGCGCCATCGACGTGCATGCCGCGCCACGAAGCAGCGCCACAGTGACGCGCATCACGACCGCGGCACGCCGCACACTCACCGCAGCTCCCCGCGAGCGGAGTGACGAGCACGCGTTCACCGACCCGCAGCGTCGCTCGCGCCCCGGCAGCCTCCACGACTCCGACGGCTTCGTGACCAGGCACCAGCGGCAAGCGCGGAGGTGCGTCGAGGGTGAGCAGGTTCCAGTCGAGTTGACCGAGCGCGCAGGCCTCGATGCGAAGCCGCACCTCACGAGGTCCCGGCGTCTGCAGCGGGACTTCTCCCACTTCGACTGCTTCGCGCGGTTTCCGCAGCTGGATGACCTTCGGCACGGGCGTGCGTGTGCCCGAGTTGCCGCGCGGTGACAAGTCGGCGGCCTGCCTGAGCGACTTCGGGATAAGGCGTCTGCCCGTGAAGAGCCGGTTGCCGCTCCTGCTGTCCTGCCTCGTGGCGACCGGGCTGTTCGAGTTGTTCCTGCACTACGACTGGGACGAAGGCGTTGTGCGCGCAGTGGTGGTGATCGCGTTGCTGGCGCTGCTGCTCGGCGTGCGCGCGGCCGGGTTCAAGGGCGAGGTGTGGCCACGGTGGCTCTTGATCGCTGCGTCGATCGCCGTCGGCGGGCTCCTCTACTGGCACTTCAAGGAGGGCATTCTCTCCACGGTGCGCCAGCGCCGCTCGGAGATGGGCGACATCCACGTGCGCGCGGTGAAGCTGCTCGCGAAGGGTGTCACTCCGTGGCACCTCGGCACGGTGCTCGAGAGCAACTGGCTCAAGTACACGATCTTCGACCCCTCGGTGGTCGCCTGCCGCACGGTGTCGGTCACTCCCGATGAGCGTGCCCAGTCCGAGCTCTGGGAATCAGAGCGCAGCGGCGCCGAGTTCTTGCCCGAGCGCATCAACGAGCCGGGGTGCGAGGGCGCGAGGTCGATCGTCTCGCAGATGGGGTACCGGTACGGCCCCGCGATGGTGGCTTCCTACGTGCCACTGGTGCTCCTGCTCGGGCGCGGCGGCGAATACGTCACGCACCTCTTCTTCCTGGTGGCGATCCTCGGCGCGATGGCGGTGCTGCTGCGGGAGCGCGCGAGAGAGGCGCTGGTGATGGCGTGCGTGGTGTTGCTCGGTCAGAGCGTGCTGCGCTTCGACACGCTCTATCACTCGGACTGCGATCTGATTCCGACGGCGAGGATGTTGTGGGCGCTGGTGGCGTTCGAGCAGGGAAGGTCGTTCACCGCTGGCGCGCTCACTGGACTCACGCTCGCGGCGAAGATCTTCCCCGCGGCCTTCTTGCTGCCACTGCTGATCGGCTCCGGCGTGAAGCGGAGTCACGCCCTCGCGGGGTTCCTCGTGGTCTCGGCGCTGGCCTGGGCTCCCGCGTTCGCGATCGATGGCATGGGTGTCTGGGACAACGTGGTGCGCTTCAACCTGGATCGCCCGGCCGACTCGACGGCGCTCGCGTTCTTCGCACCGGGCTGGGTGATGTGGATGGTGCGCGTGGCCGTCGTCGCGCTCTGCGCCTTCGCGTTCTGGCGCTTCGTGCTCGGGCCCGGTCAGCTCGAGCCGATGCTCTTCGTGGCGATTTCGATCGGCTCGTTCCTCCTGATCACCAAGGTGTTCCACAACAACTACGTCGTGTGGTGGCTGCCCGTGGTCGGAGTGGTGCTGGCCCGGAGCACGAGCGCGGCCCGCCCGGCGCCCCATCCGTCTTAACGGAGGATGTCTTGTTTGGCGGACAATCCTCCGTTAGGGTGGACGTCATGCCGTCGCGTCAAGCAGACCCCTGGAAGGACCTCCTCGTCATCGACTCGAGGGCGCCGCGCTTCAACCAGCTGGTGGTGACCACCCTCAGCCTGATCGCAGTACTCACCGGCTTCTGGCCGCTGTTCCTCCTGCTCGGCGCGCAGCTGGCCGTGAGCGTGGTCTTCGGCCGCAAGTACTGCCTGCCCTGCGTCTTCTATTTCGAAGTCATCCAGCCCCGCTTCGGTGAGGGCGAGCTCGAAGACAGCCGCGCTCCCCGCTTCGCGAACATCATCGGCGCGATCTTCCTCCTCTCGGCGGGCACCCTCAGCGCCGCGGGCTTCCTCACCGCCGGCCGCGTGCTCGGTGGAATGGTGGCCGCGCTCGCGGGACTCGCCGTCACCACCGGCCTGTGCGTGGGCTGCGAGATCTACAAGGTCCTCGCCAAGCTGCGTGGCATCAAGGGCGGGCTCCTCGAGCGCATCGATCTCGAACAGCTCGGCGTGCTCGGCACCGAGAACCTCGTGGTGCTCTTCACGCACCCGCTCTGCAGCGAGTGCCAGGAAGTGAAGCCGAAGCTCGAGCGCGAGGGCCGCCGGGTCATCTCCATCGACGTCTCCCGGCGCAAGGACCTCGCTCACAAATACGGAGTGACCCTCGTTCCCCTCGCGGTCGCGGTGGGAGCGGATGGGCGAGTCCACGGCCGTCGCTGATGCTACAAGCGAGGTCATGATCCGCAGGTTGGTCGTGATCCTCTCCGCAGTGGCAGCGAGCGGCTGCTTCAATTTCGACGACGCGTACAACCAGTACTGCGACGGCGGCCGCTGCAATGACGGTGGCGCGACCGGCGGCGGTGGTGGTGCCACGGTCGGAGGCGGCGGAGGCGGCGGAGGCGCGACCGGAGGCGGCGGCGTCACCGGAGGCGGAACCGGCGGCGGCGACATGGGCGGCGGCTCGGGAGGCGGAACCGGCGGCGGTGCGATGGGTGGCGGCACTGGTGGCGGCACCGGCGGCGGCGCGGGTGGCGGCACTGGCGGCGCAATGGGTGGTGGGACGGGCGGAGGCGGAGGCACGACCCCAGACGCAGGTTGCCAATCCTTCCTCTGCCCGGTGATGGACTGGACCTCGCCGCGCTCGAGCATTCACTACGAAGTCGCGCCCGGCCTGATGACCGAGTCGCTCAATCGCTTCCACGTGATGGCCTCGTTCGAAGCCGACCTTCCCGGCAGCAACAACTTCACTCACTTCGAATACCGCTTCATCGACGGTGGCGCGCCCGTCGCCATCCAGCGCTTCCTCGACAACCGCGTGGAGACGCGTCAGCTCCGCGGCAACTCGATGACGGACTACTTCGTGCCGTACCGCACCTCGATGGCGCGTTTCGAGAACAGCAGCACCGCGACCAACTTCTACGCGTGCAACCAGCCCGACGGCGGCATGACGGACCCGTGGCACTACGCGGTTTACCCGGTGACGGCGGACGAGTTCTGGCTGGTCGGCTACCCGAACAGCATCTGCCACTGGACTCGCTCCGGGGGGCTGGTGGCCACCGTCGATCCCGACACGCAGCCGAACCTGTATCACCAGGACGTGTATCGCTCGACCACCGGCGAGGTGTACGCGGTGGGCGGCTTCTACACGACCAACCTCGGCACTGGCGCCATCTACCGGGAGGACGGCACGGCAGTCTCGTACTCGCCGGGCCCGCTGCTCGACAGCTGGTACTACGACGGCTTCAACTCCATCGACGGCACCGGAGGCGCGAACGATCGCATCTACGTGCTGGGGCGCTCGAACTCGATGGGCCGCGGAGAGATCTTCCAGCTGCAGAGCGATGGTGGCTTCGAGCGCGTGTACACCGCGCCCTTCCGCCTCGCGCGCCTCGACGTGATGCCCACGGGAGAAGTCTGGGCCGCGGGCTCCGCGTTCGATCGCGTCGTCTACTTCGATGGAGGCGTCTGGGCCGATCACCTGCTGCCCACCACCGAGTTCCGCAGCACGGTCTTCTGGGAGAACGTGAACGGCACCGACGAGGGCATCATCCTCACCGGCTTCGAGATTCAGGAAGACGGCGGCCGCACGGCGATCGTGAATACCTACCGCCGTTTCGGAAAGTGACCTCCCCACAAGGTCGCTGACGACCCAGCTCTGTTTCAGTTAGGGTCCCCGGCTCTCCAAATGGAAGCCATCGTCATCGCACTCCCCTCGGAATCGCCGCCCGCGCGGCTCGGGGAGCGCTTCACGTTGCGCGAGGGAACTCCGCTGCGCGTGGGACCGGGACGAGAAGCGCGTCTGCGATTGGGGCCGCTCGGTGCGGGCGACCTGCTGATCGGCACCGAGCAGAACACTCCGTTCGTTCGGGTGGAGGCGCCTTCCCTGCGTGCGTCGTTGTGCGGACACGAGCTCTTCGGCTCCGCGCGCGTGCCGGTGCGTGCGGGCGACAGCCTCTACGTTCACCCGGGCCTGGTGCTCGAGTTCCGCGACTCTCCGCCTCCGCGCATCTCTCCCGAGCGGCGCGATCTCGAAGCGATGCTCGGCGCGTCCGATGATGACGCGTCGTGGGCGGTGTATCGCGATCAACTCGAAGAGGCCGGCGATCCGCTCGCGACGTGGCTCAGTGAAGCGACGTGGGCCGACGAGTCTCAGCGCCGCCGCCAATTGCTCGGCCTCGCGGAGTCGGTGCGCGGTCACCTCGCCGACGTCACCTGGAATCACCGCGGCATGCTCGAGAGCGTGACCCTCAGCCGGCAGGCCGTGACGGGTGCTCCGGGCCTCGCGTGGCATTTGAATCAGCTGTCTCGTTTGCCGGTGGCGCGCTTGCTCCCCCGCCTGGCGATCGCGCTCTTCGCGGGACCGGCCACGAGCCGCGCGATGGGCGACCAGGATCCCGACATGCTCGCGGCGATGACGCTCGAGCGCATCGGTCAGTTCGATGGCGTGGCTGCGCTGCGTTCGCTCTCTTTGGGGTTCGTGAGCGAGGCGCGTGAGTGGCCGCGTGCCCAGGCCGCCTGGCAGCGATTGCATGAGCGCGCGCCGAGACTCGATCCCGACTTCAGCTCCGTGGTGGCGTCGGGTGGACGCGCGACGCTCTCGTTGCTCTCGCGCACGCCCGACGTGGAGAGCGTGCTCACCGACGTGGTGCTCAATCCCAAGCGCACCGACGTGGGCACCTCGACCAACGCGCTCGCTCGATTGGTGGGAGTGGCGCCGCAGGTGGCGTGCACGCTGTATCGATCGGTCGAAGGGCAGTGGGTGGTGTTCGACGAGAGCGCCGATCCCTTCCGTCCCGCGCACGGTCAGTTCGCGCTGCGCGTGAATGGTGCGGTGACCGCGCGTGCGTCGCTCACTCCGGGCGACGTGGTGGAGCCGGTCGAAGGACTGCGCTTCCTCTTCAGCTTCGCCGACTAACCTCCCTCTCCCTGCGTGCGGGGAGAGGGCCGGGGAGAGGGGCGGCCTTGGTCAACCCGTCACCGTCATGGTGAACAACCCGCGGCCGATCGCCATGATCCCGCCCACGATGCACGCGAGCGCGACGAGCACGCCGATCAGCGGCAGCTGAAACCCGGGCACCGGCCGCTTGCGATTGATGGTGGTGGTGGCCTGCGCGACCGTGGTGGCGATGAACATCATCGCGAGGTGACCAGCGAGCTGGGGGTACCAGCGACCCATCGCCACCAGGGTCACCCCGATCAACACCTGCAGGTG
>CBIHPJ010000562.1:0-6286 GCA_966211295.1 uncultured Myxococcales bacterium | reverse complement strand
CGAGCAGGAACGCGCCCGCGGCCCACGCGAACGGCACGCGCGTCTCGGGCGCGAGGAACATAATCAGTCTGACTTCTTAGAACCGCGAGAAGCTGGCGACGGTGAAGGCGCAGTCAGTCTCCACGCCCTCGGTCGGGAAGAGCTGCAGCGTGTCGTTGTAATAGGTGCGGTCGTGCGCGCTGTCCCAGCACTCGGTGAACTGCACCGGAGTGGTGAGGTCGCCGCTGCTGCCGATCACGTCCGCGCGGCCCGAGCCATCCCACTGCCAGCGCGACTTGATGGAGAGGCGCTCCTCGGCCGCGCTCGTCGTCACGTAGTTGCTGTCGACCACGAACTCGAGGTGACCCTCGCCGCCCTCGACCTGGCTGAAGGTGTACTTGCTGTTGGTGCGCCTGGTGTCGTTCGGCGAACCCGTCTGGATGAAGTCGATGGTGAGCTCGAGATCACCCTGGCGGCTGCGCGTGTAGGTGACCACGGCCTTGCCCACGGTGTTCGGCGGGTTGGTGAGCTTCGCGAGGCCGTCGTAGTCGAGCGTGAAGCTGCCCTCGGATCCCGTCGCGGTCAGCTTGTGCGTGCCGGTGATCACCGAGGTGAAGTCGCCACCCGCGCGCGGACGGCCGAAACCTTCGTAGGTGTACTCGCTACCCACGCGCGTCATCGAGAGCTTGTACTCGTCCTTCCAGAGCGGCTTGCTCACCGGGCCCCACTCGGCGGCGTTCTGCGTGAGCTGCTTCGGGTTGGTGGCGACGACTTCTCCCACTCTTCCGAGGACGAGCGCGACGCTCCCGTTTACGAGGAAGGCCGCGAGGCCGGTGACTCCAGGCATGAGCGCGGGATCTCCCACGAGCGCGTCGCCCTTGCCCTTGCGCATCGCGATGTCGATGCCGAGCGAGGAGGGAGCGGCGTCGCGGAACTCCTCCACCTCGTTGCCTCCGCAGCTCATCATCGCCACCAGCACCACCGCGACACTGCGCATCGTCCACCGGGTCGTCTTCATGATTTCGAATCTCCTTGGCTGCGGGTTGCAGGCTTCATGAGCAACCTCGGGGCCAGCGGGTAAGTGAGCGGATCGTCACTCCGACACTTCCCGGAATCGCTACCGCGGTAGCTCTTGGAGCAACTCAGGTAGCGACGGCTCGCTCGCCCCTCTCCCAGCCTGCGGCTGACCTCTCCCCGCTGCGCAGGGAGAGGTAGGGTGGGGGCGTGAGCGAGAGAGCGACCTGGGTGACCCGTGTGGGCGGTACCAACCCGCGGCGGGCGTTGGCCACGTACTCGCTCAAGGTGCTCAAGGGCGCTGACGCGAACAGGGAAGTGAAGGTCGAGGCGCCGCGCTTTCGCCTGGGCGCGCTCGAGGGGAACGGGCTCAAGCTGAATGATCCCGCGGTGAGCGGTCTGCACGCGGAGCTCTCGCATGACGACGCGGGGGTTCGCGTTCGCGACCTCGGCAGTCGCAACGGCACGTTCGTCGATGGCGTGCGGGTGAATGACGCGTGGCTCACGCACGAGTGCGTGCTCAAGCTCGGCGCGACTGAGGTGCTGTTCACTCCGGCGCACGGGAGCGTGGAGATCGCCGCGAGCGCCACGGAGAGTTTTGGTCCGCTCAAAGGCAGCTCGTTGTTGATGCGGGAGTTGTTCGCCCAGCTCGAGAACTTCGCGCGCACTGACTCGACCGTGCTGATCAACGGTGAGACCGGAGTGGGGAAGGAATTGGTCGCCGAGGCGATCGCGCTCGCGAGCCCGCGGAAGGATGGGCCGCTGGTGGTGGTGGATTGCAGCGCGCTCGCTCCGACGCTCGTGGAGAGTGAGCTCTTCGGCCACGAGAAGGGCGCGTTCACGGGCGCGGTCGCATCGCGTGAAGGCGTCTTCGAGCGCGCGAAGGGCGGCATGGTTTTCCTCGATGAGATTGGTGAGCTGCCACTCGAGTTGCAGCCGCGGTTGTTGCGCGTGTTGGAGCGGCGGGAAGTGCAGCGACTTGGTGGCAAGGCTCCGGTGGCCGTTGATGTTCGGATCCTCGCGGCGACCCATCGTTCGCTCGAGGACGAGGTGAACAAGGGCAAGTTCCGCGCGGACTTGTTCTATCGATTGAGCGTGCTGCGCGTGGAAGTGCCGCCGCTTCGCTCGCGGAAGGAGGACATTCCGCAGCTGATCAGTCACTTCGGCGGTGCGGGGTTTTCTCCGGGCGAGGCGATGCTCAAGCGGCTCGTGGCGCATGATTGGCCGGGGAATGTGCGTGAGCTGAGGAACGCGGTGGAGCGGCTCAAGGCGAACGCGGAGCCCTTGGCGGCGGGCGTGCCGTCTTCGGGTGCGGCGAACTCGCAACCTGTCTCGTTGGAGGAGCCGTTCCTCGTGCAGAAGGAGCGGCTCGTGCTCGCGTTCGAGCGTCAGTACGCCGAGGCGCTCGTGAAGACCTCCGGTGGGAATCTCGCTGAGGCCGCGCGACGTGCCGGAGTCAGTCGGATGGCCGTGGTGAAGATGCTCGCTCGTCTGGGCCTGGGTGACTGACAGCCCCAGGGGAAGGTGGATGGCTGATCTGGGCGCCGTACCGAGCGCGAACAGGCCCCTCGCTTCGTGACTTTCTTGGACCAATGCGCGCGGGCTTCGACCTACGGGCCCACAGTGCAGCCGGCTGTATCCTGAGCCCGCAGGTCGGCCATCGCCATCACGAAGCGAGCATCAACGAGTAAAGGAAGGTGCGAGGTGAGGTGCCTGCTCGAACTGGGCGGCGATCTGGACCCGGTGCCCCCCCTCGTTCCTCAAGGCTTCGACGGGCCCTTGGTAAGCTCGCACGCGATGTCGCTCGTGCCTGCCCCTGAGCTGTTGCGCCGACTGGGTGCCATTCCCGCGCAGGACGTCGTGCGTCATCTCATCGATGTGTGCGAGGCGGTTGGTTCGAGTGGGCGCGTCGTGAGCATCGATTCGCTTTTGATCAGCGAGTCGCCTGCGGAGCGGGCTCAGGTCACGCTCGCCCCTCTCCCCCACCCTCTCCCCGCTTCGCAGGGAGAGGGAGTTAGGGCGATCGCTTCGGTTGGATATGAGCTCCTGAAGGGCATGCCGCCTCCGGCGAATGCGACCGAGAGCGACTGGATGGGTGAGCGTCCGGAACTCGTCGCGATCCTCGCTCCGGCGCTTGCTGGCCAGGGAGACGTCGCGACGCTCTTGCATCAGCTCCGCACGCTCGCTCGTCCTCAAACCGCGAACCTTCAGCCCATCGCCGACACCGCGATGTCGAACAAACTTCCTGCCGGTATGCCCTCCGAGCGCGCCGGTGAAATCCTCGGCGCGTACGAGCTGATCAGAAGGCTCGGATCCGGAGGCATGGGCGACGTCTACCTCGCTCGCCACGTGCGCCTCGGCCGCGAGGTCGCGGTGAAGATTCTCAAGCCCGAGTTCGCCTCGCAAGCCGACATCGTTCAGCGCTTCTTCCAGGAAGCGAAGGTGGTGAACGAGATCAACCACCCGCACATCGTCGAGATTCACGACTTCGTCGAAGAGCCCGGCCGCGCCGTGTACTGCGTGATGGAGCTCCTCCAGGGCCAATCGCTCGTCGAGCTGCTCGATTCGCAGAAGGGCTCGCTCCCGGTGATGCGCGTGGCGAAGTTGTTCGCGCAGGTCTGCGACGCGCTCGAAGCCGCTCACCGCCGCGGAGTCGTCCACCGCGACGTGAAGCCCGACAACATCTTCGTCACCCAGGCCGCAGACGGGAGCGACTTCGTCCGCGTGCTCGATTTCGGAATCGCGCGCAGGCTCACTCCTGGACACTCGCGCACCGAGGTTGGGGCCGTGCTGGGCACCCCTTATTATATGGCGCCGGAGCAGGCCGCCGGCCGCCCCGTCGACGCGCGCGCCGACGTGTATTCAGTGGGCGTGGCGATGTTCGAAGCGCTCTCTGGCTCCGCTCCGCAAGACGCGGGGAATCCGCGGCCGCTGCTCCGCACCAAGAAGGGCGAAGACATGCCCGATGAATTCGTGGTGCTGCTGCAGCGTTGCCTCGCGCTCGATCCCTCGAAGCGCCCGAGCACGGCGGCGCAGGTGCGCGCTTCGCTCCTCGAGATCAGTGGCGCTCCCACCGCACCTCGCCCCACCACCGACGCCATCGAGAACGCCGCGGGGCTGGGCAAGGCAACTGGCTCGCGCACCGCGATGATCGCGCTGGGGTTCGTGGTCACGCTCGGCATCCTCGGATTCGTGCTGCGGCCCACGATTCCAGCAGGTGAATCGGTTCCCCCTCCCGTGGCAACGAAGGAGCCGGTGACGCCGCCTCCTGCCGCTCCTGCCGAGACGTTGAAGCAGCCTCCGCCCGCCGAGGTCGCGGTGATCTCTCCGATGGTGAAGAAGCGCCCGCTGCCGGTGAAGAAGCTCGCTCCGGCTCCCGCGGCTCCGGTGAATCCGTTCGCGGGGCGCGCTGAGACCGTGCGCCGCCGCTACGACGAGCTGGTGGCGCGCTTTGGTCAGAGCCAGCTCACCTCGCTGGAGAAGGCCGCCGTCGCACAAGCGCTGGACGACTACCGCCTCGACCGTCAGAGTGACCTCGCTGTCTCACTCAACAGCGCGGAGGCCGCGCTCGACGCCGCAGACCGACGTCTCTCTCGATGATGAGAACTTCACACATCGCGCTGCTCGCCCTCACACTTCTGAGCTCGACCATTGCGATGGGTGCCGCGCTGGAGCCGAAGGTCGCCGTGGTCGCGTACCAGGGCGTCGGCGCGGATCCCGGCGTGGTGGAGAAGCTGGCCGCCGCGCTGCGCACGGAAGTTGCTGCGCGGAAATGGGACGTGGTCAGCCAGGACGAAACCGATCGACGTGAACGCGCGGCCGCGATGTGCGGGGAAGACGCGGAGTGTCTGAGCACCGTGGGTCAGCGGCTCCAGGCTCGCTACGTGGTCGCCTTCGGGGTGGCGCGCGTGGGACAGGGCCTGATGGTCAGTGCGCTCTTCATCGATGCGCAGGACAGCAAGAAGTTGGGCGAGTTCTCGGAGCGGCTCGCGGAGATGCCGAGTGATGCGGGGCCGCTCGCGGGGCGTGCGATTGACGTGCTGTTTCAGGGAAGGACTCCGCCCGTGAAGTTGCTGCCGATGGAGGAGAAGAAGCCGCAGGTGGTGATCGTTCCCGCTCCGAATCAGCACTCGCTTCGGCCCGTGGCGACTGGAGTGGCGATTGGCGCGGGTGGCGCGCTCGTGGCGGGCGGCGTGCTGAGCACTGTCGCGGCCTACAAGTTCTCTACGCTGCCGACTGTGCCTGTGGATCAACGGATGAGTGCGAATGACGCTCAGCGTGGGATCAATGCGGCGGCCGATGTGACGATGATTACGGCCGGCGTGGCGGCGGCAGTGGCGGTGGTGTTGTTCATTGTGGATGGGAGTGGGCCATGAAGACATGCCCTCACCCCGACCCTCTCCCGAAGGGAGAGGGAGCAATCTTCGTCCTCTGCATCTTGCTGAGCGGGTGCTCCATCATCTTCAATCCAGACAAGGCGCCTTCGGTGCTCTGTCCGACTTCGCCTGCTTCCTGTGCGCCGCTGCCGAACGCGACGGCGTCTTGCTCAGACGAAAGCTGCACGTACAGCTGCGCGAACAACTTCGTCGACTCGGACGGTGATCTCACCTCCGCCACGGGCAACGGCTGCGAGCTCGATTGCAGCGTCGGCTCCGCTCCGGAGAATCCGGAGTCACTCACCGCGAAGGTGGGCTCGCGCGCGGGAACGATCGAGTGGAGCTTCCCCGATGTCTTCGGTGTTGCGCGCTACCGCTTCTGCACCGCGCTGATCGGAGCGCCCGAGAACTGCGATCCCGTCCCCGAATGCGCGATGGGCACGTGCACCGTCACCACCACCGGGCACCCCGACAACGCACGCGTCTCCGGGACAGTGCTCAGCGTCGACACCTGCGGACGCGAAGGCACCATGGCCACCGCCGCCACCATCAGCGCCACGCCGCTCGATCTGAGCTCGCCCGGCGGATGGACCCTGGAGAAGAGCTGCGCAGGCAGCACCTCGAGCGTGCTCGGAGGTCAGCTCGCGATCGAGAACCCCATGGGCACCTGCACCTCGAGTCTGGTGGCGGGTGACGAGCTGTGGGGCGACTTCACGATCGACGCTGATCTCCGTTATTCCGGCACGCCCAGCGACAGCATCAGCGGAGGCCTCGCGCTCCTCTCCAACGGCACCGGTCACCGCATGGGCGCGGTGGTGCTGCTGCCCACGAATGGCGGCAACGAGCTCAGCTTCCTCAGCCAGCGGAAGAACAACATGGAGAAGTTCGTGGCCGCCTCGATCCTCGGAGGCCAGCCG
>CBIHPJ010000561.1:0-6296 GCA_966211295.1 uncultured Myxococcales bacterium | reverse complement strand
CGCCGCAGGACCTGGTTGAAGCGCCTCGGCTTCGCGTTCCTTCTTCTCCTCGTCGTCATCGGCGGACTCGCCGCGCGCTACGCGAGCCAACGCGCCGAGCACCAACGCCTGCGCGAGCTCGAAGTGGGCCGCGCTCCCGTCGTCGGTCCGAAGCGTCTGCAACCGAACGTCGTCGCGCTCCCACCTGCGCTCGCCTGCGTGCGCGGAGTGGTCACCCATCACGGCGCGCCCGTGAGCGGCATGCAGGTCTCGCTCTCCGACTCGCCGCCCTCCGTCTCAGGCGACTGTCCCTGCGTGCGGCCCACGACGTTCTGCGGCTGCCGCGAAGGACTGACGCTGCTCCCACAGCTTCCACGCGCGGGCACGGTGGAGGCCGTGAAGAGCGCCATCAGCGACGCGAACGGAGCCTTCGAGCTGTGCGGCCTCGAGGGAGACGGACCTCGCCTCATCTGGGGCGAACACCTCGACGGACGCATCGCGGTTCCACTGCAGGGACCCGTCACCAGGGCCGGAGCATCGGTCGAGTTGCAGGTGATCGCTCCGGTGCTCGTGCGCGGAGTGGTGATGGCGAAGCAAACTCCAGTGCCTCGAGCGTCCGTGCTCGCGTTCACCACGCCTCCCCTCTTCATCCGCAGCTTCACCACCGACGCCCAGGGACGCTTCGAGGTGCTGCTCCCGCTCGGCACTTCGGACTTCGTGGTCACCGCGAACGGCTTCTCGCCGCAGCGAATTGATCAGTACTTCTCCGCGCAGCAGGTGCTCGTGCTCGAGCTCAAGCGCGACAGCGAGCTGATCGTCCGCGCGCTCTTCGAAGGCCGACCGGTCGGGGGCGCGGAGGTCACGCTCACTTCCGAAGCCCCCGTGCTCACCAACGCCGAAGGCCTCGTGCGTTACCAGCTCACCGCCGGCTCGCACGTGCAGGTGCGCGTGATGAAGGGCGAGCTCCTCGGGAGCAGCAGCGTGAACGTGCTCGAAGGTCAGCCGCGACGGATCGATGTCACGCTCAAGAAAGGCGTGCGTGCACGTGGAGTGGTGGTCGACGAGCAGGGACAGCCGCGAGTGGCACGCGTGCGTGGCTTCGGGAGCGGAAAGCCGGTGCAGACCGATGAGCGCGGTGCGTTCACTTCAGAGGTGATCGCGGCCTCGAGCTCGATTCATCCGGTGGCGTCGGTCGAGGGCTGCGCCGACTCCGAATACAAGGAGGTGGCGGTCGGCGACAAAGACCTCGACGTCACGCTCACCGTCGCCTGCGGACTTTCAGCGAACGGCGTGGTGCTCGACGCCGAGGGAAAACCGGTCGAGGACGCGGTGGTGTTCCTCGACGGCATGGAGCACAACGAGAGCGTCACCACCGACGCGACCGGCACGTTCCGCTTTCATCAGCCGAGCGCGATGTACCAACTGAAGGTCACGCACGAGCGCTATCGATCGCACGAGCAGCCGCTCCAGCTCCCCGCGAAGGACGTGACCATCGTGCTCGACGCGGGTGGATCGATCTCAGGCAAGGTGGTGGACGGCTCGGGAAAGGGACTCGCCGAGGTCTCGGTCACCGTGGTGCCCGCGGTGCTCGACGCGCTCTTGCGTGAAGTGGAAGGCGGCAACACCACGGCGAAGACGGATCCCGAGGGGAACTTCATCGTCACCGGGCTGCTCGCGGGCCGGCTCGTCGTCTCCGCCACGGCGGACTCGCAAGGCACGGTGGTCTCCGACGCGCTCACCCTGCAGCCGGGAGAACAGCGCCAAGGCGTGGTGCTCAAGCTCGACGAGCACATCGACATTCAGGGTGTGGTGATGGACGAACAGAAACGTCCGATTCCCGGCGCGCGCGTGTCGTGGGATCCCGCTGACGAGAAGTCGGCGCTGATGGGCGTGTTGATGGACGCGGTGAGCGGTCACGTCGATCAGGTGATGCGCTTCATGCCGTCACCGAGCGTGAGCGATACCGAGGGTCGCTACACGTTGCGTGGGCTCCCGGTGTCGAAGGTGAAGTTGAGCGCGTCGGCGAATGGCTTCAGCTCGATCGATCTGCAGGCCTCGCGCGGCGACGTGGTGGACATCGCGCTCAAGAAGGAAGGGGGTCGGGTGCGCGGGCGCGTGGTCGACGAGAACGGGCATCCACTGGAGCGCTTCTCCGTCGATGGCACCGCGTTCACGCCCGAGGACGGCCGCTTCGAGGTCGAATCGTACGGGAAGGAAGACACGCTCACCGTCTCCGCGCAGGGCTTCACGCAGCAGGTGCTGCACGTGGAGCTCACGGCCCAGGAGAAGGACGTGGGCGACGTGGTGATGAAGAAGGGTCGGCAGCTGCGTGTGGAGGTGAAGAGTGACGGCAAGCCGCTCGCTGGAGTGAAGGTGGCCGCGGTGCAGAAGGTCGATGGGGACACGTGCACCACGAAGGCCGACGGCATGTGTGTGATTGAGCCGCTGCTCGACGTGGAGACGATGATCAAGGCGGTGAAGGACGGGTACTCGCCGAATTCGATCACGCTGCCGCAGGGGAAGTTGGACGACGTGCTCTCCATCACCATGAAGCCCGCGGAGGGGCGGATCAAAGGGGTGGCGTTCGCGGCTCCAGGTCAGCCGGCCGCGGCGCGCAGCCTCTTCGTCGCGGGAGAAGTGAGCAAAGGCGTGCTGACCGAGGCCGACGGGGAGTTCTCCGCGGAGGGTCTGCCTGAAGGTCAGTACTGCGTCTCGCTCGAGTCGCGCACCCTGCGAGGACTGGAGTGGGCGATCAACACCACCGCGAGTCCGGCGCCGCTGGAGCTGCAGCTGGGTCCCGTGGCGCAAGGTGCGGTGGTGAAGGGCTCGCGCACCCTGCCGGGTCGCCTGGTGATGGTGAGAGGATTGTCTGGTCCGATGCCGATCGATCGCGTGCTCGAGGCGTCGAGTCAGAGCCTGTGTGAGTCGGCGAAGTCTTCGGTGATTACCGTGATGACGACGGGAGGCGACTTCAGCGTCGAGGGCGTGCCGCCGGGGAAGTGGTCGGTGTTCCACGTCTCGTACAGCCAGATCGACGACAAGGGCGAGACTCAGCCGGTGAGCATCGACTTGCTGTCGAACGAGACCAGGGCGATCCCTTAGGTCGTAGTGCGTTTGTCTTACCCCTGTCTTACACTGTCGTTACGATGACACGACGACTCTCGGGCAGCATCACCGTTCGACTTGGACCGCGTGCCCTCCGCCTCGTGCGCGCGGCAGCGAAGAAGAAGAAGGTGTCAGCCTCCGAGGTGGTTCGCGAAATGATCGAGGCTGATCTGCAGCCCGTTCAGACAATCTCGGCGATGGAGCTGAGCCGAGCCTGGGTCGGTGCAATTCGCGACGCGAAGATCCCGGCGGGAAAGATGGCTCGCGAGGCGCTCGAAGACTGGCACCCTGATCGCCGCTGAGTCCGATGAAGTCCGGTCCTTTCCTCCTCGATACCGGCGTGCTCGTGGCCTTGATCAACGCGGGCGACCCCGATCACGCGCGCTGCGCCGCGACGTGGGCCGAAGTCTCGGGCCCGTTTGTGACCACCGAAGGAGTGCTGGTCGAGACTGCTCACCTGGTTCGCCGCAACCCTCAGGGCTTTTCGCGAGCGTGGGGCCTGATTGCTTCGGTCGGTACGGTCGTCGTTGCGCCAACTCGGCACAGATACGAACGCGCAGCGTCCCTGATGAAGAAGTACACCAACGTACCGATGGATTTGGTCGACGCGCTCCTCGTCGCGCTCGCTGAGGAGACAGGGATTCTCAATGTGCTGACGCTCGACACTCGCGGCTTCGACACCAACCGCCCCGAGAGCGGGCCGAAGTTCAAGCGACTGCCCTGAAGAGGTCGCTCCCGAAGGGAGAGGGAGATCGTCCTGGAGTCAGCTAGAACAGAGCCTTCTCCTGGGGGTCTGTTTGAAACTGCGCTTCGCGCTCATCGCTCTCGCCGCTGCTTCTTGCGCCCGTGATCTCTCCCTGCCTGATCCCCCGCCGACCACCGGCTTCGTCTCGGGCCGCGTCGTCGTCGCCGTGCCCGGCACTTCCCAGAGCACCCCGCTCGCCGGCGCCACCGTCGCGCTGCTGAGCAGCAACCTCCACGCGACCACCGATGATCGCGGCCAGTTCCTCATCGGCCCCTTGCCTCGCGGCGACTTCCGCCTCTTCTTCTCCAGCAAGAGCAACGGCATCACCCGCCAGCGTCTGCTCACCGGCGTGCCCGTGCGCCCCGGCGCCACCAACACCGTGGGCGATGTCTCGATTCAAGAGAACGCGCTCCTCACCGGCCGCGCGCTGATCCAGGGCCGCGCCCAGGGCAACGTCGGCATCACCATCTTCTCGCCCGGCACCGACTACGTGACGACGTCGGCCGACAACGGCGCGTGGCTCTTGAGCAACCTCCCCGAGGGCACCATTCGCGCCTCCGCGTGGCGCCCTGGCTTCATTCCCGCCACCACCACCGACATTCAGCTGCAGGGCGGAGTGATCACCTCGGCCGTCGACATGATCCTCGAGCCGGAGTCCGCGTCCGCGCCTCCGGGCTCGATTCAAGGCCGGGTGATCGTCATCGGTCACGACGACAACTCCGGAGTGACCGTGAACGCCGTCTCCTCGCAGACGCAGGAGGTGAAGGTCACCACCACCACCGACGCGGAAGGCAACTTCACCCTGGCGGGCCTGAGCCCTGATCTCTACACCATCACCCTCACGCTCTCCGGCTACCCGAACGCGCGCGTGCCGAACCTCGCGGTCTCGGGCGGCGTGCAGCTCGAGCTCGTCGATCCGATCATCATGGCCGTGGCGGGCGACGGAAACGTGCCCTCCACCGAGCCCATCGGCGGCCCCTCGGGTCCACTCTTCAACCTCGACGGCGGAGTGACCTCGCCCGACGGCGGCGTGATCACCACCGACGACGGCGGCACCATCGGCGCGGAGTGCACCGACGACAACCAGTGCGCCTCGGGCCGGCTCTGCGTGAGCAACCGCTGCGTGAGCTGCTCGGTGAACGTGCAGTGCCGCCCAGGCTACTCCTGCGTCGCTGGAGATTGCGTGCGCGACTGCCAGGACAACGCGCAGTGCACCGGAGGCAAGGTGTGCATCAGCGGCTCGTGTACCAACTGCATCACCAGCTCCGACTGCCGTGACTCCTCACTGGTGTGCAATCCGCAGCAGGTCTGCGCTCACTGCCGCGATCGCTCCGAGTGTCCTGCGGGCAAGGCCTGTCTCCCCGGTGGCTGCGGCGACTGCACGCAAGACGATCAATGCGGCGCGGGCGCGATCTGCGAGCAGGGCGTGTGCACCGCGGGCGATTGCCACGGAAACGCCGACTGCAGCGCGAACGAAGCGTGCGTGGGCCGCAGCTGTGGCATGTGCACCGCCGACTCGCAGTGCCGCTCGGGCCAGCTGTGCATCAACAACGCCTGCGTGATCGGCAACTGCCGCTCGGTGCTGGAGTGCAGCACTGGACAAGTGTGCCTCGGCAATCAGTGCGGCGCGTGCGCGAACGACGGGAACTGTGGCACTGGACAGCTCTGTCTCCCCGGCGCCAACGGGCTGCGCTGCACGACGGCCACCTGCCGCGGCCCCGCGGACTGCACCGGAGCGAGCGCGGGCCACCTCTGCGTGAACAACCAGTGCACGCCGTGTGGCTCCGCCAACCCGTGCACCAACGGACAGATCTGCAACGCGCAGGGCCGCTGCGTGACGGGCAACTGCTTCAGCAACCTCGACTGCACCGGGACGCAGGCGGGCTTCGCCTGCATCGGCGGCAACTGCACGCCCTGCGGCGCCAACTCAGACTGCGGAGCGAGCGGCTATGTCTGTGTTTCGGGCCAATGCCGAGTTGGCAACTGCGTGTCGCCAACTGACTGCGCCCTGCAGGGGCAGCTCTGTCAGAGCAACGCGTGCATCGGCTGCAGCACCTCGAGCCAGTGCCCCGCGAACCAGGTCTGCGACAGCGACAGCCTCTGTCACCCGGGCAACTGCCTCACCACCACGGACTGCGGCGCGAACCTGGTCTGCAACAACCGGGTGTGCGGCGCGTGCACCAACGACAATCAGTGCGGGTTCGGCAAGCTCTGCCTGGGAGGTCAGTGCACCAGCGCCAACTGCCGCGTTCCCTCCGACTGCGCAGTGCAGGGTCAGCTCTGTCTCGCGAATCAGTGCAGCGCGTGCACCAGCACTCCGCAGTGCGGCTCAGGCCAGGTCTGCGACACCGACGGGCTCTGCCACCCCGGCAACTGCACCACCGCCGCGAATTGCTCCGGCAATCGCCTGTGCGTCTCGCGCACCTGCACTGACTGCACCGCTGATACGCAGTGCACCGCGGGGAAG
>CBIHPJ010000560.1:0-6299 GCA_966211295.1 uncultured Myxococcales bacterium | reverse complement strand
CGACAAGCTGCTCGAGGTCCTCTCGGCCGCGATGGGCGGAGCGGCCAGCATCACCAGGCGGTGACGCCCTGACTCAACGCAGGTCGCTGGTGGCGAGCTTCTTCTGGCGCGCGAGCGTCGCCTCCAGCTTCTTGCGATCACCCTTCGAGAGCTTCCCTGCGTAGCGGAAGCCGGTGAGCCGATCGGGCGGCAACGTGTCGAGCCGCTCGGCGAGCTCGGAGATCTTCGGCGGTGCGTACGACGGATTCGGAGGACGCTTCCACACCTCGAGGTGAGAGAGTCGGCCGTCATCTCCTCGCGTCAACAGCGCCACGAAGTCACGCGCGCCGAAGTTGAACGAGAGATCGAACGAAGTGAGCTGCGCATCGAGGCCGTGCTTCTCGATCTCCTCCACCCACTTGCCGATTCGGTACACACCCTGCGAGGAGCCGAACTCCGTCAGTCGCTTGCCGTTCTCGGTCTTCCACAGCGGCGCCCAAACCGACGGCTCCATCGAGTAGCCGCTCACCCGCAGCGACCTCACCTTCGGGATCGCCTTCGAGTCGCAGATCAACTTCACGTCGTGCGACACGTGGTCGTAGTGGGGCTCGTTGCAATACAGCTTCTCGTACGGCCACGGTTTCTCCGCGGTGAGCACCTCGCGAAACGCCTGCGCAGAGAGCTCACCGAGGCCCGTGATGTTCGCGCACAGCGGTGACCGCAGGAACTCGAGGGGCAGCGGGGACTCGTCGAACAGGCGCAGGAGCAGCGTACGCACCGTCTTGAACTGCGGTGCCTCCGCCAGGAGCTTCATCGGGTGCTCTTTGTCGGAAGCCACCGAGAAGGTGTCCACGAAGCCGTTGCGGAAGTGCACCACCTCGCTCCACTCGTCGAGCGCGAGCTTGAGCGGGCCCAGCCACGCGTCGCGGTGCGCCTCGAGCAGGTCGTATTCCTTCCAGCGTTCCTCCGCGGTCAGCCTTCGCTTCGAAGCCGCGAGCTGCAGCGAGATGAACTCACCGCGCGGGTCGCCTTTCTCCAACAGCGCATCGGCGAGCACCATGCGCGGAGCCTCGTCCAACGGAGCGGCGTACACCGCGGCCTCCAGCGAAGAGACGTCGCGAGTGGCGGCCTTCTGATCACCCAGCAGCTCCTTCACCACGGCGGCGTCCGCGGCAGAGAGCGACGGAGCCTTCACCTTCTCCAGCGCGGCGAGGGTCTTCGCCTTGCGCTCCTCGAAGAAGGTCGCCGAGTACTCCTGGTTCGCACCGAGGATGGCGAGGAAGTCGAGCGCCCTCAGCGGAGCGACAGCTCGCAGATCTTCATTTCGCGCGAGCTGATTGAAGAGGCGACGCCACGCGGGGAACGAGCTCGAGCTGGTCGCGGCGGGCTTCTGCAACAGCTGCAGCGCACGCGCGGTGAAGCGTGGATCCGCGGGCAACTCTTCAATCACCTCCAGCTCGGCCACGAGGTGCGCGATCTGTCCCTCGCCGAGGAACGCGTAGAGCCGCCCGATGTCGGCGGGATCCTTCTTCTTCGCGAGCTCGAGGAATTCCTCGTGGCGCTTCTTCGCGCTGCCTTTCAACTCAGGCCGCGAGATCAGCGCGGAGACGCGGTCGATCGCGTCCCCGAGTGAGGAGTCATGGCAAGCGCGCCACGCAGCCAACAACGTCGCGAGTGCCTCTTCCGGCTTCTTCGCAGCGAGCTGCGCCTTCGCCTTCTTCAGATCAGCTGACATCGGGACTGTCTTTCTTAGGGGACGCTGCGCCTCGGCACCGCTTCGCGGCACCGCGAGACGGCTCGCGAGTTACTTTCTGCGCTTCTGCGCGGGGCCCGAGGTCGAGGGATCAATCGGCCGCGTCTCCTCGGGAGAGTCACTCTTGAAGAGGAAGATCGCGCCGATCAGCAGCACCAGCGCGAGCACGGCGAGCACGACGTAGAGGATCACGTCGTTGCCCTTCTTTGCCGCTTTCCCCACCGTGGTCGGATCCGTCTGCGGCTCGGGTTCCGGCGCGAGGTTGGGCTGAGACTTCGGCTTCTTCTTCAACGCGGCTGGCTGAACGCCGGCGACCGTTCTGTCTCCATCTTCGGAGAACGGATTCTCATCTTCGGTCTTCGCTGGAGCCGACGGACGAGGGCCCTTGATCGGCTCCAGGTTCATCTCGGTGCGCTCATTCGCCGCGAGCTGCTCGGCGGTCGGCTTCCGAGGCGCCTGGGCCGCGAGCTCGGAAGTGCCGCGTCGCTGCGGGAGCTCCGAGGTCGGCTTGCGCGGCTGCGCGGAGTGCTCCGAGGTCGGCCTGCGCGGAACCGGCGTCAGCACCGGAGTCGGCTTGCGCGGCACCATCGGCAGGTCCTGCGTTTGATCCTGCGGCTTCACCAGCGGCTGCTCTTGCGCCTTGAGCTCGCTGGTCGGCTTGCGCCCCGGAGGACGCGCCACGGCGGTGGGCTGAGGCACCACGTCGGAGGCGAGCGCGCGCTCTTCCTTCACCGACTCCTCGTCACCCATCATCGTCATCAGCTTCAGATCAGCCGGAGACGATCCCTCCGCGGAAGACAGCAGCTCGCGGGTCACCACGATCTTGTCTTCGAAGAGGCTGCTCATCACGTCGGCCATCTGCTGATCGTCGAACGAATCTTCGATGGCCCGATCGAGCGCACGCGCATACTCGCGGCCGCTCTGCCACCGCCCCTCGCGATCGCGGTCGAGGCCCTTCATCACCGCATCCGCCAGCGCATCGGGGAGCGAAGGCACCAGCTCTCCGAGATCCGGAATGGGATCGTGCATCACCTTGCTCATCACCGCCGCGGGCGACGGCGCGTCGAACAAGATCCGCCCCGAGAGAAGTTCGTAGAGGATCACCGAGGTCGCGAAGAGATCAGCGCGTCCGTCGATGTTCTTCGCGGTGACCTGCTCGGGCGCCATGTACTGCAGGGTGCCCTTCACGAAGCCCGCGCTGGTCTCGTTCAACCGACCGCGCGCCTTCGCGATGCCGAAGTCGATGATCTTCGTCCCGCCGCTGTACGTGATCATCACGTTGCGCGGGTTGATGTCGCGGTGCACCACCGGCATCGGCTGCCCGGTGGAAGGCTCGATGAAGCCGTGCGCGTAGTGGAGCGCGAGCAGCAGATCATTCGCCATGCGCGCGATGAACTCGATGGGCAGGGTGATGCCGCGCTTCTTGGCGCGCTTGACGATCTGCTCCAGGTTCTGCCCCGCGACGAACTCCATCGCGAGCACCGGCTCCTTGGTGTTCGGGTCTTCAGCGAGCTCGAAGACCTGCGCGATGCCCGCGTGCGAGAGCGAAGCGGTGATGCGCGCCTCGTCGAGGAACATCTTTCGGAAGTCCTCGTTGCTGGCGATGGAAGGGAGCACACGCTTGAGCGCGACGAACTTCCGGAAGCCGCCCTGGCCTGCGAGTGACGCCAGATAGAGCTCTGCCATTCCGCCTACCGAGAGGCGGCCATGGATCTCGTACTTGCCCAGCTTGGTGCCCCGGGCGAGCTCGCTTCGTGTCGTCACTTGGTCGCAGCCTACCGAAGACTGATATCCACCTACCCCGTGAATCCTCCTCCCCCGCTCGACCTCAACGCCATTCAAAACTTCGAAGGCCGGTATCCGAAGCAGCTTTGGTGGCTGTTCGCGTCAGAGCTGGCCGAGCGGTTCGCGTTTTACGGCATGCGCGGAATGCTGATCGTCTTCATGGTCAGCCAGCTGGAGATGAAGGAGGACGTGGCGAACCTGCAGTACGGCGCCACGCAGGCCTTCGTCTATGCGTTCACCTTCGTGGGCGGTCTGTTCGCCGACAAGATCCTCGGCTTCCGCCGCTCGCTGATGTGGGGCGGCTTCCTGATGATCATCGGCAGCCTGATCCTCGCGGTTGATCCGAAGCAGCTCTTCTTCCTCGGCATCGGCTTCAACATCGTGGGCACCGGCTTCTTCAAACCGAACATCTCGAGCATGGTGGGCACGCTGTACAAGGAAGAGGATCCGCGCCGCGACGCGGGGTTCTCGCTCTTCTATTCAGGCATCAACATCGGCGCGCTCGTGGGCGGAGCGATCCCGATCGTGATCGGCAAGAACTACTCGTGGAATCTCGCGTTTGGTCTGACCGCGGTGGTGATGACTGCGTCGCTCCTGGTCTTCTCGTACTCGCAGCGGTTCCTCGGTCCGATCGGTCTCTCCCCGAGGCACGGGCAGGCCGATGAGGCGAAGACGAAGTGGTACGACTGGGCGACGTACGCGGGCTCGCTCGCGATCATCCCCGTGCTGATGGTGATGGTCTCGAAGACGGATCTCACCGACTATTTCATGTGGACCATCGGTCCGCTGACGCTCGCGTACATCGGCTACGAGATGGCGAAGGCGAACCCGGACGAGCGCAAGAAGCTCGGCGCCGCGATGATCCTCGCGCTCTTCTCGATCATCTTCTGGGCGTTCTTCGAGCAGTCAGGTGGCTCGCTCAGTCTCTTCGCCGCGAACAACCTCGATCAGAACCTCACGGGCGTGACCTGGTTCTTCAACCTCTTCGGCGCGGCGCACCTGGTCGACGCCAATGCGGTGAACAACTCGTCGAACTCGTTCTTCGTGGTGCTCTTCTCGCCACTGCTCGGCCTCTTGTGGCTGGCGATGGCGAAGAAGAAGATCGAGCCGAACACGGTGGTGAAGTTCGGCCTGGGCTTCCTCTTCCTCTCCGGAGGTTTCTGGATCTTCTTCGCCACGCGCTTCTTCGCGAACGCGGCGGGCATCACCTCGCTCAACGTCTTCACCCTCGGCTGGTTGGTGGCGACGTTCGGCGAGCTCTGTCTCTCACCGATTGGTCTGTCGATCATGACCAAGCTGTCACCCAAGCGGCTGCAGGGCGTGATGATGGGCGTGTGGTTCCTCGCGAGCGCCTACGGCCAGTACGCCGCCGGCCTGCTCGGAGCGGGCATGACCAACATGAGCGAGGGCGCCACCGCGGCGGACAAGCTGCAGTCGTACACCGCGGGTTACGAGCAGCTGGCGATCATCGCCCTGGCGTCGGGCGTGGTGTTGATCGCCCTCTCGCCCCTCATCCGCAAGCTGATGGGTGACGTGAAGTAATCAGCGCGTGTTGGTGCGGATCGAGTCGACCAGGTTGCGCATCCACTTCTCGTACTCGTCCGAGCGGCCATTGCTGTCGAAGGCGAGCTCCTGGCTGTCGACGTAGTTGATGGTGGCCTGGCTCACGTCGGCCACGATCCGCACGCGCACCAGGCCCTTGCGGTGGTTGAGGCGCGCCACCATCCCGCCAGCGTCTTCGCTCTCGATCACCCAGCTGTGCTGCGAGAGGGCGCGCTGAATGGCGAGCTTCACCTCGTTGGGCTGCTGCTGGCGCTCGTACACCGCCATGGTGGGCGGGGGCTTCGCCGCCGGCGGGGGAGCCGCCGCGGGCTCCGGCTTCTCGAGCGCGTCGCGGATGCTGGACTCGAGGTTGCCAACCCACTTCTCGTAGCCCTTGCCGGCGTTCTCGGCGACCAGGCCCTTGATGCTCACTCGATCGGCCGCGTACGTGAGGTCGACCTTGATGGTGGCGCCCTTGTGCGAGAGGCGCGCGGTGATGTTCGCCGGCCCTTCACCCTCGGCGACCCAGCCACGGCTCTTCATGGCGCTGATGATGGCTCCGCGCACTTCGGCGGGATCGTGCTGCTGGGGGAGGAGGACGAGGCGGGCCTCGGCGGTGGACAGGTCGACTTCCGGCACGCTCTTGGCGCAACCGAAGGAAAGCACGACAACCACTGCAGTGACGCTCGCGAGACGACTCAACACGGTAACTCCGGGGAAGGGTTGTGGGCGGACCGATTTGGAAACGGTTCTTGTTGCCTCTCAGAGACAGAGCGATCCATTTAAACGCGCATTTCCGTCGCGTTATTTTTGGAAATCGTGTCCCTGATCGTCGGTGATCGCGAAGCATCCCCTCGGGGATTGACCTGCGCCTGCGTGCCGACGAGCCTCCCGCGTCATGACCACGCGCGTGACCGTCGAACGAGATGGTGCAGTGCTGTTGATGGGCATCAACCGGCCGGAGAAGCGCAACGCCTTCGACCTGCAGACCATCGCGGAGCTCGCGGCGGCCTACGAGCAGCTCGGCACAGATTCGTCACTGCGCGTGGGCGTGGTGTTCGGTCACGGTGATCATTTCTCCGCGGGGCTCGATCTCGCCGAGGTCGGTCCCGAGGTGGCGGGGAAGGGGCCGCAGGCGCTCGGCGGCAACAGCAAGTTCGATCCCTTCGGCGTGTGGGGCGCGCAGGTGCCCAAGCCCGTGGTGATGGCGGTGAGTGGCATCGCGTTCACGCTCTCCATC
>CBIHPJ010000559.1:0-6327 GCA_966211295.1 uncultured Myxococcales bacterium | reverse complement strand
TCGCCGCGATCCTCTTCCTCGCTTCCCCCGCACTCGCGCAGTGGATTGAAGACTGCGGTCTGGAACCGCCCGGAACGCGCCCCAACGTGCCGATCGAGCCGAAGCAGTGGGAGCCGATGCTCAACGCCGACTCGCCGCCGCTGGTGCGAGTGGAGCGCTTCGTGCCCCGCATCGGTGGCTCCCCGAATGCCTCGGTGAAGGGCGTCGGCGCGCTCGCGGGCAAGGTGATCTACCTGAGCCCCGGCCACGGCTTCACCTGGGAAGCCGGTCTCACCGCGTGGCGTACGCAGCGCCCCACCACCAACGACATCGTCGAAGATCTCGTGAGCATCGAGACGCTCAGTCAGTACCTGATGCCGATGCTGCTCAACGCCGGCGCGCGCGTGGTGCCGGTGCGCGAGCTCGACCTCAACACCAACATGGTGATCGTCGACAACGGCGAGGCCGGTTACGTCGAGACCGGCACGGGCTTCGCGAACTCGAGCTTGATGGGCTGGGGCCGGCCCACGTTCCCGATGACGGGCGCGACGTTGCCGTTCTCGCTGGGCACCAATCGCTTGATGAACTCCTCGCTCGCCGCCACCGCGAGCGCGACGTACACCGCCCAGATTCCGCGCGACGGCTATTACGAGGTGTCGATCTCGTACACCGCGTTCACCGCGCGCGTGACCGACGCGCACTTCATCGTGCGTCACGCCGGCGGCGACACTCACTTCCGCGTGAATCAGCAGCGCCACGGCGGCACGTGGGTGCAGCTCGGCCGCTTCTATTTCAAGCAGGGAGGCACCGCGCAGGTGGTGGCGCAGAACGACTCCCAAAACGCATCAGGCACCAACATCTCTCTCGACGCGGTGAAGTGGGGCGGTGGACAGGGCCTCATCGATCGCGGCAACGGAGCGAGCGGACGCCCCCGCTCCGAAGAGTCCGCGCGCTACCACACGCAGTTCGCTGGAGCGCCGACCTCGGTCTGGGCCGCGGGAGGCAACACTCCGGCCGACGATCGCACCAACGACGTCGGTACCCGCTCGCGCTTCGCCGCGTGGGTGCACGAGCCCGGCGAAGACGCGGTGTACGTCGCATGGCACACCAACGCGTTCAATGGCTCGGCCGTCGGCAGCAACACGTACATCTATGGACCCGGCGCGCCTCCGAGTCCCATCTCCCAGTTCTCCGGCGTCGACGGCGGCGTGCGCCTCGCGCAGCTGGTGCACGGAGAGCTCGTCGCCGACATCAAGGCGACCACCGGTTGGAATCGGCCCACGTGGCAGGACCGCGGCGTGAACACGGCGTACTTCGGCGAGCTCAACCCGAACAACAACGGCGAGACGCCGTCGATCTTGATCGAGGTCGCCTTCCACGACGCGCTCGCCGACGCGGTGCACTTGAAAGAGCCCGGCTTCCGCTACCTCGCGGCGCGAGCCATCTCGCAGGGCATCATCAAATACTTCGCCGAGAAGGACGGAGTGACCGCGCGTCTTCCTCCCGAGCCGCCCACGCACGTCGCGGCGATCAATCAGGGTGGCGGCGAAGCGGTGATCACCTGGCGCGCGCCTCCGACCGATACGCAGAACGTCCGCGGGCAGGCGGCGACCGGCTACCGCCTCTATTCGAGCGACGACGGCCTGGCGTGGGACAACGGCATCGACGTGCCGATGACCAGCGCGCGGGTGAGCATTCCCGCGACCGCTGCGAAGTTCTTCCGCGTCACCGCGACGAATCTTGGCGGCGAGTCGTTCCCGTCTTCCGTGGTCGGCGTGAAGGCGCCGGTGATGGGCAAGCCGCTGGTGCTCGTGGTGAACGGCTACGACCGGCTCGAGGCGGCGATCGGCAAGACCGAGTCGTTCGCGAGCACCTACGCGCTCGGCAACGTGCTCCGCATCATCGTGGAGCGCATGAACGACGGCAGCCCCGCGCGTCTCACCGGACAGGCGCTCGAGGCGAACGACGTGGGCTTCGACACCGCCGACACCGACGCGGTGACCTCAGGCGACGTGGTGCAGACGCCGTATCAATTGCTCATCTGGTTCGTGGGTCGCGGCAAGCAGGGCGGGGCTGCGCTCACCGCGATGGAGCAGGGCGTGGTGACCGGCTTCCGCACTCGCAATCTCCCGGTGTTCTTCACGGGCGATGGAACAGTCGCACCGTCGCTCCTCACCGCGTTCAACGCGAGCGCCGCGGGTTCGATGGGCGGGCTCCAGGTGAACGGCGCTGACGCGCTGATGGGTCTCAACGGCATGGTGCTCGACGACGGCACCGCGGGCTCGTTCGACACCGGCGCGCCTCCTGCGATCAATCCGTCTGGTCCCGCGGTGCAGCTCGCCAGCTACGGCTCGGGTGGGAGCGCGGCGGTCGGCACTCCCGGCCAGTCGGTGATGTTCGGTTTCCCCTTCGAGACCCTCGTCGATCGGCCGACTCGCACCGAGGTGATGCGGCGCGTGCTCGCCTTCCTCACGCCGGCTTCTTTCGATGGCGGGATCAACCCCATCGATGCAGGCATGGTGATCGACGCGGGCATGCCGGACTCCGGCGTGATCATCACGCCTGACGCCGGCCCCAGTCCCGACGCGGGCCCCATGGACGATGACGCGGGCGTGCCGGATGCAGGTACCGGCGACGAAGATGCTGGCGTGATTCGCCAACCCGTCCTCGCTTTCCAGGGAGGGGGTTGCTCGGCGGCTCCGTGGCTGCTGCCCGCGTTGGCGCTACTGATGTTCCGAAGAAGACGCTCCGTCCTCTAGTGCTGGCGGCACGCGGAGCGGAACTATAGGTTCCGCCGCCTCTCATTCCAGGAGTCACACATGGCCATCAAGTTCGCGATCAACGGGTTCGGCCGCATCGGCCGCATGGTTCTCCGGGCTGCGCTGCAGCGGAAGGAGACGGACATCGAGATCGTTGCGATCAACGACCTCGACAAGCCGGCCACGCTGGCGCACCTCTTCAAGTACGACTCGGTGCACCGCAACTGGCCCGGCACCGTCACCTCGACCGAAAACAGCATCACCATCGACGGCAAGACCTACAAGGTGTTCGCCGAGAAGGACCCCACCAAGCTCCCGTGGAAGGACCTCGGCGTCGACGTGGTGATGGAGTGCACCGGCAAGTTCGCCAGCCAGGACAAGGCGATGCTGCACATTCAGGCCGGCGCCAAGAAGGTGCTGCTCTCCGCGCCCGGTAAGGGCGACGTCGATCTCACGGTGTGTTTCGGCATCAACCACACCAAGTACGACCCCGCGAAGCACAACGTGATCAGCAACGCGAGCTGCACGACGAATTGCCTCGCGCCCGTGGCGAAGGTGCTCAACGACTCGTTCGGCATCGAGCGCGGTTTGATGACCACCATCCACAGCTACACCAACGATCAGCGCATCCTGGACCTGGTGCACGACGACATGCGTCGCGCGCGCGCGGCGGCGCTCTCGATGATCCCCTCGAGCACCGGCGCGGCGAAGGCGATCGGCCTCGTGCTCCCCGAGCTCAAGGGCAAGTTGAACGGCTCGTCGATCCGCGTGCCGACTCCGAACGTGTCGCTCGTCGATCTCACGGTGCTGCTCAAGAAGCCGGTCACCGTGGACGAGCTCCACAACGCGATGAAGGCCGCCGCGGCGGGTCCGCTCAAGGGCGTGCTCCAGTACGACACCGAGCAGACGGTGAGCATCGACTACAACGACAACCCGCACAGCTCGATCTTCGACTCGACCCAGACGCAGATCATCGATGGCAACTTCGTGAAGGTGTTCGCCTGGTACGACAACGAGTGGGGCTACTCCTCGCGCATGGTCGACGTCGCGAAGTTCCTCGCGTCGAAGGCCTGAGCAGTCCGTTCGAGCTGAGGGAGGGATCACATGGTCAAGTACATCGACGAGCTCCAGCTTGCGGGGAAGCGCGTCTTCGTTCGGGTGGACTTCAACGTCCCCCTGGATGACGCGCAGAACATCACCGACGACACGCGCATTCGTGAGGCGCTGCCGACGATTCGCACCATCCTGAAGGCGGGGGGCAAGCCGCTCCTCGCCTCGCACCTCGGGCGCCCCAAGGGAGTGGATCCCAAGCTCTCGCTCATGCCCGTGGCGAAGCGGCTCACCGAGCTGCTCGGCAAGGAGCATGAAGTGGTGATGGCCGATGACTGCATCGGCGAAGGCGTGGGCAAGCTCGCGAAGGATCTGAAGCCCGGGCAGGTGCTGCTCCTCGAGAACTTGCGCTTCCACAAGCAGGAAGAGGCGAACGACGAGAGCTTCGCGCGCCAGCTCGCGGCCAACGCCGACGTGTACTGCAACGACGCGTTCGGCACCGCGCACCGCGCGCACGCTTCCACCGCGGGCATGGTGCCCTTCCTCAAAGAGAAGTGCGCTGGCCTGCTGATCCGCAAGGAGATCGAGCAGCTCGGCAAGGTGGTGAAGCACGCCGAGAAGCCCTTCGTGGTGGTGCTCGGTGGCTCGAAGGTGAGCGACAAGATCAAGGTGATCGAGAACCTGCTGCCCAAGTGCCAGACCATGCTGATCGGCGGCGCGATGGCGTACACGTTCTTGAAGGCGCAGGGCATCGAGGTGGGGAAGAGCCGGGTCGAAGAAGACAAGCTCTCGCTCGCCACCAGGCTGCTCGACTCGGCGAAACGTCTCGGGGTGGACCTGGTGCTCCCCGTCGATCACCTCTGCGGCACGTCGCCTGACGACAAGACCGCGGTGACCGACGTGAACGAGCGCGCCATTCCCGCGCACCTGATGGGCCTCGACATCGGCGGCAAGACCCGCGCGATGTTCACGCAGCACATTCGCGACGCGCGCACGGTGCTGTGGAACGGGCCGATGGGTCTGTTCGAGGTGCCGAAGTTCGCAGAAGGCACGAAGGTGGTGGCCGTCGCGATGGCGAACAACAAAGACGCGCAGACCGTGGTCGGCGGCGGTGACTCGGCCGCGGCGGTGAACGACTTCGGCCTCGCCGAAAAGATGACTCACGTCTCGACGGGCGGCGGCGCGTCGCTCGAGTTCCTCGAAGGTAAGGAGCTCCCGGGCCTCAAGGCCCTGGAGTGAATCAACCCATGGCGCGTCGGTGCTTCATCGCGGGCAACTGGAAGATGAACAAGTCGGTGTCGGAGGCGCTCTCGCTGGTCCGTGAGCTCCGTTCGGCGGTCTCGATGGTGCGCGATCGCGTCGAGGTGGCGGTGGCGCCTCCTTTCACCGCGCTGCACCCGGTGGCGAAGGCCCTGGAAGACTCGAACATCCTGCTCGCCGGGCAGAACTGCCACGCGTCGGAGTCGGGCGCGTTCACCGGAGAGATCGCCGCGCCCATGCTCAAGGAAGTGGGCTGCAGCTACGTGATCCTCGGTCACTCGGAGCGCCGGCAGTTCTTCGGCGAGACGGACCAGGGAGTGAATCGCAAGGTCGCCGCCGTGCTCAAGGCGGGCATGCTGCCGATCGTCTGCGTCGGCGAGACGCTCGAGGAGCGCGAGGGCGGCAAGACGCTCTCCGTCGTGGAGACCCAGGTGAAGGGCTGCCTGAGCGGCTTCAGCGCGGGTGAGGGTGCGCGCTTCGTGATCGCGTACGAGCCCGTTTGGGCGATCGGTACGGGAAAGACTGCGACCTCGCGGCAAGCGCAGGAGGTCCACGCGCATATCCGCTCCCTGCTCACGGGGATCTGGAATGGCGAGACCGCCCAGCAGGTGCGCATTCAGTACGGCGGATCGGTGAAGGCGGACAACGCGGCCGAGCTGCTGTCCCAGCCGGATATCGACGGGGCGCTGGTCGGCGGGGCGAGCCTGAAAGTGGCGGACTTCGCGGCCATCGTGAAGGCGCGGGCCTAGGTCCGTCTTTCGGGTGATGAACGGCCGTTGTTTGCCGCCAGTGTGTGTGCTTAGGAGCCCACCCCTATGTTCGTCTTCTTCACGGTCGTCCACGTCCTCCTCTGCATCTTCATGATCTTCGTGATCCTCCTCCAGCCGGGGAAGGACGCGGGCATGGGAGCGGCGCTCGGTGGCGGCGCGGCGACGTCGGCCTTCGGTGGCCGTGGTGCGGCGACCTTCCTCACCAAGCTCACCGCGTTCTGCGCGATGGGCTTCTTCATCACCTCGCTCGGCCTCTCGTTCGTCGGCCTTCGCAGCTCGGCTGTCGAGGGCCTGGGCGACGAGCCCGCGGCGGCGACGGTTCCCGCGAACACCAACGCCCCGGCTGTTCCGGCCCCGGGTGCGGCGCCTTCCACCCCGACCGAGGCGGCCTCCCCGGCTGCTGCTCCGGCAGAGAACACCGGCACCGCGAACGACGCGGTTCCGGCGGAGAAACTCCCCGCGAAGTGATCGACCGTCGACCGGAAGGTCGACGGAAGGTCGACGGAAGG
>CBIHPJ010000558.1:0-6355 GCA_966211295.1 uncultured Myxococcales bacterium | reverse complement strand
TTGGGCTCGAAGGTGCTCGTCACCCCCCTGCTCCCGGCGCCCGCGATGGCCACCTACACGCCCGGAAACAGAACCCTGAACCCCGGCCAGCCCGCCTGGTCCTCGGTGCTCTCGACCGGCGGAGAGCTGGGCCGCGTCGCACTCACAGGCACCGACACCAGGCACGTCATCTACTTCCAGATGGCCATGGGTCAGTCCGCGATCGTCTGGCCGAGCTCACCCACCGGGCCAGGGCAGGATCCGGCGGCGCAGGCGATGACCAAACTGGAGGTGGTGGCGGTCGATTTGATCTCCGGAGTTTCAGTGGAGCAGGTCTTCGATTCCGCCGGGGTGACCCTCGGAACGTGGGCGCAGGTCATCGACGGCTACTCCCGCCTCGACAGGTGAAACCTTTCGCCTACACTGCCGCGCCGTGAGCTCTGAACCGATCATCGGTATCGACCTCGGCACCACGAATAGCTGCGCTGCCTACGTCGACGGGTACAAGGACGGCGTTCCGAACGTGAAGCTCATCCCTTACAAGGGAGGCGAGTACACGATCCCTTCGATCTTCGCGGTCGACGACAAGGGCAACGAGCTCATCGGCTACGAGGCCAAGCGGCAGTGGCAGCTGAACCCGCGCAACACGATCTACGGCAGCAAGCGTCTCGTCGGCCGTACCGCGACCTCCGACATCGTTCAGTCGATGAAGAAGATCGTGCAGTACGGGGTGAAGCCGTCGTCGGACAACAAAGAGGTCACCATCGAGGTGGCCAAGAAAGAGATGACGCTGCAGGAAGTCGCTGCGCGCATCCTGAACAAGATTCGCGACGTCGCGAGCAACCACCTCAAGCAGCCGGTGAACAAGGCCGTCGTCACCGTGCCCGCGTACTTCTCTGATCGTCAGCGCCAGTCGGTGAAGGACGCCGGCCGCCTGATCGGCCTCGAGGTGGTGCGCATCATCAACGAGCCCACCTCGGCGGCGCTCGCGTACGGCCTCGGCAAGCACCTGAACCAGAAGGTCTGCATCTACGACCTCGGCGGAGGCACCTTCGACGTCTCGATCATCGAGATCCGCAACCAGGTGTTCGAGGTGAAGGCCACCGGCGGCGACATCTTCCTCGGCGGCATCGACTTCGATAACGCGATGATCAACTACGTCTTGACTGAGTTTCAGTCGAAGACGGGCATCGATCTCTCGACCGACCCGGTCGCGATGCAGCGCATCAAGGATCTCGCCGAGCGCACCAAGATCGATCTCTCGGCGCGCGAAGAGGCGCCCTTCAACATTCCCTTCATCACGATGACGCCGCAGGGCCAGCCCCTGAACATCGAGATGAAGTTCAGCCGCAAGTTGCTCGAGAAGCTGACGGCCGAGCACGTCGACCGGACTCTGAAGATCGTGGCCAAGGTTCTGGTCGACTCCGGTCTTTCCACCAAGGAGATCGACGAAGTGATGCTGGTCGGCGGCCAGACGCGCATGCCGGCCGTGCAGGATCGGCTCACCAAGTTCTTCGGCAAGACGCCGAGCAAGGGCGTGCACCCCGACGAGGCCGTGGCGATCGGTGCCGCGCTCTACGCGTTCTCGCTCACGGACGACACGAACCTGAAGCTGCAGCTGCTCGACGTGATCCCCATGGGCATCGGTCTCGAGAAGGCCGACACCAACATGCACGTCGTCTTCCCGCGGAACTCTCCGATTCCGAACGCGAAGCAGATCACGGGCACCACCAGCGTGAACAACCAGACCGAGTTGATCATGCGCATCTGGCAGGGTGATCACGAGGCCGCGAAGGAAAACGAGCAGCTCGGTGAGTTCACCTTCTCGGGGATTCGTCAGGGACCGGCGGGATCAGTGCGCGTGGAGATCACGTTCGACGTGAACGTCGAAGGCATTCTCACGATGACGGCGCGCGATCCCGATACGGGCAAGGACATGAAGACCACTGTCCGAGTGACGCAGAGCTGACTCGAGGAGCATGCCCTCACCCCGACCCTCCTTCTTAGGACGCTGCGCCTCGGCACCGCTGCGCGGCGCCGCGAGACGGCTCGCGCTCCCGATGGGAGAGGGAGTTAGGGCTGCCAGCGGACCGTGCGCTTCGTCCACGAGTTCCCACCGCGGCCGTCGCGCACCACGAAGAAGAACTCGACGTCCTGCTCCTCGGTCGCGTTGGAGTCAGGGCGCCACTTGTTGTTGTGACGATCGGTCTCGCCGTTAATCTCGGTGCCGCCCGTCGTGTACGAGCTCATCGTGCCCATGGTGGTCATCGAGGTGACCTTCCAGCTCTCCACCAGGTCGACCGGCTTCAGCTCGAGGCTGGGCACCACGTAGGACTCCTCGAGCGCGAGGAAGTCCATCGGCTGCACGGGGAACTCCTTGTGCCCCTTCACCTTCTTCACTTCGCCCTCGAGCCACGGATCTCCATCGAAGGTCATGCCCGGGAGGATCGGCGTCACGTTCTGCTTCATCTCGGGGAAGAGCTTGCAGGTGTAGACCATCAACTTCTGCGCGTAGATCTTCTCGTTCGTGTCCTGCGCAGTGACCTCGAGGACGACGGGCACGCGGATGCCGCCGAGGCCCTTGAAGGTGTCCTGGTTGATCACCTCGAAGAAGAGCGGCGTGTCGCTGCCGTCGGGGAGCGTGCGGATGCCTGCGTCTGGCCCGCCGAGCTTGAACACGGGCGAGACGTTGTTGATGGCGAGCTCGCCACCCGTGGTGGTCCCTGAAGCGAGCTCGAGGAAGTCGCCTTCGTCGTCGCACTGGCGATCTCCACGATTCGCGCAGGTGAGCAGTCGGTAGTCGAACGAGCGCCCTCCTCCGTCGGGATCCGCGATCAGCGCGGTGAAGTTCACCGGAGTCGCGAGCGAGATACCGAGCCCGAACACCACCTGGGGAGGCAGCTGGAAGGTGCCGCCGTCGAGCGATCCACCCGCCGCGCCGAGCAGCAGCTCGAGGTTGCACGCGGGCATCAACACCTCAGGCGGCTCCATGCGCATGCCGAGCACGCGGAGATCGTGCACGTTGGTCGGGTTGTCCTGGCTGGTGACGCAACCAGCGAGCACCAGCACGCCAATGAACGAGAGAGCGCGCTTCACAGGGAGGCCTTCACGCCGATGACGGGGAGAATCGGAATACCGGGCACGTCGTACTCCTGACGATTGCGGTAATCGGTGAACGAGGCCTCGACGTTGGCCTGGTTGTAGACGTTCTGAACGTCGACGTAGAGATCGAGCGTCCACTTCTCGAAGACGAAGTTCTTGTCGATGCGAATGTCGAGCTGGTGGAAGTCTTTGATGCGGGTCGAGTTCACCGGGCCGAACTGCGCGGAGTAGCCGTTCGAGTCAGCCTGGTAGATGTCGAAGTTGTGCAGCAGCGGCGTCTTCGGCCGGCCGGTCACGTAGCGGAAGCGCGCGCCAATCTCGAAGCCGAAGGGAAGCTTGTAGCTGCCGACCACGGTGAGGATGTGCGTCTGATCGAACGTGCTGGTGACGTAATCCTTCCCTGAGCCCGCGCGCCGCTCCTCCGAACGGTTGAAGGTGTACGCGATCCACCCGAAGAAGTTCTTCGACACCTCGTGGCGGAGCATCACCTCGAGGCCGTACGCGCGACCAAGGCCCAGGTTCGCCGCGCGCGTGGTGGTCACCGTGCCGTCGTCGTTCACGGTGGTGGTGCCGGGTGAGACCACGTTGTCGTAGCGGCGGTTGTAGAAACCGGTGACGTCGACGTTGATCCAATCCGTGAACTTGTGCGCGATGCCGAGCGAGCTCTGGAAGGCGCGCTCGTGCGTGAGGCTCGGAGTGCCGAACGGGGGCGGCTCCATGTCGGTGGCGGCGGGAGGCTGCGTGTAGAGACCGATCGACCCCTTGAGTGAAGTGGTGTCGAGGATCTGCCAACGCGCCCACAAGCGAGGATCCACCGCGGAGCGCACCTGGCCGCTGATCACGCCGTGGCTCGCGCGAATTCCCGGAGTGAGGGTGACCTTGCCGAACGAGAAATCGGCCTCGGTGTAGAGCGCGCCATCGAAGCTGTTGATCACGCGGTGAATGGTCTGCGTGCCGACCTTCGGCTCAGCGCCGGGGAAGCCGATGAACTGCACGCCGCTGATCACCGGGAGCTCGGCGTTGCCGATCAACGTGTTGTTGTAGATGTCGGCGCCCGCTCGCAGGTTGAACCAGTCGGTCACCTCGATGCCGAGGTCGGCGCGAATGCCCGCGGTGTAGCGATCGGCGTTCAGCTTCGCGATGCCGAAGTCGACCTTCGCGAGATCGAGTCCCACGTACGGAGTGACCTTGAAGGTGGTGTTGCCGCTCCGGTAGTTCCAGGCGCCGATGATGCGGTGGAAGGTGGTGCGCGTCTCGAGCTGAATGTCGACGTTCCGTCCGCCGCCCGTCGCGATGATCTTCAGCGTGTCTTCGGAGCCGAACGCGAAGAGCGAGTAACTCGAAGCGCCGTCCGCGAGCTTCTCGCCCTTCTTGCCGCCGATATCGAGACGCACCTGGTAGTCCCAGTACGCGGGCAGCACGAGCAGCGATCCGCCCTGCGGATCCTTCGGGAGCACCAGCGGGAGCAGCGCGTCGATGTAGCTGCGGCGTGCGGCAGCGGCGACCGAGATGTCCTTGGTGATGGGCGCTTCGATGAAGAGGCTCGAGTCGAGGAGATCGACCTTCGCCACGCCGTGCCACGTATCCGCCGCGCCACGGCGGCTCGCCACGTCGACCACGCCACCCACCGCGCGGCCGTAGCGGGCGCCGAAGCCACCGGGGAAGAAGTCGACGCGATCGAGGAACTCTCCGTTCACGATCGAGGGACCACCGGCGAGGTGGAACAGCAGCGGGATCTCGACGCCGTCGAAGTACGTGAGCGTCTGATTCGGATTCGCTCCGCGGACGATCAGCTGACCCAGACCGAACGGCGCGCGCGCGACGCCCGGGAAGTTCTGAATGACGCGAATCGGATCGCCGAAGGTGCCGGGGATCTTCTGAATCTCTGCGCGCGAGAGCGTGCGGCGAACGACTTCCTTCTTCTCCTTCGTGTCGCGCACGACCGTCTGGTACCCGGTCGGCTTCGGGAGCACGTAGTACTTCACCTCTTTGATCTCGTTCGGCTCGAGGGGCTCCCTGGTCTTGAAGGTCTCGAACTCGGCGGCGGCGACGCGCACTTCGCACACGCCCGCGGGCACCTCGATCGAGAAGCGGCCCTCGTCATCGGAGTAGGCCTCTTTCTCAGGCGCGTTGTCGCAGCGAACGATCGCGCCGGGCACGAAGCCGCGGCTGCCGCGCTGGAAGAGCTGGCCCATCAACTTCGCCATGGGCACGCCGGCGTCGACCGTCTCGGGGACTCCCGCGTCCTCCGGGACCTTGAGGATGAAGTGGTAGACGTATTCGACCTGCACCGGCGCGGGCTTGAAGTCGACCTCGGCCGGAGTGAAGACGAACTTCTTGAGCGCGGCGACCGCGGCCTCATCGAAGCCTTCTCCGGCGGGACCGGTCACCACCGCCTCGCTCACCAGGCCGTCAGCGCCGATGGTGATCATCAACTTCACAGACGCCGCGAGGCCCTTCTTCTCGGCCTCAGCCGGGTAGTCGGCTTCGACGAAGGTGACGAGCGTGGGGGCCTTGGTCAGCACCGGAATGTGAACTCCGGCGTCGACCTCTTTGTAGCGAACGGTCTCTTCAGCGAACGCGTTGCCAGAAAGCAGCGCGACCAGCACCGCCCCTCCGAGCATCACGAGATTCGAGGAGGAACCGGTTCGAGCCGTGCGAGACATGAAACACCGGGCTGGCATGCGCGGTGCTCCTTGTACTGGTTCTCACGGGGGAGGCACATATGAAGAACCGCAAAATGCAGGGCCGCCGGCCAATGCCGAAGCTGCGTACCAAGAGGAAGGTGACCGCCCAGTCAAAGGCCCTCACTGTTGGGGATCTGATCTCGGCGGCGTATGAGGCGCTGGGCGACACCCGGCAAGTCGTGCGCGTGCTCGGCTCGTCGATGCTGTCCCAGCGGGTTGGGCGCAAGCTCGTCTTCATCTGATTCGAGGGGAGTGCTAGGTGAGCGCCATCCATGGCGCTCGATCCCCAGCTGCTCGAGATTCTGGCGTGCCCCGAAGACAAGGGTTCGCTGTTGTTCTTCGCAACCGAACAGGTGCTCTACAACCCGCGCCTGAAGCGGAAGTATCGCGTCGAGAACGACGTTCCGCAGATGCTCATCGAAGAGTCGAAGGTTGCTGATTTGGCTGAGCACGAGCGTCTGCTCGCGATCGCCAAGCGCGACGGCGTGAAGCCCAATTTCTGATCAGGTTCTGATCAAGTTCTGATCGGGAATGATCGACACGCATTGCCACCTCGACGTGCCGCGCTTCGACGCGGATCGGAGCGA
>CBIHPJ010000557.1:0-6355 GCA_966211295.1 uncultured Myxococcales bacterium | reverse complement strand
CAATGCCGGCGCCGCCCGCGCGAAGGCGCTCGGCCAGGGTGCCCTGCGGGTTCAGCTCCACCTCGAGCTCACCCGAGAGGAACTGGCGCTCGAACTCCTTGTTCTCGCCGACGTAGGACGAGACCATCTTCTTGACCTGCTTGTTCTTGAGCAGGACGCCGAGCCCCAGATCGGTGGTGCCGCAGTTGTTCGCGATGATGGTGAGGCCCTTCACGTTCTTCTGAAGGATCGCGGTGATCAGGTTCTCGGGGTTGCCGCAAAGCCCGAAACCGCCCGACATCAGCGTGCAGTTATCGGGGATGTCTTTCACGGCTTCGGCTGCCGAAGCGATGACCTTGTTCATGCGATGCTTCTTTCGCAGCGGGGCGGCGAGTTCAACCATTCTCTCGGTCAGTCCCTGTTAGTAGCCCCACACTCGTGACCATCGCGCCCACGCCCCGCTCGACGCTCTCGACTGCGCTGATCGCGCTGGCGCTGGCCGTGGCGTACGCGCTCACCGGCTTCCTCGGCATGCAGCTCGCGGCGCCTCCGGGAAACGTCACGCCGGTGTGGTTGCCCGCCGGAATCGCGCTCGCCGCGCTGCTGGTCTACGGGCGCAACGTCTGGCCCGGCATCACCCTCGGCTCGTGGGTTTTGAACGTGCTCGTCTTCCCCAACTCGGGGTCGCCCCAGATCAAGTTGCTGGGAGGGCTGGCGATCGCGATCAGCTCGACGGTTGGGCTCTTGCTCATTCACTGGTTGACCGTGCAGGCACCCCAGAAGGACGCGCTCTCTCGTCCTTCGGCGCTGGTGTCGTTCTGGGCCCGCGTGATCGCCGGCGCCAGCGTGAACGCGACCGGAGGATCGATCGTCACCACGATGCTCGGTGGGCTCCCGCTCGCGAGCATTCCGTCGTTCTGGTTCACCTGGTGGATCGGCGACACGGTGGGAATCTTGCTGCTCGCGCCGCTCGTGCTGCGAGAAGGCACTCCGCGCGTGAAGCGGCCGCTGGAGTGGCTCGCGACGATCGTCCTCACCCTGCTCTCCTGTCAGCTGGTGTTCGGAGTTCCGTTCGACGGCTTCGGCGGAACTCGGCTGCCGCTGGCGTGGATGATCTCCACCAGCGTGGTGTGGGCTGGCGCGCGCCTCGGAGGCCCCGCGGTGAGCGTGCACACGGTGTTGATCTACGCGCTGATGGCGTGGGCCACGATCTCCGGGCGCGGCCCTTTCGCAGAATGGTCGCGCGAACTGGCGATGCTGCTCGACGACGGACTCCTGGTGGCGGTGAGCACCACGGGGCAGCTGCTGGCTTCGTTGGAGGCGCTCGCGCGTGGGCAGCAGGCGGCGCTCGAGCTCGAACGCAAGACGCTCGAACAGCGGGTGGCCGATCGCACCATTCAGCTGCTCGACGAGACCGAGGTGCGCGCGAAGCTGACCGAGCGCCTGGTGGAGGCGCAGAAGCAGGAAGCCCTCGGCCGCCTCGCGGGAGGCGTGGCGCACGACTTCAACAACCTGCTCACGGTGGTGAGCGGTGAGGCCGAGCTGCTGCGGCGCCAGTCGGGCCACACCACCGATGTGTACGACGGAGCGGGCGCGATTCTCGCGGCGGCGCATCGCGCGGGAGAGCTCACGAGGCAGCTGCTCGCGGTCGCGCGCAGGCAGCCCTCGGTGCCGCGGCACCTCGATCTGCAGGCGACCCTCGCCACCAATCGGCGCCTGCTGCGGCCGCTCTTGCCCGAGAGCGTGACGCTCGACGTGACGTGCGCGGAGCCGTGCGGCGTGTTCATGGATCCGACGTCGTTCGATCAGATCATCTTGAACCTGGCGATCAACGCCCGCGACGCGATCACGGGCACAGGTCAGGTGAAGCTCGATGCGAGTCCTCGCACGCTCGATGAAGCGGCCGCCGCCACGCTCGGGCTGCGGCCGGGCAAGTGGGTGTGTCTCTCAGTGAGTGACACCGGCACGGGGATTCCGCCTGATGTGCTGCCACGGATCTTCGAGCCGTTCTTCACCACGAAGGCCGATGGGCGCGGCACGGGGCTCGGTCTGTCGACGGTGCTGGGCATCGCGAATCAGTCGCGCGGCACGGTGAAGGTGAGCAGCGCCGAGGGCTACACGGTGTTCACGGTGTGGCTGCCGGCGAGCGATGGGCCTGCTCCGGCCGAGGTCACCGCGCAGGTTCCGAGCGTAGGCGCAGTGAAGCCGGCGACGATCCTGGTGGTGGAAGATGAGCCGCTCGTGCGGCGCACCGTGGTGCTGGCGCTCGAGCGCGCGGGTCACAAGGTGTTGACCGCGGGCGACGGAGAAGAGGCGCTCGCGCTGCTGCGCCAGGATGGTCACGGAGTGCAGCTGGTGCTCACCGACGTGATCATGCCGCGCATGGGCGGCGTCGAGCTCGCGCGCGCCCTGCGGAGCAATCAGCCTGGTCTCGCGGTGGTGTTCATGTCCGGCTTCCACGAGCGCCAGTCGGAGCTCGAGGGCGAACACGTGCTGGGTAAGCCCTTCACTGCTGACCAGTTGTTGTCAGCGGTGGAGCACGCGGTGCGATCGACTCAAGGGCCTTGAGATGGGTGGGGAGGCCGGGTTTTCGTTCACTCGCTGAGCTCAGCTTCGACGCGTTTCGCTCAGAAGAGGAGACCTGGGCGGGCACAGTACAGGGCCGCCCAGGTCTATGAATCCGTCACGCTTGCTTCTTTGCCGCGAGATCGAGGGCCTGCGCGCGACGAGCAGCCCACCAGACCCTCAATCGCAGCCTTCCCTTGAGCTTACGCGCGCTCGACCATCAGCGCGATGCCTTCACCGCCGCCGATGCAGAGCGAAGCGACGCCGCGCTTGAAGTCGTGATCCTTCATCGTGTGCAGCAGGGTCACGAGCACGCGCGCGCCAGAAGCGCCGATCGGGTGACCGAGCGCCACCGCGCCGCCGCGGATGTTCACCTTCGAGGGCTCCAGCTTCAGCAGCTGGTTGTTCGCGAGCGACACCACCGCGAACGCCTCGTTGATCTCCCAGGTGTTCACGTCGGCCGCGGTCTTGCCGGTCTTCGCGAGCAGCTTGTTGATCGCATCCGCCGGGGCGATGGTGAACTCGACCGGCTTGCGCGCCGCGGCCGCGTGGCCGACGACCTTCGCGAGCACGGGCACGTTCAGCGCCTTCGCCTTCTCAGCGCTCATCAGTACCAGCGCCGCCGCACCGTCGTTGATCGACGAAGCGTTGCCAGCGGTGATCGTGCCGTCCTTCTTGAAGACCGCCTTCAGCGTGGGGATCTTCTCGGGCTTCGCGTTCTTGGGACCCTCGTCCTCGGTCACCATCAGCGGGTCACCCTTCTTCTGCGGCACCGCGACGGGAACGATCTCGTTCTTGAAGAGACCTTCCTTCTGCGCGCGGATCGAGCGGTTGGTGCTCTCGACCGCGAACTCGTCCTGCGCGGCGCGGCTGATCTTCATCGAGTCGGCGCACTGCTCGGCGCACACGCCCATGGCGACGTTGTCGTACGCGTCGGTGAGGCCGTCGCTCATCATCGAGTCCTTGAACTCGACGTTGCCCATGCGCGCACCGCCGCGGAGCTGCATCGAGATGTAGGGCGCGTTGGTCATCGACTCCTGGCCACCGGCGATCACCACGTCAGCGTCGCCGAGCGCGATCGCCTGGTACGCCTGAACGACCGACTGGAGACCCGAGCCGCAGACCTTGTTCACGGTCACGCACGGCACGCCGCTCGGAAGGCCGGCACCCAGCGCCGCCTGGCGAGCAGGAGCCTGACCCACGCCCGCGGTCAGCACGTTGCCCATGATCACCTGGTCGACGACCTCGGGCTTGAGACCAGCGCGCTCGAGGGCGGCCTTGATGGCGATCGCACCGAGCTGGGGGGCGGTCAGCGACGCGAGCGCGCCCTGAAAGGAAGCGATGGGAGTACGGGCAGCAGCGACGATGACGACTTCTCGAGCCATGGGGTGTTCTCCGAAAGAGGGATTCGAGATCGGCTTATGACCCCGAGGCCCATCGTTTTCAAGGCAAGGCGCGGGGACGTATCAGGTCAACTTATTTCGCACTCGCACAACGCTTAACTCAATGAAGTCGTTGGGAGTCTGTCGCACCATTTTGCAGTGCAGCATCTCCACAGGCCTATCAATTCGGGCCGGTACGAGCCTCGTAAACAGGCACCGGATTTCGCCGCTGAGCGCAGCCGGGGATCTTCGCGCTGCACAGCGCCTTCGCCTTGGGACCATCGTCCGGGACGCGCCACTTGAGGGCAGCGTCGAGCGCCACGTCGTTGGGCTGGCCGAGTTGAGCGAGCGCCAGCGCCTGCACGCGCAGACAGTCTCCGTCGCGAGGATGAAGGGCGAGACCTCCCTGGGCGGCAACGAGCGCCTGCTGGTACCGGCCCACGCTCGCTTCGGCCATCGCCACTGACTGCCAGAGCCCGAGATCCGTAGGCGACAGCTTGAGCGCGGCGGACCAGGCGGCGGCCGCCTCCTTCCACTTCCAGACCTGGCCGTACGCTTCACCGCGCGCCTTCAGGATCGCCGGAGTGGTGCCGAGAATGTTCTCTGCCCTGGCGAGCTGCTCGAGCGCGCGAGGGAGCTGACCGCGCTTCCCCGCCAGCATTCCGAGCGCCCAATGCGCCACTCCGACGTCTTCGCCCACCGCGAGACCGCGCGCGTGCTCGAAGGCCGCGTCTGCTTCGTCGAGGTATTCCTGCAGACCCACCGCGAGCCCGAGTCCGCGACGGTACGAGCGCAGGTACGTGTCCCTGCTCGCGATGCCCATGAGCGAGACCTCAGCGCGATCGATGACCGTCACCGGCTGAGCCACGCAGGGATCCAACTTCGCGCCGGTCTGCGCGAGCGACGCCACCTGGAACGCCTTGCCGCGCGGAGTCTTCAGCTCGTCGCACGCGGCCTTCATCATCTCCTCCGAGCGCGCGCGGTGCGTGATCCGGGCCTCGACCTTGAGCGGAAACGCCTCGGCAGGGAGCGTCGAAGGAATCGTCGCGCGCACGCGAGTGACCCGCGCGTCTCGCGAAGGCACGGTGTGATTCCAGACTGCCGTCACGAAGTTGTGCGTCTCGCGTTTCTGCACCGGCTGGCCATTCGCATCGACCACCTGCGCGCGGACCTCGTGCTCGTCGGAGAGCGCGATCACCTCGCCCTTCGCCGTGCGAATCGTCACCTCGACGCGAGTGCCCTGGTTGTCGAGCACGCCTCCGGGGAAGCGATGCCCCGTGCGCTCGTTGAACACCACCACGTCGACGTCGATCACGTCTCCCGCGTTCGGCCGCGCAGCCTCGGCAGGCATCGACCACGGCTGATCGTTCACCTTCACCGCCGCGACGTCGATGGTCGCGGAGCGCTCGAGGAACGACTGAAGGCGCGCCACCTGCGCAGCATCACCGCGCATCGCCGCCAGCGTGGTGTGCGCTCCGAGGAAGCGGTGTGAGGGCACGGTGCCGTTCTTCGCCGCCACGTCACCGAGAATCGCCGCCTCCCGCGGCATGTGGCAGGCGCGGCAGTCCTGAGCGGCGACGCGATCGGGACGATCGGCTCCGTTGCCTGCGTAGGCCGAGCGATGCCACGCGCCGTAGTCATCCATGCCGAAGAACGCCGAAGCGTTGCCGGTCTCGTCCGTGAGGAACGAGCGATGGCAGGTGCCGCAGAGCTCGGCGGTCCGGAGCGAGGCGCTCGCCACGCGCGCGCGGTGCTTCTCGAGGGTCGATTCCTCGGGTGCGGATGGGAAGACCTCGTCAGCGCGCAACGTGAGGCTGCCGTTGCCGTCTTTCGTGGTGTGGACGGTGCTGTGGCAGGTCGTGCACGAGACTCCGGCGTGCGAGCGCGGATCTTCGGCGGCGATCACCTTCTCATCCATCGCTCCGGAGGTGAGCAGCGCGAGATCGTGACACGCACCACACATGCGGCTCGGAGCGGTCCCACGATCGTCGCGCAGCTTGTCCACCGACACCCGGTAGATGGGATTCGTGAACGAGGCGAGCGCGTGCGTGCTCGTCTTCCACTGCGCCGCGATGTCGGAGTGGCAGCTGCCGCAGTTCTTCCCGTCGGTGAAGTTCGCCGAGGGGATCACGATGTCGTTGCCCTGGACTCGCACCTGGCCGGGAGTTCGCGGAGCGGTTTCGTCCGGGAGCATCGGCTTGGGTGCGGCTGCCAGAGTGATCAGAAAAAAAGCGAACATGGACACCCTCACCCCGACCCTCTCCCGAAGGGAGAGGGAGTAATGGGTCACTTCTTTTTCGCAGCAACTGGACGCAGAGGTTTGCCTGCTTCGGGCTTCAACCCCTTCACCTGCAGCTCATCAATCGCGCTCTCCCCCAGCTTCTCGACCTTCGCGTGATCACTCTCGACGAACTCAGTGACCTTCTCCG
>CBIHPJ010000556.1:0-6371 GCA_966211295.1 uncultured Myxococcales bacterium | reverse complement strand
GCCTGCAGGTCCATCGACGGCCCGCCTTCCCGCACCCGGTGGACCAGGTCATCGAAGCCGCTGGCATCGACGTCGTTTCGAGCCGCTTGCCAGAACGGGGTCTCCAGCCGGCGGTTGTATTTGTAGTGGAGCGCGAGGAACCAGCGCAGGTAGTCCCAGTGACCGCCGACGCTGCGGTTGGCGTACTCGACGAAAGAGGCGAGCGCAGCCGGGTCAGCCGCACGTGCGAGGCCCGCGCGCAGGTAAGCCAGCTCGATGATCACCATGTGGAGCGCGGTCGACTCGAGCGGCTCGACGAAGCCGTAGGCATTGCCCACGGCGGCGACGTTGCCCTTCCAGAATTCGGCATGCCGGCCCGAACGGAACTTCACCGTCCACGGCTCTCCCAGCCCGGGATTCTTGGCGCGCAGCTCAGCGAGGGCTTCGTCTTCCGAGCTGAACGCAGACGAATGGACGTAGCCGCGGTGGTTTTCACCCCGCATCGGGATGTTCCAACACCAGCCCGCGTTCATGGTCTCGGCGGTGGTGTAGGGCCCGATGCCGCCCTGCTGTGGAGCGGTCGCGACGATCGCGCGATCGCAGAACAGGCTCGAGGCGTAGCTCTGGAAAGGTGAACGCAGCGCCTGCTCCATCAATCGAGAGCGGAAGCCAGACGCGTCGACGTAGAAGTCGGAGGACACCTGGCGATCGCGGCCCACCAGCGAGGCGATGCGCTGCCCGTCGGGCGACAACCGAACCTCTTCGATGGTCATCGGCACGTGTTCGATGCCCCGCTCGGCCGCCGCCTTCGCCAGGAAATGAACGAAGGGCTCGTTGTCGAGGTGGTAGGCGAACTTGAGGCTGCCCAGCATCGAGAGCTCTTGATCATCGGGCCCGCGCAGCACCGGCCCACGACGCTCGTGCATCAACAAGGCGTTCAGCGACTGCCGGCTGAGGTCTCCGTCGATCGCGGCGGCTGTGATCGGGTCGGCCTCGCCAAAGGGAAACTCGAAGGAATAGTCGGGCCGCGGCTGGCCCCACTCGAAACGAATGCCCAGCTTGAAGGTGGGTTTGACCGCCTTCCACAGCTCGACGATGTCCAGGCCCAGCTCGGCGTGAAGGAAGGGAGCCATCAGCGTGGTGGTCGCCTCACCCACGCCGATGATCGGAATGTCGGGGGACTCGATCAGCGCCACCCGCAGCCCCGGGAAGGCGCGCTTGAGCGCGAGCGCTGAGAAGTAGCCGGCGGTCCCCCCGCCGACGACGCCGATCGACGTGATCGATCCAGGGGTGCTCGGGTTCACGGGGGCATTGTGCATCGTTGGGAGGCCGAAAAAACATCTACAGTGCCGGCCGTGGAAACGAGCGCTTCGCCCCGGCTGCCCCCCTTCCTGGGCAAACGCGCCACGCTGGGGCTGTTGATGGTGCTGGTGGCGCTCGACAGCTGGGCGCTCTCATCGACGGACGGCGACTTCTATCTGCCCGACGTGTTTCGCCCGATGGCGCTGGCCTGCATCGCGATCTTTCTCATCACCGGCTTCATTCGATGGAATTTCCCACGCCGCGCGCTGCGCACGTTGACGCTGGTGGTCGCGGGCGCGGTGCTGGTGCTCGAGGTGCAGTCGCGGGTGGCCGACCGGGCCGTCGAACGCATCGAGCAGACCAGCGACGTCCTCCTGCGCTACCGCTACCGGCCCGGGGTGCAGGTCAGGGGCCCCGGAGATCCGACCGGCGTGCGGGTCAATCACCTCGGGCTGCTCGATCTGGAGCGCGCCATACCCAAGCCGCCGGGCGTCTACCGGGTGGTGGTGCTCACCGGGTCCATCGCGAACGATCCGCACGTGCCCTTCGCAGACCGCTTCTTCCGCCAGCTGGAAGGCCAACTGCAGCAGGTGATGCCCGGGCGCACCGTCGAGGTCGTGAACGTCTCGTGCGAGGGCTACAACACGCTGCAGCAGGTGCGGGCGCTCGAGCAGGTGGGGCTGCAATACGAGCCAGACCTGGTGGTGGTGGCGTACATGCTCACCGCGGCCTCGATTCAAAACGGCGGCTATCGGCGCATCGGGAACAGCTTCTTCGCGTTCCGCTTTCTTCCGATGCTGGCGATGGCGCAGACCGGGAGCGCCTGCTCACTCTTTGCCCCGCTGTACGAGCGCTACACGTTCGACCTCGTGGTGCGCAACGCCCTCGAGCGGCTCGAGCTGTTGCGCCAGCTGCACCACTTCGACGTGGTGGTGGCGGTGCTGCCAGCGTTGGAGCGCTTCGACGATCCGGTGTGCGCGAAGCTCTACGATCAGGTGCTCGAGACCGCGCAGCAGATCGGCTTTCCCACGGTGCGGGTGGTGGACGCTTTCGTCGGTTCCCCCTGGGAGGACTTCATGAAGCCCGGCCAGCGGTGGGACCTCTGTCACCCCAACGCCGCGGGCCACCTCCGCATCGCCACTGCCGTGAGCACGGGGCTGCTGCCGCTGATCGCCCAACCCGGACCTTCGAGTATCGTCCCCCCGTCGCCGCCATGAAACTCCTCGAGAAGATCAGCATTCGCCTCTCCCTGGCGACCACCTGGCAAAGACCCGGCAGGAAGGCTGCTGCGATCCGGGGCTTCCAGGCGACCGAGGCCGACGGGGTCTGGCATCTCCACCGCGGGCTCAGCCGCATCGGCGATCCGAAGCTGCGCGCCATTCTCTTCACCCACAGCCTGGAGGAGGACTCGCACGCCGAGGAGTTCGGTCACGTCCACAAGGCGTACACCGATCAGATCGTTCCCATGCGGAACTACGAGCGAGACGATCTCTACGACAGCGAGATCGCGCTCTGGCGCAGCCTCGCGTTCGTGCACGTCGGTGAAGAAGACGCGACCGGCCGCTTCCGCACCCTCGCCGAGGCGCTTCCGCCCGATGATCCGCTGCGCGGCTCACTCATGAAGATCGTCGAGGACGAAGAGGGCCACGTCGATCTCACCGCCGAATTGCTCGAGCGGCTGGGAGCGAGCCCGCAGGACGTGAAGCGACAGTATGCCCGGGTACGCCTCGCGCGGCTCTGGCAGGCGTGGCTGCGCATCGGCAAGGGCGCGATCGACTCGCTCGCGACGGTGCTCTTGAGCGTCGTGTACTTCTGCACCGCGCCTTTCGTCTACGCGGTCGCGCGCAGGAAGCTGTCCACCCGCTTCGTGGAGTTCGACAACAACAAGGTGAAGAGGCTGTCGGAATGAAGGTGTTGGGGGTGTCGTACGGGTACCACGACGCCTCGGCGTGCCTCGTCGTCGACGGCAGGGTGATCGCCGTCTCCGCGGAAGAGCGCTTCACCCGGCAGAAGCACGACGCCAATTTTCCCGTGTACGCGATCGAGCATTGCCTGGCGTCGGGCGGCCTGACCGCAGCGCAACTCGATCAGGTGGTGTTTCACGAAGATCCGCACGCGAAGTTCTCGAGAGTGCTCACCGCCGCGCTCGCGCCCTTCCCTGATTCGCGCCGCGAGTTCGTCAACGCGATCAAGGCGTGGCTGGGAAAGAAGCTGTGGTCGCTCAACGCGCTCTCGTCGCGGCTCGACGTGGAGCCCGCCCGCATCGCCTACCTGAGCCACCACTACAGCCACGCGGTGCAGGCCTTCCTCGGCTCGGGCTTTTCTGAATCGGCGATCTTGATCGTCGACGCGGTCGGCGACTGGGCGTGCACGGCGCTCTACCGCGGCGCGTGGGTCGACGGGAAACCGAAGGTCGAGCGGGTGCTCGAGCTCGCCTTTCCCCACTCGCTGGGCCTCGTGTACTCGGCGTTCACCGCGTACCTGGGCTTCTCTCCCAACGACAGCGAGGCGAGCACCATGGCGCTCGCGGGCTTCGGGACGCCACGGTTCGCCGGGCTCGTGCGCCAGATGATTCCCTCCGAGGGCGACGGCTCCTACTCGGTGGATCAGAGCTGGTTTCACTTCACGAACTTCTATCGGGGCGCCGTCTCGCAGAAGTTCCTCGACGCCCTGGGCCCGGCCCGCTCCCAGAAACAGGGCCTGCCCCTGAGCTGTCTGGACAAGCAGGCCGCCATCGACCCCGAGGCGCAGCGCTTCGCCGACGTGGCGGCCAGCGTGCAACTGGTGCTCGAGGAGCGAATCCTCGAGCTGGCGGCTCGGCTGAAGGCCGCAGTGCCCTCGGAGAACCTCTGCTACGCCGGCGGAGTCAGCCTCAACTGCGTGGCCAACCAGAAGCTGCTCACGCGCGGGCCGTTCAAGAACGTCCACATCCCTCCTGACCCCGGCGATGGCGGCACCAGCGTGGGCACCGCGCTGAGCTGGGCTGCAGAGCACGGCCGGTGCGAGCCTGACGGGTTCAAGTACACGCCGTACGTGGGAGCCTCGTTCGATGAACGGCCCGCGGTAGAGATGCTCGCCCACGTGAATCCCGACCACGTGCGGCGCTACCTCAAGCGCGGGCACGCCCAGCCTCAGGGCCTCAGGTGGGCTCACCGGGTCTTCGCGGCTGAAGCGGCGCTGTGCGACGAGGTGGCGAAGCTCGTGCTGGAAGGAAAGATCGTGGGCTGGTGCCAGGGCCGCGCAGAGCTGGGGCCGCGGGCGCTGGGCAACCGATCGATCCTGATCCGGCCCGACGATCCGGTGCTCGCGGTGCGCCTGAGCAAGGCGGTCAAGGATCGCGCGCTCTATCGGCCCTACGCGTTCTCCATCACCTCGGCGGACGCCCCGCGGGTGCTCGACTGCCCCGTGGAACACCACACCTTCAACCGGTGGATGCAGTACGCGGTGCCGGTGAAACCCGAGGCGCGCGCGCAGGTGCGGGCCGCCCTGCACGTCGACGACACCACCCGCCCCCAGGTCTGCTTCCCCGAAGACAACCCGCGCTTCCACCGGCTGCTCGAGACCCTTGGCCGGAGCACGGGGCTCAGCGTGGTACTCAACACCTCGTTCAATCCCAGCGGCTACCCGATCGTCTCGACACCGCTCGAGGCGTTGGCGATGTTCGCCCGCACGGACATGGACGCGCTGGTGCTGAACGACACCCTGGTGTGGAAGCAGCTATGACGAAGCGGCGCTGGTACACGAGTCTCGTGCTCACCTGGAAGACGGTGCTGAGCACCTCGGCCATGTTGCGGCAGCACCGGCTGGGAGCGCTGATTCCCCTCTTTGGAATCTTGTTGCTGGGGGCGATCGTGCTCTGGCTCATCAACACCATCGCGCCTCTCGCGCCTTTCGTTTACTCGCTGTTCTAAAGCTCGCTTCATGAACGCCGCGGAGCACCTCGTCGACCTGCTGGCCCCATGGAAGGTGGGCGGCGAGCCGATCCCCGGCGTGAGGTTCGAGGGCGCTACCAGCGAGCTGGGAGTGCGCTTGCGTTTCAGCAGCGGAGCCGCCGTGCTCGCCGTCGACGTCTTCGCCTTCGAGGCCGGGCGGCGTTTCGCCAGTCGCAGCGAACACTTCATCTTCGGCTATCGCACCGAGGGCGGCCGCAACGAGGTCGACCCGGCGCTGGGCAAGCGGCTGTGTGACGCGGTGGCGGCCCAGGCACGGAAGAACGAGGTGCAGGTGCTCGCGGCCCTGCGCGCGGCGCTGCCACCTGACGACGGGCAGAAGGTGCGCTCGGTGCAAGTGCGCGCGGTGCTCGAGCGGGCTGGCCCCTCGAACGTACCCTTCTATACGCTCAGTCCGTACGTGGGCTGCCTGGTGGGCTGCAGGTTTTGTTACGCGCAGTCGAGCGTGGGTGCGGTGCGAAGCCTGCTTGGCCTGCGGCCGGTGCCCTGGGGCTCGTACGTCGATGCGCGCACGAATGCCCCCGAGGTGCTCGCGGCCGAGCTGGCTGACCCCTCGCGCGAATTCCTGCCGATCAAGTTCTGCCCGATCGTCAGCGATCCGTATCAACCGATCGAGAAGAGCGCGCGGTTGACCCGGCGCTGTCTCGAGGTCATCGGGGCTGCCCCACGAGCGTGGCCGACCTTTCTGCTCACCCGGACCACCGCGATTCTCGAGGACCTCGAGCTGATCTCCCGCCTGCCACTCGCGTGGGTCGGGGTCTCTCTGCCGACCGTCGACGACGACGTGCGGCGTCACTTCGAGCCGCGCGCCGCTTCGGTGCCAGAGCGCCTCGAGGTGCTGCGGCGGTTTCGCGAGGCCGGCGTGCGCACGTTCGTGGTGACCCAGCCGATGCTCGAGGGCTCGCTCACGGAGCACGCCGATCAGATCGCCGCGCACGCGAGCTCGGCCAGCATCGACGTGCTGCGCGGCCTCGAAGGCGCGGAGACCGAGTTCGCTGATCCTCGCTACGTGCACTCGGCCTCCGAGCGCTGGCAGGCCGATCGGGCGCGCACCCTCTGCGAGCTGCTGCGGGAACGGGGAGTCACCGTGTGGCGAGGCGAGCTCCCCCCGGGAGCGAAGGCCGGGTCATCATGAAGCAC
>CBIHPJ010000555.1:0-6381 GCA_966211295.1 uncultured Myxococcales bacterium | reverse complement strand
CGAACTGAGCGAAGTGCGCCCCTCGCCCCGCCCCTCTCCCCGCTTCGCAAGGAGAGGGAGTTCGCGGGGTGCACTGGCGCGCGGAGCGACGACTGTACGTTCCGTCGCGCTCGGCTTCGGAGGCGCGTGCTGGCGATGCCAGGTAGCGAGGTACATGTCCTCTTCCTTCGCCCAGCGCGCGTCCGACCAGGAGAGCTCCTCCTTGCAGATCTGCCGAATGCGGCCGAGATGCTCCGCACCGCCGTCCTGCAGAATGAGCCCCGCGCGCACGCGACGAAGCAGCAGATCCTCGAGGTGCACCACGCGCTCGACACGCGCCGCGTGACGCAGCTCGGCCCAAAGGAACCACGTCTCCGGAATGCGCTCGAGCTCACCCTCGCGCGACGACTCGATCAGCGCCGGAGTCCACGTGCCGTACCGCCCCGCGAGCCGACGACGCTCGAGCACATCGAGCTCACCCCATCTCGCTCCCTGCGGAGGCGGCTGGAAGCGCGCTCGCTTCGGCGCCTTCGTCCCGCCCTTCGGCAGCTCGAGGCCGAACTTGTCCACCGCCTCGCGCGCGATCTCCCGGAACGTCGTGAGCTTGCCACCCGTCACGGTCCACAGCCCGCGCTCCTGCCAGATCACGTGCTCGCGCGATTCCTTCGAGGGATCCTTCTTCCCCGTGCCGATCACCGGGCGCACTCCAGAGTAGCTCGAGACCGCATCACTCACATGCAGGTTCAGCCCGGGGAACGCCGCGCGCGCGGCCTCCACCAGTGACGCCGCTTCCGCCTCGCTGATGTGCGGCGGCTCATCCAGGGGGTGCTCGTGATCGAGATCCGTGGTGCCCAGCAGCGTGAGCCCTTCCCATGGATACGCGAACATCGGCCGCCCATCGCCCGGATGACGGAACGCCACCGCCTGCGCGACCGAGAAGCGCCACGAGGGGAACAACAAGTGACTTCCGCGCAGCGGGCGAATCGCAGGCTTCGCATCCACTCCCGCGCGCAGCACGTCGGCCCACGCGCCCGTCGCGTTCACCACCGCGCGCGCTTCGACGCGAATCGAACGATCCTGCTCGCGATCCCGAAGGACGACTCCAGACACCTTTTCGTCGCGCGAGATGAGTTCCTCGACGCGCGCGTAGTTGAGCGCCGACGCGCCCGCGGCCAGCGCGTCGAACAACACGCGGAGCACCAACCGCGCATCGTCCGTCTGTGCGTCGCGGTACCAGAATCCTCCTGCGAGCTGATCGAGACGGAGGCGCGGCGCGAGCATCAGCAGCTCGTTCACGCTGAGCGCCTTGTGCTTCATCCCGCTCCCGAAGAAGTCGTAGATGCGCAGGCCGGTGCGCATCATTCGCTTCCCCATGCGATCGCCCGTGTAGCTGGGCATCAGGAAGCCGATCGGCTCCACCAGCCCCGGCAATTCCTCGAGCAGCCGCTCGCGCTCGCGCACCGACTGCCACGTGAGCCGAAGATCTCCCTGCGCGAGATACCGAAGCCCACCGTGCACCAACTTCGAGCTGCGACTCGAAGTGCCCGACGCGAAGTCGCCCTGCTCCACCAACAACGCGTCGTAGCCGCGGCGCGTCGCCTCGTGCAGCAAGCCCACGCCCGTGATTCCGCCACCGACGATCACCAGGTCCCACGGACCGTGATTCTCGAGGCGCTTCCACGTCAGCTCTCTGGCCGCGCTGTAGCTCATGGCACGAGCTTCCCGGGGTTCATCACCCCTGCTGGATCAAACCCCTTCAACATTCCGGAGATGGTCTTCATGCCCAGCTCGCCCTTCTCCGCGGCGAGGTACGGAGCGTGATCGACGCCCACTCCGTGCTGATGGCTGATGGTGCCGTGCCCCGCGACGATCGCCTCGCTCGCCACGCGCTTGAGGTGGCGCCAACGCTCCATCGTCTCCTCGGGCGTGGGCGCGAGCCGGAAGAGATACGTGGTGTAGATGCTCGAGCCGTCGCTGTAGAGGTGAGAGAGGTGCGTGTAGACGTGCGTCTTCTCGTTCCACTTCTCGAGCCCGCCCCGCAGCGCCGCTTCCATGTCGCGCAGGAGCTTGGGCACCGTGGCCCAGGGCGCCGCGGTCTCGATGGTGTCGACCGCGTAGCCGAGATCCCAGAGCGAGTTGCGCAGGTACGGTGCGCGGAAACGATTCTTCGTCCACTGCGCTCCGAAGGTGCGGCCCGCGGAGATGCCCGAGTGTTTCTTGGTGATCGCCAGGGCCTGCTCGAGACCGAAGGCCACGGTCGCCGCCGCGCCAGTCGACCCCACGAGGAGCAGCGCCTTCCCTTCGCCCGCGCCACGGAACTTCATCCACGCCTCGAGCGCGCCGAGCAGCCGCTCGTGGCCCGCGAGCATCAACATCGTGCGCGCTTCTTCAGGAGCGGAGAGCCGCAACATCGACAACGGCAACTTCGCCTGCGCGATCGCCCGTGAAGCAGCGAGCCCTTCTTCCCAGCCAGGGAAGAACACGCCGACGAACTCCTCGCGCTCTGGGAGCGGAGAGACGCGCACCGTCGCCTCGGTGATCACGCCCAGTCTTCCCTCGGAGCCGAGCACGAACTCGCGCAGATCAGGACCCGCGGCGGACGCGGGGAAGAGCGGGAGCTCGAGGGGACCTTGCGGCGTCTCCACGTGACCACCCGCGAAGAGCTTCTCGATGCGCCCGTAGTGCAGCGACTGCTGACCACTCGAGCGCGTGGCAATCCATCCACCGAGCGTCGACTGCTCGAAGCTCTGTGGAAAGTGACCGAGCGTGAGCCCGTGCACACGCAGCCGCGCCTCGAGATCAGGCCCCGACACGCCCGCGCCGAACGTCGCGAGCCGCGAGACGGCATCGAGCTTTCTCAAACCAGACATGCGCCGCATGTCCATCGTCACCACCGGGCCGCCCGACGCCTCGGGGTTGATGTGCCCCGCGACGCTGGTGCCGCCTCCGAACGGAATCACCTTCGTGCCGGTGCGCCGCGCCCACTCGAGCAGCGAGCGCACGTCCTCCGAATTTTCCGGATACGCGATCGCATCGGGGAAGGTGCCCAGCTTTCCCGAGCGCAGCGCGACCCAGTCTCCGAAGCTCTGGCCGCGCGCGTGACGAACGCGATCCTCTGCGTCGAACGAGAGGAATGACGCCGAGTCCACGCGGCTCGAAGGCACGCTCGCCAACACTTCACTGAGCGAGGCGCTCCTGCCTCCCATCGGCGCGCCGACCCATTCCGCCAGCGCGGCGCGGCTCTTCTCGGGGACTTCGTAGGTGTGGCTCTCGTCACCCCATCCGTTCCATCGATTCATCGGCGCGCCTCCAGCTTCCGCCAGTAGTCGAGGCTGTGCTGCATCGCCTCGCGGGTGACCTTCTCGGCCTTCTCTGCGTTGTGCTTTCGCGCGGCCTGCTCGAGCGCGTCGTAGAACTGCATCGATGCGCGGCGCGCCGCGGGGGCCTCGAAGTAGAAGACCGCCATCACCCGGTAGAGCTCACCGAAGCCGTTCAAGATCAGCGTGAACACCGGATTGTCCGACGCGCTGGTGAGCGCGGAGTGCAGCTTCCAGTCGAACTCCGCGAAGGCCTCGGCCGACTGATCAGGCCGCGTCTGCGCTGTGAGCAACTCGGCGATCACCTGGGGATTCGCGTGCACCGCGGCGCGCGCGTACGCCGGCGCCATCGCGAGCCGCACCTCGAGGAGATTGGCCACGAAGCGATCGGGCAACGGCCCACCGTTGCGCACCACCGCCGCCAGCACGTTCAGCCCACCTTCGCGCCAGATGTCGCGAACGCGCGTCGACTTGCCGTGCCGCACGTCGATCCACCCATCTCGCTCGAGACGTTGGAGCGCCTCTCGCAAGGTCGGCCTCGTGACGCCGAGCTGGAGCGCGAGCTCTCTCTCGGACGGCAGGGTGCTGTCGGGTGGGTAGTGGCGGGAGAGAATCAGGCTCACCAGCTCTCCCTCGGCGTGCGCGGCCGGCCGCCGCTGCGGAGGGAGTGGAGTGATGGTCACGGCAGAGCGCATGCCCAAGGCATAACAGGTAAGAGGTCTGACCAGTCAAGCGCCGTACGAAACTCCAAGAACACGGGAGGCGGTGTTAGGCAGCCGTCCCATGACTCGTTCTCTTCTCCTCTCTTTCGTGGTGGTCGGTCTGGTGGGTTGCGCTTCAAAGGACGGCAAGGACGGGGCGACTGGTCCCGCTGGTGCCACCGGTCCCCAGGGCGCGACGGGCGTGATGGGGCCGATTGGCCCTGCCGGTCCGACGGGGCCGCAGGGTCCGATGGGCACCCCGGGAACTCCGGGCGCCGCGGGAGCGCAGGGCATGGCTGGTGCGCCTGGCGCTCCTGGCGCTCAAGGCCCTCAGGGCGACGCGGGGGCTCCAGGGCCGTCAGGCGTGGTCACCATCGCGAACATCATGGTTCAGAGCCCCTACTCGACCCTGCCCGCGAACTCGGACCGGGCGTGGTTCAGCAATACGGTGATCGTCACTACCACCGCGTCGCAGCGGATCACGGGCGTCGTCAGCGCGAACGCGAGCGCCAACCAGGCCGTGAGCTTCAACTACTCGCTCTGCTTCCGTCCGCAGGGAGCCACCACCGCGCCCCTGATCTTCACGACGCCGCTGACCGCCCCCGTGACCAGTTCGACGTCGAATGTGGCCTTCACCGCGGCGGACTCGGTCGTTCCCGGCGCGGGCACCTGGGAAGTGGGCCTGTGCGCCACCAACAACACGAGCACTGAAGTGAACGGCGCCTCCCTCGGCTGGGTGATGGTCACGAACTGACGTGAAGGGCTCGCCAGGCGCGCAGCGCATACTGCGCGCCGGCAGCCAGTCCGAGGACTCCGCAGAGCACTGCGAGCGGCGCCCACGCGACCTGGAAATTCGCGAGCACCGCCGCGAAGAGCGCGAACTGCGACACCGTGGTGGCTTTGCCGAAGATCATCGCGCGCCACGGGATGCTCTTCTCCCGCACGTTCGGGAGCGCGAAGCGCGCGATCGACAGCGCGACCACCACGAGCTCTCGCACGGAAGCGACGACCGCCATCCACGCTGGAGGCGCGCGCACCACCCAGACCGCCACCAGCACCGAGAGCACGAAGATCTTGTCGCAGAGCGGGTCGAGCCACGCGCCGATGCCCTCGGGGTCCATGCCCGCGCGGCGCGCGAACCACCCGTCGAGGAAGTCTGACACCGCTGCGGCCGCCATCAGCCCGAGCAGCCAGCCCGGGTTCGACGGCGCGATCCAGATCATCGCCGCCAGCGGGATTCTCGAGAGCGTGAGCAGGTTGGGCAAAGACCCCAGCTCGCGCCAGGAGTGTCCTGCCGGTGTGAGCGTCGTCGCCATCTCCTCCAATGTGCTCACGGAGGCGCTTCGCCGCCACTTCGCCGCCGCTCCCCGAGTTGGAGGCGCAAATTCCACGCACGTGCGCGCAGGGGATTCGCGGAACGGCGGTCTCGGTTAGGGTGACTGCATGGCTACCTTCCTCGAGCAGCTCAAAGAGATGACCGTCGTGGTCGCGGACACTGGCGACTTCGAGTCGATTCAGAAGTTCCGCCCGCGCGACGCGACCACCAACCCCTCGCTCATCGCGACCGCCGCGGCGATGCCGCAGTACCAGACGCTGGTGGCGCAGGCGCTCGACTGGGCGAAGAAGGACAGCGCCGACAAGTCGAAGGAAGCGGTGGCGAAGCGCGCGGTCGATCGCCTCGCGGTCGAGTTCGGCATCGAGATTCTGAAGGTGGTGCCCGGTCGCGTGAGCACCGAGGTCGATGCGCGGCTCTCGTACGACACCGACAAGAGCATCGCGAAGGCGCGCGAGCTGATCGCGATGTACACGAAGGCGGGCATCAGCAAGGAGCGGATCCTGATCAAGCTCGCTTCCACCTGGGAGGGCATCAAGGCCGCCGAGGTGCTCGAGCGTGAAGGCATTCACTGCAACCTGACGCTGCTCTTCGGCTTCCACCAGGCGGTGGCGTGCGCGGAGGCGAAGGTGACGCTGATCTCACCGTTCGTCGGCCGGATCCTGGATTGGTACCTCAAGAGCACCGGGAAGAGCGCGTACGCGCCTGCTGAGGATCCCGGCGTGATGTCGGTGACGAAGATCTACAACTACTACAAGACACACGGGTACCGGACCGAGGTGATGGGAGCGTCGTTCCGGAACATCGGCGAGATCACCGAGCTCGCGGGGTGTGACTTGCTCACGATTGCTCCGAAGCTGCTCGGTGAGCTCGAGGCCGCGACGGGGACGCTGCCGCGGAAGTTGAATCCGCAGGGCGCGAAGTCGATGGAGAAGATCACCCTCGATCGCGCGGCGTTCGATCGCATGCTCGCGGAAGACAAGATGGCCACCGACAAGCTGAAGGAAGGCATCGATGGCTTCGCGAAGCACATCACTGAGCTGGAGAAGTC
>CBIHPJ010000554.1:0-6383 GCA_966211295.1 uncultured Myxococcales bacterium | reverse complement strand
GTGGAGGATGAGCGCAAGTTGCTCGAGGCACTCGATGAAGGCGCCGATTCGCTCGCAGGTCAGCTGCTCGCGACTCGCGTGGAACCGAAGGGCGCGCGAGTGCTGGGCGCGGGGTTCTGGATTCCCGCCAGCCTCGCGGTGCTCGGGCTCGCTGGCGCCGGCGTGGGCCTGGGAATCGCGGCGAGCGAACAGACGGAGCTCCTCGCGGATCGAACGGCTCCTCTCTCCTACGCGGCGGCGCGGGCGCACGTGGACACCGGAAACACCGCGCAGACCATCGGCTTCGTGAGCCTCGGCGTCGGCGTCGCAGCAGCGATCGGAGCGAGCATCGCCTTCGCGGTTTCCCCGCGTGCTCCCGTGGTCGCGGTGGCGATCGGCCCTGACTCAGCGGGCCTCGCGATCGGAGGGACCTTTCCGTGAAGCGCGCTCTCCTGATCAGTCTTCTCGTCTTCGGCGGCTGTGACTTCGAGAAGGCCTTCGGCACCTGCGTGATGGAGGGCACCTGCGAGGGGCCTCCGGGCGTTGCCGACAGCGGCACCGACGCGGGACTCGACGCCGGAACTGATGCCGGCATCGACGCAGGGCAAGACGCAGGCTCGCCCGATGGGGGAACTGGAGACGCCGGCACGCTCGGCACGGCGCAGATCTGCAACCCGCACGGCTGGTGCTGGCAGACACCGACCCCACGCGTTGCGCTGATGGCCGTGGTGGCCGGTGGCCCCAACGAAGCGTGGGCCTTCGGTTTCGAGGGCGTCGCGATGTACTTCGACGGCCGCTCGTGGCGCGGTCTGCCGGGTCGCTCTGACCACTTCAAAACCGCGGCACGCTTCGGTCCGAGGCAGTTCCTCGTAGGCGCACCGACGGGCTTGTTCGTGCTCGACGGAGAGACGTGGCGAGCGACCTCGGTCACGGGAGACGTCACCGCGGTGGGGGTGGATCCGTCAGGGGAGCTCTTCGCGACCACGACCTTCGGCGCGAGCTGGTTCCATTCACTCGATCGCGGCGTGAACTGGTCCGTGATGACTGGGCCGGGAAAGGGCTACGCCTTCTCCTTCGGAGCTCCGGGCCGCGGCTGGGCGAGCGGGGAGCAAGGCAAGATGTTCATGCGCAGTGACGCGGGCTGGGTGACCCAGAGCACGACCACCCAGGAAGAGATCATCTCCACCTGGGCTTCCTCCGCGGACGATGCGTGGGCCGGCACCACGAACGGTACGTTGCTTCACTTCCGTGACGGTGGTTGGAGCGAGGTCGACGCGGGTCTTGCCGGCTGGGTGACCGGCGCGAGCCGCTCGGTCAACGACGGGTGGATCTTGTCGAACAGCGAGCTGCTGACTCATTGGGACGGCACCTCACTCAGTTCGGGAATCGGTGCTACGGCCCTCGGCGCGCTCGCGCTCGGTGAAAGCGACGGCTGGGCGGTGGGCGACTTCGGATCGGTGCTGCACCTCGAGGGGCTCGACTCGTGGTTGGACACGCCCACTGGCTCTCGCTGGAGCCTCAACTCCGTGCACGGCACCGCGGCCGACGACATCTGGGCCGTGGGCGCGCACGGCATCACGACGCACTTCGATGGCACCGCCTGGACCGAGGTCAATGTGCCGAGCGGGCCGCTCGACTTCTTCGGCGTCTTCGCCGCGGCCTCGGACGACGTGTGGGCGGTCGGCGAGCAAGGCGTCGTGCTTCATTGGACTGGTTCGACCTGGGAGGACCTCACCAGCGCGGGGAATCCGCTCTACTCGGTGTTCGTCGACGAGCAGCGTAACGCGTGGATCGTGGGCCTGGACGCGTTCAGGATCGCCAGCACCACCGCCGGGGTGATCGATCACGACGCGGGGTTCGGCGGCAGGCTGAACGACGTGAGCGGCGCGGGAGACACCGTCTTCATCGTGGGTGAGAGCGGCGCGATGGTCAGCTGCAACGTCACCACGGTCTTCTGTAATCCGATGCCCGCCCCGGCTGATGGCGGGCTGGCGCTGAGCTCAGTGCACGCGGCGGCCTCGGACGACGTCTGGGTGACGGCGAGGAACGGCAGGGTGTTTCATTGGAACGGGTCGACCTGGGTGCAGCGAGGAACGCTTCCCTCGGGCTTCGCGAACAAGGTGCGAGGCGGCCCCGATGGTGGCGTCTTCGCCGTGGGGAACGGCGGCGACGTGACCTACTTCTCGCCGGTCGTGTCTTCCGCGCAACTTCCGGGCACCGATAACAACCTCTACGGCGTCTTCTCGATCGGCGGCACCACGGTGCTCGGCGGAGACGTCGGTACGTTGCTCAAGAAGACGCAGTAACTCGCTGCCCGACTGACCAGCTGGCACGCGCGCTGCTCCCGCTGATCGCGTGAGAAGCGCGGTACTGCTCGGAGTGTTGGTGTGCGCCGTGAGCGCGTGTCGCCAGTCTGCCCCGAAGCCATACTCCGGATTTCTCGACGCGCCCGTCTCCCAGGTCGCGAGTCAGGTGTCGGGCCGCGTGGACAGCGTGGCCGTGCGCGACGGAGATCGGGTGAAAAAGGGCCAGCTGATCGCCCAACTCGACGCGCGCATGCAGCAAGCGATGGTGGAGCAGGCGCAGGCGAACGTGGTGCAGGCCCGCCGCGCTTTCGAAGAGGCTGAGGCAACTCTGAACGCCGCCGTCCCCACGGTGAAAGGGGCGGGGGCAGACTTCGCCCAGGCGCAGGCCGCGATGGACGAGGCGGAGTCGCTCTTCGAGCGCAACCAGAAGCTCTACGAGTCGAACGCCCTGAGTGAGGCCGAGATGATCGGCGTGAGGGCGCGCATGTTGGAAGCGCGTGCGAAGGTGAACTCGCTCGGCGCGAATCGCGCGGCGACCAGGGGCAAGGTGAGCGCTCAGGCGGCCGCGGTCGCGAGGGCGCAAGCAGGAGTGGGGACGGCCGAGGCCGCGCTCGGCGTCGCTGAAGCCCAGCTCGAGCAAGCGAAGATCGTCGCGCCGTTCGACGGAGTCGTGGTGCACCGCAACGTGGAGCCGGGTGAGTGGGCCGCCCCGGGAACGCCGATCGTGACGATGGAGGACACCTCGCAGCTCTGGGTTCGCCTCGACATCGAAGAGAGCAAGCTGCGCGATCTCCATCTCGGTCAGGACGCGAGGGTGAAGATCATCGCGATCCCCGAGAAGACCTTCGCCGGGAAGATCATCGAGCTCGGCGCCGAGGGTGACTTCGCGATCAACCGCGACGTGAAGCGTGGACGCCCGGACATCCGAACGTTCCTCGTGCGGGTGCAACTCGACGAGCGGGCCGACGAGCTGCGCCCGGGAATGACGGCAGAGGTCTCCTTCCCGCTCTCGCGTGAGCGTCCGCAGGCGAGGCGCTCGAGGCCATGACCCCCTCCGAGTACGCCATCGAAGCGAAGCAGCTGGTGAAGCGCTTCGGAGATTTGCTCGCCGTCGATCACCTCGATCTGCAGGTCTCCACTGGAGAGCTGTTTGGCGTGCTCGGGCCCAACGGCTCGGGGAAGACCACGCTGGTGCGCATGCTCACGGGCATCGTGCCGATCACCTCAGGTGACGCTCGTGTCGCGGGCATCGACGTGAAGCGAGATCCAGAGGGCGTGCGGCGCGTGCTCGGCGTGGTGCCGCAGGCGCTCACCTCGGACATCGATCTCACCGGCTACGAGAACCTCGACATCTACGCGCGCTTCTTCGACATGCCGCGCTCGATCCGGAAGCCGCGCATCGAAGAGCTGCTGAACAGGGTGGGCCTCTGGGATCGGCGCAAGTCGCTGGTGAAGACGTTCTCCGGAGGCATGCGCCGCCGGCTCGAGATCGCGCGCGGCCTCATTCACAAGCCGAAGATCCTCTTCCTCGATGAGCCCACCATCGGGCTCGATCCGCAGAGCCGGCGGGTGATCTGGGATCTGCTGGTCGAGCTTCGCAAGGGCGACCAGGTGACGATCTCGCTCACCACGCACTACCTCGACGAGGCCGAGGTGCTCTGCGATCGCATCGCGATCGTCGATCACGGGAAGGTCGTGGCGCTCGGCACTCCCGATGAGTTGAAGGGACAGATCTCGGGGAGTGACACGCTGGAACTCTCTCTCGCTCATCCCGCGGCGCCGGAGCAGGTGTCGAAGCTCGAGAAGGTCGAGCACGTGCGCAAGGTCGAATCGACGCGCGAGGGACTGAAGGTGCGTGGTGACGATGGTGCGGCGCTGCTCCCGCGAATGCTCGAGGTGCTGCGGCAGTTGGGCCTCACGGTGACCGCGGCGAACCTCTCGCGCATCAGCCTCGAGGACGTGTTCATTCACTTCACGGGTCGATCGTTGCGTGACGAGGGCTCGTCCCACGCGCAGCCCTTCATGCCGCCGCGGAGATTCACATGAGACGGATCCTCGCGGTGATGATGCGCGATCTGCTCCGGCTCATTCGCAATCCCGCGGCGGTGCTCTCGGCGGTGGTGTTGCCAATCGTGTACCTGCTCATTCTCGGCAACGCGCTGCAGGGACCGCTCAGTGGTCTGCGTCTCGGAGTGGTGCTCGAGGACCAGGGCCCTGAAGCGCGGCAGTTCCTCGGCGCATTGCAGGCGCTGGAGCACGGACCTCGGACCGTGGTGCTGGTGCACCTCGATACGGCGGCGGAAGGCTTCGAGTTGGTGCGGAGCGGGAAGCTCTCGGGCCTCCTGGTGGTGCCTGAGCACTTCTCGCAAGACGTCGCGCGCGGGGTGGCGATCGGCGTGGGGCTCTACGTGGACAACGCGGACGCGATCTCGGCCACGGCGATCCAGGCGGCGGTGCAGGGCGCGCTCCCCGCGGCTTCGCAGAAAACGGTGCGCTTCGAACGACACCTGGGTGAACCGCAGCTGCGCCCGCAGGAGCTCTACCCGCGCGTCGACTACGACGCCTCGCTCATTCCCGGAGTGGTGGTGATGTCGCTCTTCATGGGGAGCATGTTGAGCGGCGCGTTCAACCTGATCATGGACCGGTTTCTCGGCGTGCATGAGAGCTACCTCTCGACGCCGCTGCGGAAGCTGGATCTCAACTTAGGCATCCTGCTCTCGGGCACGATCGTGACGTTGGTGAGCAGCTCGCTGGTGCTGGGCATCGGCATGTTGATCACCGGCGCGCGGATTCACGGAGGCATCGCGGGCTACGCGGCGGTGTTCGGCTTGATGGTGCTCACGGGACTCGGGCTGCTCTCGATGACGATGATGATCATGGGGCGGGCGGGGCACCCTCGAGTGGCCGGAGTGATCAACGGCTTCCTCTCGGTGATCCTCTTTTTCCCGAGTGGCGCGCTGTACCCGCTGGCGAGCTTCCCGCCGTGGCTGCGCGCGTTCGCCGAGCTCGATCCTGAGACGCACGCGGTGGCTGCGTTGAAGGCGGTGCTCTTCCGCGGTGGTGACCTCGCGGCTGCGGGGCATCACGTGGCGTGGCTGGCCGTCTTCACCGCGATCATGTTGCTGCTGTCGACGCTGACCCTGAAACGAACCTTGTGAACGCAGAGGTGTCTCCCTCTCCCCGCGGGAGAGGGTCGGGGTGAGGGCATACATCTTCGCGTGGCATCCCCCTTGCTGCCCGCGCCGCCCATGCGCCCACTCCTGTGTCTCCTCACCCTCACGAGCTGTGCCTCACTCCCCGCCACCCCCATGCAGACACTCTGCGGCGACGCGAGTGACTGCACGATCGACCCCAACGCACAGAACATCGTCGAGCAGGAGCTCGATCGCCTGAGCGCGGAAGCCGGCACACGCAAAGCGGTGATCGTCGTTCTCGATCCTTCGACAGGCTCACTCAAGGCCATGGGAGGTCGCGAGCTGGGCAAATCCAACCCGTGGCTCGCCGGCAAGCTCGCGATCGATCCCGGCTCGATCATGAAGAGCTTCACCATCGCCGCTGCCCTCGAACACGGAGTGGTGGAAGAGACGACGCCGATCCTCGGCGAAGGCGGCAAGTGGCGCCGCGCGCCGGACGATCTCATCACCGACCGCGTGGCCCACGGAGAGATGAGCGTGGAAGACGTGCTCGTCTACTCCTCGAACATCGGCACCGCGAAGATCGCGGTGAAGCTGGGCGCCGAGCCGCTCGCAGCGCTCTACGACGCGGTGAAGTTGTCGAGCGCGCCACTCCCGCAGATGCGCAAGGGCGTGGTGCCCGACCTCAAGACGGCGAAGCCCGAGATCGCCGTGCGCGTCGCGTTCGGAGCGGAGGTCGAGCCCACGCCGCTGCAGCTCGCCTCTTCCTTCTCAATCTTCGCCGCGCACGGCCAGTACCGCGCGGTGAGCGTGACGCAAGCGGGGCAGGGCACCGCGCATCAGGTCCTCGATGAGCGCACCGCGACCCGCATGCAGCTGCTCCTCGCGCAGACGGTGATGCGCGATGACGGCACCGGGAAGCAGGCGCGGGTCCCCGGCTTCACCATCGCGGGCAAGACCGGCA
>CBIHPJ010000553.1:0-6391 GCA_966211295.1 uncultured Myxococcales bacterium | reverse complement strand
CTGGTGGGCGTCGAGGGCCGTGGGCACGTTCGTCTTGCCGCGTGGGCCGGGACGATCGAGCTCAAGAAGTACGAGGTCGAGTTCCGCGAGCCGCCGGAGTCTTCGGTTCGCGTGCGGGACTTCATCAAATGCAGCGAATTGGTCGCCGCGATGGGGAAGCCCAACGTGGACGTCGAGCGCGCGATGGTCGACATGCTTCGCCCGTCCGCGAAGTAGCTCCCCGGCGGGAACGGTCTCTGACCTCGAGCATCGGTGATGCTCCGCAAAGCATCATGGATGCTTCGAGTTTTTGAGGCGCCCCGGGGTCCACCTCGTCACGTGAGCGCCTTTGCCGAACTCGAGAGCCGGCTCGCTCGAGCAACGCACGAGATCCAGGACCACCCATCTTCCTCAGTGCAGTGGTCGCCTTGAGCATGTCGAAGTGAGCATGCCCTCACCCTGACCCTCTCCCGGGGGAGAGGGAATTAAGGCTGCATCGCGGCGAGCGTACGGATCGACTGCTCGATGTCGCCCTGCTGCGGAACCGACGCGAGCTCGAGCGGGTCAGCGAGACCGATGCCGGGCAAGAACTTGCCCGCCAGCAACTTCGGCGGCGCGAGCAGCTTGAAGAACAGCTCGTCCACCACGCGGCGCACGAGGTGCTCTCCGAAGTTCGTCACCTCGGTGTCCTCGTTCACGAACAACACCCGGCCCGTCTTCTCGACCGAGGCCTTGATCGCCTCCCAGTCGTACGGCCACAGCGTGCGCAGATCGATCACCTCGGCGTCGATACCGTCGCCCGCGAGCTTCTCCGCGGCCTGCACGCACAGCGGCATGGTGCGGCCGTAGCTCACCACCGTCAGCTGCGAGCCCGTGCGCACCGTCTTCGCCTTGCCGAGCGGAATCGCCACGTCCTCGAGCGCGGGCCACTGCGGCGCCCACTTCGAACGATCACCCAGCGGAGCGTCGATCAACTTCGAGAGCGCCTTGTCCTCTCCCGGCTCGCCTGGGATCAGCTCCTGGCCGCGAATGCGCATCAGCGCCTTCGGGATCAGGAACATCACCGGGTTCGTCTCCTTGCACGCGGAGAGCAGCAGCCCGTACGCGTCGAGCGGAGTCGAGGGCATCACGATCTTCCACCCCGCGATGTGGGTCGCCGTCGCGTCGACGGAATGCGAGTGGTAGATGCTGCCGCGAATTCCGCTGCCGACCGGCGTCATCAACACCATCGGCAGATTCCACTGACCGTTCGACGCCCAGTGCGTGTTGCCCGCGAGCTTGAGCAGATCGATCGTGTTGTAGATGTAGTCGCAGAACTGGATCTCAGCGACCGGCTTGCCGCCCGCCATCGCGATGCCCATCGCCGCGCCGATGATCCCGCGCTCGTCGAGCGGCGAGTTCCACGTGGTCTTCAGTCCCTGCGTGCAGGTGAACACGCCACCGAGCGGCATGCCGACGTCTTCACCGAAGATGTCGGTCACGCCGAGGTTCTCTTCGGCGAAGTGCAGCGCCATGCGTACTGCCTGAGCCATGTTGGCCATGATTCAATTCCTCGAAAGACTCGAAAAAATTCAGCTCAGGGGATCGCGGCCGGGCTCGCCGTGGAACACGTGCTCCCAGATGGTGGAGCCTTCGGGCAGCGCCTCTTCCTTCACCTGGCGCGCCATCTCCGCGAGCTCTTCGGTGTAGCGATCGCGAATCGCCTTCGCCTCTGCCTTCGAGAGCACGCCGGCCTTCTCGAGCCGCTCTTCGAAGACGGTGATGCAGTCGGCCTCGTTGGTCGCGAAGTTCGCGCCTGACGCCGAGGAGTGGCCGTAGAGCCGCGAGACGCGCGCTTCGACCAGGTACGGCTTCCGCTCGGTGCGCACGTACTCGAACGCTTCCTTCAGCTCGAGGTACGCCGAGATCGGATCGTTGCCGTCGATGGTCTTCGTCTTCATGCCGAAGGCCACGCCGCGATCGCTGATCTTCTCCACGCCCTGGGTCTGCTCGTACGGCGTGGAGATGCCCCAGCGGTTGTTGGTGACGATGATCAGCACGGGCAATTCCTGCCCGGGCCGCGACGACCACACCAGGCAGGTCGCGAAATCACCCTCGGCCGTGCCCGCGTCGCCACCGGTGACGATGCTGATGCCGTCGCCGCCGTGGCGCTTCTGCACGAGCGCGGTGCCCGGGGCCATCGCGTACTGCACCTCGATGGGCGAGCTCACGGGGACGAGGTTCCACTCCTTCTTGCTGAAGTGGCCCGCGAAGTTGCGGCCGCCCGAGTAGGGATCGGACGCGGTGTTCTTCATCTGGCGAATCGCGCCGATGGGGTGCTCTCCCATCGCGAGCAGCGTGGCCGACTGGCGGTAGTGGAAGTGCAGGTAATCGAACGCGGGCCCGAGTCCCTTCTTGATCAGAAGGCCGAGAGGAACGTTGAACGCCTCTTCGCCGGGCCCGCCGATCCAGAAGTAGCCGTGGCCGGTCTTGTACATCGCGATCAGGCGCTCCTCGAGACAGCGCGCCTTCACCATCGTGTCGTGCATCGAGAGGAGCAGCTCTTTCTCGAGCGGCAGCTCTTCGGAGTGCGTCACCAGCGCCTTGAAAGGCGCCGAGGGTCGAGGGGCCGTCTTGGCGGCAGCAGCTGCTTTGCCACCTTCTTTTCCGCCCTTCGCAGGAGCGCTCATCTTCTTCGCGTCACGAGCCATGGCGAGGGTGCTCTACACCCAAACCCGCCTGATCTGATCCAGAGAAAGGCCGGATGGCTCAGTTGGCGTAGAACTTGGCGCTCAGCTTGACCAGCTCGTCTTCGCAGTTGTCGAGTTGGCGCAGCGTGTTCGCCACGTCACACTGCTTCTTCACGCGGGTCACGGCCTTCTCGAAAAGCTCAGCCCGGTCGACCTCTTCCTTCATCTTCATGATGTTGAGCATGTCGTCGAGCGTCATGTCGATGCGCTTGGCGCGCTTCTTCTCTCCGATAGCCACGTCGTCGAGCACCGCGTCGCGATCTTCCTCGAGCACCGGCTCAGCACCCGCGTCGACCTCCACCGAAGGGTCAGGCGCCGTCACCGGGTTCTGCGGATTCGCAGGGTTCTCCGGGTTCTTCACCTCAGGGTTCACCATCGGATTCTGAGGGTGCTCGGGGTTCTTCACCGGCGGAGGATCATTCGCCGCGAGCATCGGATTCTTCAGCGGCTGCTTGCCGGGCGGCGGCTTCACGGCGATCGGCTTGGGACCGGTGTCCTCCACCGTCGGCGTGGGCGAGAGCACGTACCAGAGCACTCCCACGAACCAGAGAGCTACGAAGCCGCCCAGGACGAACGGCCAGCGCCGAGTGACCTTGCGCTTGAGATCAGACACCTGCGCCTGCACCGCGAGCTCACGGGCGCGCTTCTTCTCTTCGCCCTTCGACGCCTTGTCCTCCGCCACGGGCTCGATCTGCATCAAGCTCATCTGCGTGGTGGCGTTGCGCATCTGCTTGGTGGCGGCGCGCAGGTCGGCCTTCACCTGCTGAGCGTCGGGGCGCTCGCCCGGCTCCTTCGCGAGCAGCTTCAAGATCAGCTCGGAGAGCGCCTTGGGGATCTCCTTGTTGACCTCGTGCGGAACCGGGGGCGGAGAGTGAACGTGCTTCTCCATCACCTCCATCGGCGTGGTGCCGATGAACGGGAGCTGGCCCGTCAGCATGTGGAAGCAGAGAATTCCGAACGCGTAGAGGTCGGCGGGAGGACCGGCAGGGCGGCCACGCGCGTGCTCAGGCGAGATGTAGTCGGGCGTGCCGGCGATGCGCGTGACGTTCTGCTGGTTGCGGCGCGCGAGGCCGAAGTCGAGCAGCTTCACGTAGAAGAGGTTGGCCTCTTTCACGAGGAAGACGTTCGCGGGCTTGAGGTCGCGGTGCACCACGCCCGCTTCATGCGCGGCCGAGAGAGCGGAGAGCACCTGCTCGAGAATGATCACCGCGTCGCCCGCGGGGATCTTCGTCTCGCGCTGCATGCGCTGCTCGAGCGCCTCGCCCTCGAGCAGTTCCATGATCAGATAGTTGCGGCCGTCTTCGAGCGTGCCCGCTCCGAAGATGTTGATGATGCCGCGGTTCTTGATCGAGCTGATGATGCGCGCCTCGTCGAGGAGGCGATCCATGTCGCGCGGATCAGGCGAGATGTCCGAGCGCAGCACCTTGATGGCCACGCCTTTGCCGATCATCTTGTGCGTCGCCTTGTAGACGACGCCCATGCCACCCGTGCCGAGCTTGGACTCGATCACGTACTCCTGCAGCGTCTTGCCGATCAGCGAATCGCGGCTCGAGCCTGAAGAAGATTGGAGCGCGTCGTTGGTGGCCTTCGAGCGGCGCGGAGCAGCTCCGGCCTGAGGCACCGGACCCGTCGCAGGACGCGCAATCGGCTTGTTGCGCGGAGGCGCCTTCTCTTCGTGCTCCATCAACGTGCTGGCGTCGGGCGCGGCACTCATCGCACCGTCTTTGCGCGCGGCAGGCTTGGTGCCGGAGACCGGGCGCGTGCCTGGCGCGAAGGCCTTGCTCTTCGAGGTGGTCTCCCCCTGAAGACCCAAAGTCGTGCCGCACTTTGGGCACGCCCGGGTGTCGGTCGGGGAGAGGGTTCCACACTTCGGGCAGAGGACTTCACCAGCCATGAGAGCGCGACATTCAACCACAGTCGCGTCCGGCCTCGTTTGAATTCCAACCCAACCGTAGTCAGTGGGTGACGGACGTTACGGGCTGGAATCCTGCCCCATCGCGGGAGAGCACCAGCTGCCCACACGCAGCCGCGATCTCACGTCCACGAGGCCAGCGGATCATCGTGAGCATTCCCTGCTTCACCAGCCGTGCGTGGAAGTCGCGCACCCGCTGTTCGGTCGGGGTTTGCAGCGGAGTGTCGGGGTACGGGTTGTAGGGAATCAGGTTCACGCGCGAGGGAATGCCCTCGAGCAACTTCACCAGGCGATCCGCGTCCTCGTCGGTGTCGTTGAGATCTTTGAAGAGCACGTACTCGATGAAGTAGTCGCGCTTGCCGCCGCGGCGATCGACGTCTTTGCGCAGCGCGCCGAGCAGCGACTGAATCGGCCACGTCTTGTTCTGCGGCATCACCTGCTGGCGCACGTCGTCGGTGGTGGCGTTGAGCGAGAGCGCGAGCGAGGCCTTCGACACCGCGAGGAACCGCTCCAGTCCCGGCAGCACGCCCGAGGTCGACACCGTCACCGCGACCTGCCGCAGTTGCGGCGAAGGGCTCTGGGTGAGCACCTCGATCGCGTGGAGCACCTCGTCGAGGTTGTCCATCGGCTCACCCATGCCCATGAACACCACGTTGCTCGCGGGCTGATGCGCAGGCGCTTCGCTGCGCGCGAGCATGTACTGCGCGACCATCTCCTCCGCCTTCAGCTGGCGAATGAAGCCGAGCTCCTTGGTGGCGCAGAAGACGCACTTGCGTGTGCAGCCGGCCTGGCTCGAGATGCAGATGGTGCTGCGGTTCTTCGCGGGGATCCGCACCGTCTCGACGTTGGTGCCGTTGAAATCGAGCGCGTACTTGGTGGTGCCGTCGGGGCTCTCTTGCCGCTCGGTGACTTTGGGCAGCACCAACGAGTGCTTCGCCTGGAACGGCTTCCACGCGCGGTGGCTCACGCCGGGGATCGTCTCGGGGAGCTCGTTCGGAATGGGGCGCTGATCGAAGAGCCACCTGAGCGTCTCGATCGCGCGCGCGCGACTGCCGAGCTCGGTGGTGAGCTGGGCGAGCGTGAGGGCGGGGAGCTGACGAGCCACGGAGGTGTCACTCGCAGAGGGCCGGACCCGCTGTCAATCCGCCGGTGTTAGAGCCGCACCATGTTTCTGCTGCTCTCGCTCATCCTCGCCGCGCCGCCGCAGTTCGAGGTGAAGGCGCCCTCTTCCATCGAACGCAAGCGCCGGGCGGGGCTCCGTTGCGGAGGTTCCGCTGAATCGGTCAGCACGAAGGGAGAAGTCGGCACCTTCACGTGCAACAACGGACTGGTGGGCGTCGACGTGACCGACTCCCTCCGCCAGTCCGAGCTGGTGGTGCGCGGGAAGATCACCAACATCGAGACGCCTCCTGCGAAGGACTTCGAGGATCCGAGCCCGAAGTGGAAGCGCGCGACGGTGAAGCTCGCCAGCGTGCTCAGGGGCGAGGTGAAGGAGAAGACGGTCACCTTCCTCTTCATCAGCAGCAACAAGGACGGCAACGATCTCTACCGGAAAGTGAAGGTCGGCCAGACGGGGATCTGGATCCTCACGCGCGGCCTGGGCGCGGGGAAGGAACTGACCATGCTCACCGCGGTCGACGATCAACCGGTGTCCGCCGAGGACTACTTGAAGGAGCTGCTCGTCGCGATGGTCTGCCCCGAGAAGCTCGAGGGCCGCTGCGACTTTCAGAGCCAGGTCTGCGCGGGCGCGGGCGTGAACTGCACCTGCGAG
>CBIHPJ010000552.1:0-6391 GCA_966211295.1 uncultured Myxococcales bacterium | reverse complement strand
CATGCAGTGCACACTCGGCCAGAGCTGCCAGCTCGGCGTCTGTACGCTCGGCGGAGTGGGCGGCAATGGCGGCAACGGCGGCGGTAACTCCGGTGGCGGCAGCGGCGGCGGTTCCGGCGGCGGCACCTCGGGTGGCGGCATGGGCGGCGGCGGCGGCACGGTCGACCCGCTCTGCAACCGTATCGCGAACGGCGCGATCTCGTTCTTCATGGGCCGCTCGAGTTGCACCGACGGCACCATCACGGTCAACAGCAACCCGAACCTCGGCTCGCAGTGCACCGCGGCGCTTCCCCAGTGCAGCAGCGCTGGTGATCGCGACGCGCTCACCGCGCTCGCCGGTTGCTTCGAGACCGCGCAGGGCTGCATCTCGGGCAATGAGTCCGCGGCGGTTCAGGGCTACCTGGGCTGCGGCGTGGCCTTCCAGTCCAACGCGTCGTCGGGCTGCAACGCGGCGCTGCAGGGCGGCAACACGGGCGGTGGCACGGGCGGTGGCACGGGTGGCGGCACCGGCGGCGGCACTCCCACGGGCGGCGGCACGGGTGGCGGCGTCACGGGCGGGGGCACCGGCGGCGGCACTCCCACGGGCGGTGGCGGCGGCTCGGCCAACGCGTGCACGAGTTACGCCTCGCGGTACTCGGCGATCATGGCTGGTCGCTCGACCTGCCCGGCGGGCGGCTTCCAGCTGAACGCAGCTCCGAGCCTCGCGTCGCAGTGCACCAGCGCGTGCAGCGGCACGATGGATCAGGGCCTGATCAACAGCGCGCTCCCCTGCCTCAACGGCTCCCCTGTGTGCACCAGCGGCAACGAGCAGAACACGCTCCTCGCCTTCCAGTCCTGCACCAGCGACGCGTTCCCGGGCCTCAGCCCGGCCTGCCAGTCGGCGCTCACGACGTTCGGTCCTTCGGGCACGGGCGGCGGCAGCGGCGGTGGCGGCGGCACTCCGATGGGCGGCGGCAGCGGCGGCGGCGTCCCCACGGGCGGCGGCACGGGCTGCATCGCGCTCGGCTCGATCAACGGTCAGCGCACCGACGCGCAGTACACGAGCGGCAGCTTCGAATACACGAGCGCGGGCGGCTTCTCGGCGGCGACTGATCCGAGCGACCTCCTCGGCATGGAAGTCATCTGGACCAACCAGGGCACCGCGACGGGCGTCACCATCCCCTCGACGCGCAACCTCGCCAACGAGGGCTCGTACTTCCAGTGCGACTTCTGCGCGACGCTGCGCCGCGGCTGCACCGCCGGCGGCAGCTGCACGGGCGGCACCTACCTCGCCACCAGCGGCACCATGAGCGTCACCGCCGCGCCTCGCACCACCTCGGGCACGTTCTCCGGCACGCTCAGCGGCACCATCCGCTTCGACGAGTGGAACCTGCAGACCGACATGCCGGCGGCGCCCAACCGCTGCTACACCCTCACTTCAGGCAGCCTCACCGCGACCGTCGCCCCCTGAGGGGCCTCACCGGTTGAGTGTAAGCTCGCGGCAGTGTCGCTCGAGGCGGGAACCAAAGTCGGTCGGTACACGATTTCCCGCCTGGTGGCTCAGGGCGGGATGGCCGAGGTGTACCGCGCCGAGCAGGACCTGACCGGCGGCATCGTGCGACCGGTGGCGGTGAAGGTGATCCGCCCCGAGTACTCGGAGTCAGCCGACTTCCGCGAGATGTTCCTCGACGAGGCGCGCACCGCGTGCACGCTCAGTCACCCGAACATCGTTCACATCTACGAGGTGGGGGAGAGCGACGACGGGCTCCTCTACATGGCGATGGAGCTGGTGTCGGGCGAGACGCTCGCCACCGTCAACCGCACGCTCCGCAGCCAGGACGAGCGCTTCTCCGACGAGGCGCTCTTCTCCATCGGCATTCTCTGCTGCTCGGCGCTCGACGCCGTGCACCAGCTGAAGGTCGAGAGCGGGCACGCGAACCTGGTGCACCGCGACGTCTCTCCGCACAACCTGCTGCTCTCCACTTCCGGAAGCCTGAAGCTGATCGACTTCGGCATCGCGAAGGCGGCGACCAATCGCAACCTCACCCTGCCCGGCGTCACCAAGGGCAAGGCCGGCTATTTCTCTCCCGAGCAGGCGATGGGGAAGAAGCTCGATGGGCGCAGCGATCTCTTCTCGCTCGGCGTCACGCTCTACAAGCTCGCGTCGGGCGGCACTCCGTTCGACGAGCACAAGAATCACGGCGAGCGGCACGCGGCGCTGGTGCGCGGCCAGTGGAAGCACCTCGACGAGGTGTACCCGGGGCTCCCTGAGGGCTTCTACGAGGTGGTGCGCAGGTCGCTCGGCGTAAAGCAGGAAGATCGCTACCAGACCGCGCGCGAGATGCGCGAGGCGCTGGAGCACGCCGCGTTCGACGCTCACATTCGCGTCGGGCAGTCGAGCTTGATGGGTTACCTCGACGACGACGGCGAGGTCACCGCCGAGGGTGGCAGCCGGATGTCGGCGTTCCCCGGAATCACCGCGGGCCCGAGCATCACGGTGCGTGCTCCGGTGAGCGCGCCTCCCACGCAGACGGCTGCACCCAAGGCGCAGTCGGTACGCGGTCTGCCCGCGGCGCCGCGTCACTCCACCGAGAAGTTGCCTCCGATGCCTCCGCCGGAAGAGGACTCGGGCAACAAGAAGATGATGTTCATCGGCGCCTTCGTGCTCGCGATGGTGCTCGGCGTGGGCGCGACGCTGGCGCTGCTGGGCCCCGCGAAGGATCCGCTGGTGATCGAGCCGCCGCCTCCGCGCGACGAGCCGAAGGTGTTGGTGGCGAAGGTCGATCCACCTCGCGATCCACCGCTGCTCACCGCCGAGAAGAACGAGCGCACCCAGCCCGCGGTGGTGATCGACGCGGGCGAAGAGCACATCGACATCGAAGCCGCGGTCACGCCGACGGTGAAGCCGAAGAACAATCCTCCGGTGAAGAAGAACGTGCCTCCGGTGAAGCTGCCCCCCTCCGAGAAGACCGAGAGGGTCGTGGTGGAGAAGGTGCAGCCTCCGCCTCAGAAGGACGAGCCGATTCCCGAAGGCACCGGCAAGCTGGTGATCAGCGTGGGTGACAACAAGGGCCGCAGCGTCATCACCGTCGCGGGTGAAGAGTGGGGCGCGCCGCCCATCAACAAGAAGATCGCCAGCGGTATGTACCGGGTGTCCGTGAAGCTCGAGAACGGAACCTCGAGCTCGTTCAAGGCGACCGTGATGCCCGACAGGACCACGACGCTGATGCTCGACCCCGGCAGCCTGCAGTGGTCGTCTCGGTAGTCGGAGCGCCTCCAAGCTCAGTCGATTGACCTGAGGAGCGCGACCGCGTTTCCTGCATCTCCTGGGGCGCGGGAGGGGCAACTCAACTGAGCTCAGAAATCGAGAGGCAGATCACGTGAGTGATGAAGGGAACGACGGGCTCGGCGCGACGGTGACGCCGAGCAAGCCGGCGCCGGTGGGCGATTCGCTCTCGGACGCGATGCTTCCGATCGCAGGTGCCGAGCGCTACGTGGTGGAGCGCGAGCTCGGCCAGGGCGGTCAGTCGGTGGTCTTCGAAGCGCACGACACCGCGCTCAATCGCGAGGTGGCGCTCAAGACGGCGCGAAAGACCGGAGCGCTCGCAGGTGGCTTCGTGCGCGAGGCGCGCATCACCGGGCAGCTCGAGCATCCCGGCATCGTCCCCGTGCACGAGCTCGGGCGCACCGAGCAGGGCGAGTACTACGTCACGCAGAAGCTGGTGCGCGGCCGCACCTTCCGCAAGGCGCTGGAGGAAGCGACCACCCTGGAAGCGCGACTCGCGCTGCTCCCTCACTTCATCGATCTCTGTAACGCGGTGGCGTACGCGCACAGCCGCGACGTGGTGCATCGCGATCTCAAGCCAGAGAACGTGATGGTGGGCGAGTTCGGCGAGACCGTGGTGCTCGACTGGGGCGTGGCGCGGGTGCTCGGAGATCCCGACGAAGAACGCGAGCTCGCCGAGCCGGAGAAGATCGAGACCGTGAAGCCGCTGCAGACCGTGCGGCGCCTCAGTGGAGTGACCTCGGGCGCGACGCAGCAGGGCTCGGTGGTGGGCACTCCGCTCTACATGAGCCCGGAGCAGGCGCGCGGCGAGGTCGATCAGATCGACGCACGCAGCGACGTGTGGAGCCTGGGGGTGATGCTCTACGAGCTGATCTCCTTCGTGCGGCCGTTCGACGGAAATCGCGACGTGCGCTCGCTGTTGCTCGACGTGGGGCGTGGACATTTCAGGCCGCTGAAGGAGTTCGCGCCCGAGGCGCCTCCCGAGCTCGCCGCGATCGTCGATCAAGCGCTGAAGGTGGAGCGCGAGAAGCGCATCGACGCGAAGGCCCTCGCTTCGCAGCTGGCGGACTATCGCGCGGGAAAACGCGTGGCCTCGTACCAGTACAGCTCGTGGGAGCTGGTGAAGCGCTTCGTCTCTCGGAACAAGGCGCTCACGCTGGTGACGATTGGATCGATCATCGCGCTCGGCATCTCCGAGGTGATCGCGTGGACGCTCGTGGGTGCGCGCGATTCGTCGCTGAAGGACGCGCGGGTGCTCGTCGGCGCGTCGCTGATGGAGCAGGCGCGCGGAGCGATGCGCGTGCACGATTGGAATCACGCGCAGGTCGCGTTCGAGCTCGCGGCGCAGGCGGGTGCTCCGGGCGCGCAGGTGTCGAGCGCGGCGTTGGCTTCGTGGGTGACGCCGGTGCGGAAGCTCGGGGGCGCGGTACCCTCTCCTTCCACCACGCAGGGCGCGTACGACGCGGAGAGTGGCTTCGCGCTGCTCGGCTCTCCGGGCCGCGGCGTGTTCAGCATCGACGACGACACCACCTGGCGACTGGTCGAGGGCACCACGGATCCTGAGCGCAAGCCGCTGCCGTCCGCGGTCGCGCCCGGCGGAAAACTGTGGGCGCTGAAGTCCGCGCACGTGCGGCTCACCACGAGCGACGGGAAGCAGCGGACCCTCGCTGGCACCGAGCGCGCGCTCGCGGTCGCGTTCAGTGGTGATGGTGCGTCGATCGCGGTGGCGGGTCCTGCTTCGCTGCAGCTCTTCGAGACGGCCGCGGCGACCGCGGGTCGCACGTGGAGTCCTTCGCCTGAGGCTCCCACGGCGCTCGCGTTGAGCCGCTCAGGGAAAGCCGTCGCGGTGGCGGGCTCAGATGGAACGCTGGTGTGGTGGGGCGCGGACGACGTGCGGCACGAGCGCGCGGGGAAAGCGGAGCTCTCTGCCCTGCTCTTCTCTGCTGACGAGAAGCAGCTCTTCGTCGCTGATGAGACGGGCCAGGTGCAGACGCTCGACGCTGTGACTGGAGCGATCGTCTCGACGTTCCCCGGACATGCGAGGCGGGTGAATGGACTCGCGCTCTCTCCTCGAGGTGGTTGGCTGGCGACCGCGTCGGAGGATGGGTCGGTGTTGCTATGGGACCTCGCGACGTCGCACGTGCTCGCGCGACTCGATGCCGATGGGGACGAGCTGCGCGCGGTCTCGTTCTCGCTCGATGGCAACCAGGTCGGTGCGCTCGATCGCGGCGGGAAACGCTTCGAGTGGAAGATCCAGGCACTCGCGGCGCACTTGCCGAGGGCGCAGTTGGGTGAAGGCCCGGTGTGGGCGGTGGCGGAGGGAACCAAGACGATCTGGGCGCGCACGCCGCAGTCGTTGATCCTCGTGGGACAGGATGGGGAGCCGCACTGGCGCGAGGCCGGCGTGAAGGGGAATGACGTGCTCGCGGTGGAGGGTGGATTGCTCGTGGGCAAGCCCGGGCAGATCGATCTCCACGCGGAGGACAACGGCGCAGTCACGGAGAGCGCAAAGCCGTGCCGTGCGACGGTCTGGACCCTCGCTCGTTCGCCGCAGGGAGATATCTGGATCGGGTGCGGGAGTGACGTGCTGGGGCTCGATGGCGACACCTTGAAGCCGGAGTCGTCTCCGATTCACGCGCGCACCGCGGTGAAGCGATTGGCGATCTCGGCGAAGGGCGATCTCCTCGCGTACCTGTCGGAGGACGGGAATGGCGCGATGGTCGCGCTGCCTTCGCTACGTGAAGAGGAGGCGTGGACCGGGCGGCAGACTCAGGCGGTCGCGTTCGATTCAGCGGGGAAATATCTCGTGAGCGCGGGCGAAGACGGCGTGGTGCTGCGAGCAGGTTCGAGCGGAGTCGAGCTGAAACGACTGGCGACGAGTGATCAGCGCGTGCGGGAGATTGGGTTCGCGTTCGGCGGCGCCGCGGTGTGGGCGGTGACTGCGAATGGGCTCGTCGTGTGGGGCGTGGATGGGGGTCCTGCGCTCGAGCTCCCGGGGATTCACGGTGAGCTCACGGCCGGGAGTCCGAGTCTCGAGGGTGAAGGCGTCTGGCTCGCAGACTCAGCGGGACAGATCTTCCTGCACCGGTTCTAAATTCTCCCTCTCCCTGCGGAGCGGGGAGAGGG
>CBIHPJ010000551.1:0-6396 GCA_966211295.1 uncultured Myxococcales bacterium | reverse complement strand
CGCGGATGTCGCCGGAGCTCAAGGGCGGGCTCTTCGCCCTGATCCCCGGATTCCCGGCCAATGGAGACGGCGGGCAGAGCATCGGTGCGAAATTGTTAGAGCTCAGCGGCTGGGCGAACGAGACCGCGTTTCACCTGGGCAACGTGCTGTCGAAGCAGCCCATCGCGGAAGGTTTCCTGTGTCGCATGCGCTTCTGGAGATCGAAGAGCCCGCCGACCCACGGGCCCACGGTCGCCGAGGTGCTGCAACGCTTCGTGGTCTCCGAGGAGGCGCGCATCGGTGAGCCCGAAGCGTGGCTCCGCAAGCAGCTGGGCCCGAAGCGGCCGCCGGGGCGCGTCTACGACTGCATCGACTACCCGGGCTTCGACTCAGGTTCGGGTGACCTCGGCTTCGCGACGCTTTTCCACGGGCCAGAGCTCCACGTGTGGAGCCGGTTCATTCACCACCACAAGTAGTCGGGCGGCAGTCGAAGATCTCTGCCCTCACCCCGACCCTCTCCCGAGGGGAGAGGGAGATAGGGGCGCACTTCCTGTCCTCAGGGCAGCGGCCGCATTCCACCCGACGGCGAACCTCGCGCGCTCGTCCAGCCATGCAGCGCCGGCAGCTCTGCGCCCACGTCGTACACGTGCAGCTTCGGCGCGAGCATGTAGCGAGGCTCGAGGATCACCCAGCGCCGATCGAGTAGCGCCACCGGCATCTCGCCGTACTGGCTCCAGGGAATCTCACACGCGAACCGCTCCGCGCCGGTGGGCCCGAAGCCCTTGAGCATCGTCGGATGCCGCGAATCGCCGCCGGCCACGAGGAAGCCTCCATTCGAAGTGGCCACCGTCTCGCTCAACGAGTTGGTGCCGTGCAGCTCGCGCACGATCACTTCCCACAGCGGATCCTGAACCCCGCGGCGCAGCCACATCGCGTTCACCTGCGTCGCTGATTGCGGCGTGCGGAGCAGCACGCGCCCCGTGTCGCTCATCAACGTATTGCTGGTGAGCGTGCCCATCGGCGGGGGCGAGAGCAGGTCGCCATCGGTCATCGAGCGCAGCTCGCCATCTTCGAGTTGCAGCTCACCCATGAAGGCCGCCACCGGCGAACCGAGCTGCCACGGCATGCTCGCCGGCGACGTCACCCGCCATCGCTCGATGCCGCTCGAGCTGAGCGCCACCACCGAAGAGGGAGGCGGGAGCGGGTTCGGCGTGTACCAGGGCGTCACCTTGAACGAGATCGCGTCGGACTCGTCGATCACCGGCGCGCTCAACGAGCCGTCGTAGAACTTCGCGAACACCATCGTGCCGGTGGCCGCCTCGAGCTGAACCAGCACGCTCTGGCGCGCCGTCGTCTGGCCGAGCCGGCGGGAGAGGGCGACCGTGATGCGCGCGGGAGACGCGGCGATCGCCTCGATGACCTGGTTGTCGGCGACATCCGAGACCCCGGCCAGGTTGAGCGGCAGCGAGCTCGACCACACCTGCGCGCCATCGGACGTGGCGACCGCGCCGATCGTGTTTCCCGCGGCGTAGATCAGCCTGTCCCCCGCGAGCAGATGATGAGCGGTGGCGTTGGGCTCGATCCCCAGCGGCGTGCGGAACCGCGCCACCCCTCCCGGGGTGAACGAGGCAGCTGAGCAGAGCGGGCAGCCCTCGCACTGATCGGGCCCCGGCGGATTCGTGGTGCACTCGATCCAGTACAGGTTCTGCGCTGAATCGCTCACGCCCTGGAAGCTCGCGGTGGGGCCGGGAAACTCGTAGCTCCACGCTTCGTGGAGCTGGCCTCCGGGCGGCTGCACGCAGACGCTCTGCTGGCAGGTGCCGAGGCCCTGGCACGGGCTCGCCGCTCCACACGCCGCGCCGTCGGGCACCGGGAGGCTCTTGCACATGCCCGCGATGCAGATCTGCGCGCTCACGCAGTCCGCGTCGCCGCAGGCGGTACCGTCTCGCACGTCGTTCTCCACGCAGCCGAGGGTGGGATCGCACTTCGCCGCCTTGCACGGATTGACGGGCGCGTTGCACTCGGCGGCAGGGTGCAGGCAGCCCACCGCCGGATCGCACGCGTCGAGCGTGCACGGGTTCCCGTCGGAGCAGTCGACCTGCGCGCCCACGCACCGGCCGTTCGCGCACATGCCGCCGCTGATGCACGCGTTGGTGCAGCTGGCGCCATTCGGAAGCTGAGTGCCCACGCAGCGGCCCAGCGCTGGATCGAAGGTGCTCGTCTCGCAGGCGGTGTTCGCGCAGACCGGCGTGCGAAGACCCGTGCCCGAGAGCTCGACCACGAACATCTCGGCCTCGTCGCTGATGGTGAGCTTGCCCATGAAGTCGCCGGGACCGATGGGCGCGAAGCTGATCGGCAGGACGGTGTCAGCTCCGCCCCCAGCGACCAGCTCACCTGCGACTTCGAAAGGCCCCGTGACGCGGAGGTTCAGCGTGCGCGAAGCGCGCGAGCGATTGCCGATCGTCACTTCGGCGGAGCGTGGGAACCCGACGAAGGTGGGTTCGAAGGAGAGCGTCTGTGGGGTCACCACCAGCTCGCCAGCGACCGGCTTCAGGCCCGACGCTTCGCACCCGAGCAGAACCACCAACACCAGCGCAGACAGGAGTCGCATGTGCGCGCGCGCGCAGTGCAAGCACGAGGCCCGCTCTGCGCACGTCGACTAATTCATGCTTTGCGAGCGAAGGAGCGAGCTCCGCTCTGACATTTCAGCCCTGTGTACCGGTGCGCTGCGGCTCGGCAGGCACCACGAGGCGCAGCTGCGAAGCGGTGAAGCTCTTCGCGTCGACCTCGCGCTCCAGGTACGTGTAGCCGGCGAGCCCCGCCTCGTAGACGCGGAGGATCTGGCGCGACTCGTCGAGCGTGATGCGGCCCGCGCGGAGCGCCGTCTCGGTGAACGTGCGCATCTTCGCGATGAGATCGTCCTTGTTGTACGCCACGTAGTTGAGCACCTCGGTGACCGTGTCGCCTTCGACGACGCGATCGATGAGGTAGCCGCCGCCCGGCGCGAGCGAGACCTGGATGGTGTGCGTGTCACCGAACAGGTTGTGCAGGTCGCCCAGGATCTCCTGGTACGCGCCGACGAGGAAGATGCCGAGGTAGTACTCGTCGTCGTTGAGCGAGTGCAGCTGGAGGTCGTCCTTCACCTCGCGCTTGTCGATGAACTTCTCGATCTTGCCGTCACTGTCGCAGGTGATGTCGGCGAGCACCGCGCGGCGCGTGGGGCGCTCGGTGAGGCGGTGAATCGGCATCACGGGGAAGAGCTGATCGATCGCCCACGAGTCAGGCAGCGACTGGAAGACGGAGAAGTTGCAGAAGTACGTGTCTGACAACATGTGCTCGAGCGTCTCGAGCTCTTCGGCGATCTCTCCCGCCTCGCGCGCGATGCGCAGGATCTTGTGGCAGATGGCCCAGAAGAGATTCTCGGCGAGCACGCGCTGCTCGAGGGTGAGGTGACCCAGGGAGAACAGGGTCAGCACCTCGTCCTTGTACTCAGTGGCGTCGTGGTACGTCTCGAGCAGGTTCTTGTTGGTGACGTCGCGGAACGCGGCCTGGAGGTTCTTCACCACGTGCGGCGCGTTCTCGGGCAGCCCCTCGTTCATCGGGGGCACGTCGAAGCCGCTGTTGCCCAGCACTTCGGTCACCAGCATCGCGTGGTGCGCGACGACGGCGCGGCCTGACTCCGAGACCAGGTTCGGGTGCGGCACGCCGGCGCTGTCGCAGGCCTCCATCACCGAGAACACCACGTCGTTCGCGTACTCCTCGGTGGTGTAGTTCATCGACGAAGCGAAGTTCGTCTGCGAGCCGTCGTAGTCGACGCCGAGACCACCGCCGACGTCGATGTACTGCAGCGGCGCGCCCAGGCGGCGCACCTCGACGTAGAACCGGCCGACCTCGCGCAGCGCGTTCTTCACGTTGCGGATGTTCGAGATCTGCGAGCCGAGGTGGAAGTGGAGCAGCTCGAAGCTGTCCATCAGGCCGGCCTCGCGCATGAACGAGATCGCGTCCATCAGCTCGCCAGACGAGAGACCGAACTTCGAACGATCGCCGCCCGACGCTTCCCACTTGCCGGCGCCGCGGGTGGAGAGGCGCACGCGCATGCCGAGGCGCGGCTTGATGCCCGTCTTGCGCGCGACCTCGGCGATCAGCATCAGCTCGGAGGGCTTCTCGACGACCATCACCACCTTGCGTCCCAGCTTCGACGCGTAGAGCGCGGTCTCGACGTACTCCTCGTCCTTGTAGCCGTTGCAGATGATGAGGGCCTCGGGGTCCTCGAGCAGCGCCATCACCGCGAGGAGCTCAGGCTTGCTGCCCGCCTCGAGGCCGTAGTTGTACGGCTTGCCGGCGTCGGTGATCTGCTCCGCGACGTAGCGGTGCTGGTTCACCTTGATGGGGTACACGCCGCGGTACTGGCCCTTGAAGCCGTGCTCGGCGATCGCCTTGCGGAAGGCCTCGTTGAGGTGCACCACGCGGTTGCGGAGCACGTCGGTGAAACGAATCAGCAGCGGAAGGCTGATGCCGCGGCGGCGCACCTCGTCGACCAGCTCCTTGAGATCGAAGCTCGGCGTGGTCGGCCCCGCGGGGTGAACGATCACGTTCCCCTTGTCGTTGATACCGAAGTAGCCGGCACCCCAGTTCTTGATGGCGTAGAGATCGTTCGAGTCTGCGACGGACCAGCGCTGCGGGGTGGGGGAGGCCATGTTGGTGGCGCACTATAAAGAATTGCCGGAGAGATCCAGCATCTGTCCTGAGCCGATTTACCGCTTCAGGACTACTTCTCCGACATCGCCGCCATGCGCTCCAGCCGGCGACCCATCTTGGGGTCGTGGATCAGCTCCACCAGCTGGTTGTTCTGCATCAGCCCGCGCACGTCGCCGCTCTCGAGCGCCTTCTTCCACTGGTCGCCCTGAACGACGGAGCGGAAGCGCTCGTCCTTCATCAGCACGGCGAAGTCGGGGTCGTTCTTGAGCTTGTCGGCCTGCTTCGGGTCGCTCGCCAGCTTCGCTGCCATCGCGAGGTCCTTCGCGCCCGAGAACTGCACCAACTCGATGAAGTTGTTCGTGCGCGCGAAGGCCACCAGCTTCGAGTCTTTCGGGGTGAAGGTGTACTTCTTCCCCGCGAGCACCAGGTTGTTCTCCACGAAGGTCGCCGCGGAGAGCGCGATCCACATGGTGGCGGCGGTCTTGGTCGCCGCGAGCATGAAGCCCAGCCCTCGATCGGCCGAGCGGTTCTTCGGATCCTTGCCCGCGAGGATCCTGCGGAGGATCTGCGTGAGCATGAAGCGCACGAACAGGTACACCACGAGGAACGAGACGATGGTGGCGATCACCACTCCCACCGTGAGCGACGATTGGAGCGCGTGGGACATCGGCTCGGCGAAGAAGCGGCCTGCTGGCGCCGCGGCGAGCACCGCTCCGACCGCGGCCACCGCCTGCGCGACCTGCCGGGCAAAACCGCTGAACGCGCCCCAGATCGCGAAGAAAGCGAGAGCTCCGAGGCAGATGAGATCGAGCGTCACTTGATCATGAAGGAAGGAGCCTGGCCGCGCCGCGCGTCTTCGAGCTTCTTGTTCGACTCGGCGAGCATTTCCTTGAAGCGCGCATTGCCGGGCTCGTAGGTCAGGCCCATCTTGAGAGCGCTGATGGCAGCCTGCCAATTGCCCTTCTCGAACTCGGCAGCAGCGGTCTTGAAGAAGGGGCGGGCCTTGGGACTGGTTCCGAACTCTTCTTCGACGCTCTTGCGCGCTTCGGCCTTGAGCTCCGACTCGGTGGCCTCGGTGTAGCGGAGCTTTTTCGAACGCTCGGCACCCGCGAGATCGGCCTGGTACTTCTTGCGCTTCGCGTCGTCGCGCAGGACGTAATACGCCTCGGTGACGCGCTTGTAGATGCTGCCGATGTCCGTCTTCTCCTGCGAGTCCGCGAGGTGGAAGAAGCGGTCAGGGTGGTACGTGCGGCTCTCCCGGTAGAACGCCTTCTTGATCTCTCCGGGCGTCGCGGTCGGCTGGATGTTGAGCGTGACGAAGTAGTCCAGCGTGTTGAGCGCGAGCGCGAACTTCCGCAGCGCGGCGGCTTGCGGCGGGGTGATGCCTTCCATCGCGCCAGTCTCGGGGAGCGGGCTCCCACGAACGGGCGCCGAAGCACCCGCTGGAGGCGCCGGTGGACGAGCCGGGGCAGCCGCTGAGGGAGGTGCCGGAGGAACGATCGCTGCCGGGCGCTGCGCACCTTGCGGAGGCGGAGCCGGCGGGATGATCGCCGCGGGTCGCGGAGCGGAGACCTGTGGCGGGGCAGGCGGAACGATCGCGGCCGGGCGAGGAGGCTGCGCTCCCGGCGCGGGAGGAACGATCGCGGGCGGACGGGCTTGCTGCACTGGTGCACCGGGCGCCATCACCGGAGGCGCCATCACCGGAGGTGCGATCACCGG
>CBIHPJ010000550.1:0-6421 GCA_966211295.1 uncultured Myxococcales bacterium | reverse complement strand
GGACCCTCGGTGGAGATGGTGGTCCGTCCCAACAAACGCGAACGCCCCGCGGTGGCCGCCAGGCTCATCCGCGCAGGCTCGGAGTCCGCGAGGTCTCTCGCCGCCGCGCTGTAGACCGCCGCTTCATCCCAACCACCGCGCTGCTGCGCCTGGCTGGCCTTCTGCAACAAGCTGGTCGCGAGCGCTTCTTGCGCGTGCATTCGACTGCGCGCGATCTGCACCGCGGAGAGCACCGCGACGATCGCGATCACGCAGAGAAACGCCAACGCCTGGCGATGCCGGCGAAACTGAAGCGCGAGCCGCTCCGAGAGTGCGTAGGCATGCGCGCCGACCTCGCCGCCCGAGAGCCACGCGGTGAGATCTTCGGCCATGGCAGACGCGGTCGAGTAACGCGCGGCTGGATCGGCCAGTCGTGCACGCTCGGCGATCGCGCTCAGCGGACGGGGGCGTTGATCAGCCGGAACGACGGAGAGCAGCTCATCGAGGATCACGCCGAGCGCGAAGACGTCGGCGCCAGGTCCCGCCTGCTCTCCTCGCGCTTGCTCGGGGCTCCAATAGCCCTTGGTGCCCACCGCGCTCTGCCCGGGCGCGTCGTCGGTCTCGAGTGAACGCGCGAGGCCCCAATCGAGCACCACGGTCTCGCCGCCGTCGCCGAGCGCGATGTGCTCGGGCTTGAGATCGCGGTGCACGATGCCGCGGCCGTGCGCGTAGCCCATCGCTTCGCACGCCTGCAGCAGTCGAGGGAGCAGCCGGAGGCGTTCCTCCAGCGTGGTGCTCCGCGAGAAGGCTTCACGCAGTGATCGCGGGCCGCGCTCGGCGCGCACGAAGCGATGCACGCTGTACAAGGTGCCGTCCGCGCGGCGACCGATCTCGAAGATGGTGGCGATGCCGGGATGATCGAGCCGCGCGAGCAAGCGGGCCTCACGCAGCGGACGCACGGTGTCGCGATGCGGAACCTTGATCGCCACTTCGCGAGCGAGGTGATGATCCCACGCGATGAAGACGCGGCCTTCCGCGCCTTCGCCCAGCTCGCGGCGCAGCTCGTAGCGGCCCTCTGCTTCGGGCGTGACGTCGAGCGGCGTCGTTTCGTCAGCCGGCTGATCCGTCAGCGAGTGAGCTCCTGCTCCGAGCACTCGCATGCACTCGAGGCACGACTCGAGATGCCGCTCGACCGAGAGCGCCCGCTGCGCGGCGAGGGATCCCGCCGCGAACTCCAGAAGCTCTTCTTCAGCTGGGCACTCCACGCGCCGCCCTTGCCCTGCGCAGCGACGTCAGTCGAGCACTGTTGCGCCGATTCGTCCTTCGGCGGAGTGCAGCGCGTTCGCGAAGGCCGAACCAAAACGTTGCGCCGCGGAGGGATCGAGCACCGCCAGCTCCTTCAGCAGGCCGAACGCGGTGAAGCCCTCGTGCTTCATCAGGCGCAGATCGCCCACGTCTTGCGCCGAGCTGACCTGTTTGATCTGCGCGGAGATCGCCGCCTGGATTCCTGCCTGCGCCGCCGCGGGAGCGCCGTCGACCAGATCGATCGGACTGTCGGTGATGAAGTTGCCGAGCCGCAGCTCGAGCATCGCGCGAGCCGACTCCAGCTGTTCTGCTGGACCGAGGCGCGCAGCGTTGCCGATCGCCGTGGCGACGGGAGCGGGCAGCTTCGAGAGGTCGGGAGTGCGCCCCGCGACGAGCGCCTCCACCACGTTCGCGAGCGCCTTCACCTGCTTGCCCTCGTTCGCGAGCCGCGCCACTCCGGCGCCGCCCATCGCGGTGAGCGAGGTGCGCCGATCGTTCTCGAAGCTCTTGAGCTGATCGTGAATGGCCGCAGCCTCTTCTTCCTTGAAGCCCATGCTCTTCAGATGAGGCCACAGCGGTTCGGCGAGACCGGCGGCGGTGAGGCCGTCGAGCATGTCCTGCGCGAGGCGGGGCGACATGCGGCTCCCCGATCCGCTCACGCTCTTCGCGAGCTCCTTCGCGCGATCCGAGATGACCGCGGTGCGTCGCTCGGGAACTTCGAACGGCGTGGCGTGCAAGCGCTCCCAGCGAGCCATGGGCGACTCGCGGTTCGACGGAGTGCGGGCTCCAGCGGCCCACGTGCGTGCCGCTTCAGCGCTGAGCTTCTTCGGCGTGGCCGGCGCAGCAGCGGGAGGACGAGGAGCGGCGACGGGAGTGGAAGAGGTCAGTCTTCGTGGCATGCCTCGGAGACAGGCACTTTTCGGAGAACGCGCACGAAAAGCCGAACTGTCCCTCAGGTGCTTGAAATGACGGCGGAAATGCGGGGCGTGCTGGAGGCCCCCAGGCCCGAAAGCCCGACGTCGAGTCGCGAAATTCCGGCGAGCGCGCTGTCGAGCTGCGACGAGGACCAGTGCGTGGTGTGAGCGAGCATCGAGCGCACGTTCTCGAGCACGGTGGCGCGAGCGCCTTGAATCCAGCGGCGCACGGTGGCGGCGTTGACGTGGAAGATCCGCGCGAGTTGATCAGCCGAGAGCGACTGGAACACATGGAGCCGCAGCACCGTCTTCTCTCTCCTCGGCAAGCGGTGCAGCGCTTCTCTCAACGCCGCGCGCAGCTCGGTCTGCCTGCTCTTCTCGAGCAACGCGAGCTCGGGATTCGCGGGACTGGTGAGGCGCTCGACGGCGTCATTCCACTCCTGGTCGTCGAGTGACTGCGCGCGCTCTGTGGGCAGCGCGTTGAGCGCCACGCGCGTCGACACGCTCCGCAGCCAAGCGCTCAGCGACCCGCGGCCTCTCCACGATTGGAGTCGCTTCAGTCCCTCGCCGACCAACAACCGCTCGCGCACAGACTGGGCGATCTCGGCCGCGTCGAGGTGAGGAAATTTCCGCGCGACACCTGCGACCGCGGGGCGGAGGAAACGCGCGTCGAAGGTCTCCAGGGCCCGGCGTTGACCCGCGACGCACGCTGCGAGCAACAGCAGCTCCGCGAGTCGCACCTCACCCAACGCAGCCGCCGTGCAGGGCTGGGGAAGAGCGGGCCGCCACGCAGTGATCAGCGTGCGTGGCTCGACCACTCCGAGGTTCTCAGCCTCGGTGAGCGCGGCGGCGAAGAGAGGCTCGAGCGCGTCGTTCGAGCGGAGACCCAGTTCACGAGACAGGTTCTTCACGGACCCGGCTCTGTTACCCGACCCACCGGGGTTCATTCAGTTCATTCAGCAAAACAACGAGGCCGGGATCTTCGTAGGCTCTCCGCCGAAATGGCCGTTCGTCGCGACGACACCGAAGCTGAGACGATTCGCGTCGAGCTCTCCGACGAACACCTCGATGCCGCCACCTTGCGCGCCTACGCCGCGAAGTCGCTGGGTCCGGCCGAGCGGCTGCAGGCGCTCCGGCACCTCGATCGGTGCGAGTCGTGTAGCCAGGCGCTGAAGGGCGATCCTCTCGTGGGCACCATGCTCGGCGAGTACCGCGTGCTCGCGCCACTCTCGCGTGGAGGAATGAGCGCCATCTACCGCGGAGAACAACCGACCATCGGCAAGGCGGTGGCGATCAAGGTGTTGCTCCCGCACGTGCTCGGAGATCCCGAGCAGCTCCGGCGGCTCCTCGGGGAAGCGCGCGCGGTGAACGCGATTCACCACCCGAACATCATCGACATCTTCAGCTTCGGGAGCCTCCCCGACGGCGGCCAGTACTTCGTGATGGAGCTCCTCGAAGGACGGAGCGCGATGGCCTGGGTCCAGGAGAAAGGGCGCTTCAACGCAGGCGAGGTGCTCACGGTGCTGGAGCAGACGATGGCGGCGCTCGCCGCGGCTCACGCGCGCAACGTGCTCCATCGCGATCTGAAGCCGAGCAACCTCTTCATCACCACGCTGGCTGATCAGTCGTGGCACGTGACGGTGCTCGACTTCGGGCTCGCCAAACAATTGGACGGGACCAACGCGACCAACCCCGACCTGGTGGTGGGCACGCCCGGCTACATGGCGCCCGAGCAGATTCGGGGCGAGCCGCTGACTCCCGCGTGCGATCTCTACGCCATGGGCTGCGTGGCGTGGGCCCTGCTCACTGCCGAGGAGGCCTTCGAAGCCGAGACGGGGCAGGACCTGATGTACAAACACCTCGAGGAATCGCACCCGCCGCTCAGCGAAGCCGCGCCCGACTGCCCACCCCAGCTCGCCGCGTTGGTGCACCGGATGCTCGAGAAAGATCCGAAGAAGCGGCCTGCGTCAGCGCGCGCGGTGCTCACCGAGCTGGCGCGGCTGCGCGTCGAGCTGCGGGGCGAGGAGACGGCGAAACTGCCCGTGCTGAAAGAGAGAGCGGCGAGCGTCCCCACGAAGAACGATCGGCCGAAGCTGGGAGTGCCGACCCGGCGCGATCGTCCGATGGTGCAGCAGGCCACCGAGCGGGAGCTGGAGCAGGTTCCCCCCACTCGCAGTGGACTTCCCGTCGCCTGGATTCTCGTGCTCGGCGCAGCGCTGCTCTCACTGGCGGCGCTGCTGTTCCTGCTCAAACACTGACTCACCCCGCGAGCTCACCCTGCTAGGCGGCGTTGCTCCAGGTCACCGTCTTCGTGTTCACGAAGTCCTGCGCAGCCTGCTTCGCGCGCTCCATGAATCCCGGCGGGGCCTTCGCGGTCTTGTCGTTCTTGTTCCACTTCCTCAAGTACTCGCGATCGGCGTCGGTGAGATTCGGGCTGTTCTCGAGCGCCTTCTTGAACTGCTCGCGCGCAGTCTGATTGCCGGCGTTGTTGTACCCGTCGCTCTTGGTGGGGAACTTGTTGATGAGCTCGAGCAGGTTGTTGAACGCGCGCCCGTCGTCACCGGGGCCGGCGGCGATCTTCTTGCGAACCTCGTCGGGAGATCCACCGAGCCACTGGGTCTTGAACTTGGGATCCGCGAACCGCTCGGTGGACGAGAGCACCTTGGCCCAGTTCTCGTCGACGCCGATGCGCTTCAAGATGCTCAGTTCTTCCGCCGAGCGATCGCTCTCTTCCTGCTTCATGTTCACGATCGAGCCGGCGACGGTGAGCGCGGTGCCCGCGACCGCGAGAATGGCCCCCACCGGCGCGCCTGCTCCCGTGCACGCGCAGACGGCACCCGCGGTGCTCAACGCATCGCCCACCAGCTTGAGCGCATCGCCCTTCTTGCCGTCCTTCATCAGCGCCGCGACGTCGTCGCTCATCGAGAACACGCCAGCGACCACGCCGAGCGGCCCCGCGATCTTCTCGAGGAACTCGCCCGCCGCGACCTTGCCGAAGGACTTCAGCGCGGTCGCCGTGAGCTCGGCGCTGTCCTTGGTGAGGCCGAGCACGTCTTGTGGTGACGCGGTGCCGTTGGCGACCTTCGCGATGCCGATGATGGTGCCCGCGACCTTCAGGGTGTCGCCGTAGGGACCGGCGCCCATGTCCTTGAGCGCCTTGAAGTCACCGCCGTTGGCGAGCAGATCCATCGCCTTCCCGACCTGCGACACGTCACCGACGATTCCCTTCGCGGTCTCCAGGGTCTCGAGCTCGCGCTTGACGAACTCGGCAGCCGCCTTCGGATCTCCGTTCGAATCCTCGAGGCCCTTGAGCGCGAGGTTGGGGATCGCTTCCTTGAGCGTGTCCTGGAGCGCCTTGTTCGCCGCCTCGACGCTCCCGGTCTCCTTGACGAGCGATTGGTACTCGGGCGAGTCCGGATGGGTCGCGAGATCCTTGACGTAGTCTTTCGCGGCCTGCGCGCCTTCGGGACTCTTCGCGAGCGACTTGGCCGCGGCGAGCAGCTCGGAAGGAGAAGCGCGAGGGCTGGCGGTGCGCGCCTCGTTCAGCGTCTCCGACAATTTCTTCGCGGCCTCCGCGGCCTTCTCGGTGTCGGCCTGGTGATCAGCCTCGAAGGTCTTGATGTACTCCTTCTTCTGAGCCTCGCTGAGGTGAGGCCCGAGGCGGCGGAGCTGCTCGTTGAGCTCGGCCTTGTTCGCCTCGACCTTCGCGTTGGCCTCGTCGAGCTCGCGCGTGCCGGCGTTGATCTTCACCGAGGTGGGGTTCTGCGTGGCGGCGACGTCGTTGTCCGCCGAGCCGAAGTACGCCGCGAGCTGGTTGGGCTTGAAGGTCTTCGCTTCGGTGGCCGAAGTGCCCTGTGCTGCTCCAGCAGAGAGCCCGCCACCAATGCTGCCCACGGTGCCGCCGAGCTCTCCGCCGGCCTTCACGCCTGCGCGGATCGGCTTCATCGCCTTCGAGGAGAAGCGATCCTTCAGGCCGAGCCGCTTCGACGCTTCCTTGCCGATGCCCGCGCCGAGCCCGGCTTTCGCCATGCCTGCTTTCGCCTTCGCAGCGGCCGCGGCAGCCGCTTTCGCAGCGGCGGCCTTCGCCTCTTCCGCTGCTTTTCGCGCGGCCTCACGGGCCTTCTCTGCTGCGCGGCGTGCTGCTTCAGCTGCGGCTGCGGCGGCGTCGTTCTTCCCGATGGGCATGGAGCGGGACGGTAGGCCAGCGCGCTCCTTCTGTGGAG
>CBIHPJ010000549.1:0-6422 GCA_966211295.1 uncultured Myxococcales bacterium | reverse complement strand
GCGGCGCCTGCGGCACCACCTGCGACTCGGGGGAAGTCTGCGCGAACGGCGCCTGCACGTTGAGCTGCGGCTCGCTCACCACCTGCGCCGGCAGCGGCACGCCCTTCTGCGCGAACACGCGCACGGACAACGCGAACTGCGGCGCGTGCGGCACCACCTGCGGATCAGGTGAGGTTTGCGCGAACGGCGTCTGCGGTCTGACCTGCGGCGCGCTCACCACCTGTCCCGGCGGCGGAACGCCGTATTGCGCGAACACGGCGAGCGACAACGCGAACTGTGGCGCGTGCGGCACCACCTGCGGATCGGGAGAGGTCTGCGCGAACGGCGCGTGCAGCCTGAGCTGTGGAGCGCTCACCACCTGCCCCGGCGGCGGCACGCCGTACTGTGCGAATACCACCAGCGACAACGCGAACTGTGGCGCGTGCGGCACCACCTGCGGATCGGGCGAGGTCTGTGCGAACGGCTCCTGCAGCCTGACGTGCGGCGCGCTCACCACCTGCTCGGGCAACGGGACCCCGTACTGCGCGAACACCCGCACGGACAACGCGAACTGCGGCGCGTGCGGAACGAGCTGCGCCTCAGGCGAGGTGTGCGCGAACGGCGCGTGCGGCCTGACCTGCGGCGCGCTCACGACCTGTCCGGGCGGAGGCACGCCGTACTGCGCGAACACCGCCACCGACAACGCCAACTGCGGCAGCTGCGGCACCACGTGCCCCGGCGGGCAGGCGTGCTCCGCGAGTCAGTGCCGCACGACGTGCGCCAGCCCCCTCAATCTCTGCGGAGGCGCGTGCGTCGACACTCGATCCGATCCGGATCACTGCGGTGGCTGCACGGCCTGTGCTGCGGTTCCGCACGCTGGCCGGAGCTGCGAGGCCGGCGCGTGCACCGTGGGCACCTGTTCCACGGGTTTCGTCGACTGTGATGGCCAGGTCGCCAACGGGTGCGAGCGCGACGTCAGGAGCGACGTCAACAACTGCGGCGCTTGTGGCAATCGCTGCACCTCGGGAGTCTGCGTCGCGGGGCAGTGCGGTCTGCGCGTGCTCATTTCCAGCGGCACGTTCGCGCCGGAGCTCTCCACGTTCCTCCAGGGCTGGGGCTTCACCACGACGGTGCTGCCGGGCAGCTCGCTCAACTCCACCATCGACTACTCGCAGTACGACGTGGTCGCGTTCATGTACGACTCGACCATCTCGGACTCGGCGCGGCTGCTCTCAGCGAACGCTGCCGGGCGCCCAGGCCTCGTCTGCCATCGCTGCGCTTCGCTCATGTCGAGCTTCGATCTCGGCGCTACGGGCTACTGGCAGCAGGGCAGCTTCGCGGTCACCAACAACTCGCACTACATCACGCAGCCCTTCGCCGTCGGCGCGCTCGACGTGACGTACACGTACAAGTCGATCGTCAACACCCCAAGTGCCAACACGCGGACCCTGGGCACCGCGACCTCGCCCTCGCTCGTCGTGCACAACACCTACCGGAGGTTGGTTACACCGTACTACGGCCACACCTCTGGAATGCCGTGGAGCGTCGCGGGCGAGACACTCACCCGCCGGAGCTACGAATGGGCGGCGGGTCTTGGGGCGCAGTAGGCGGAGTAGCCACTGGTGTGCAGATCGGCCACGACGAAGTAGACCCTCGTGGTGATGCGCTTCTGCCTCGCCGCCCTCGTTCTGTTCTGCAGCTGCAAACCCGCGACGACCATCGAAGCGGGCCCCGTCGGGCTCGACTCCGATCCCGCGACGCTTCCGCGCTACACGCCGCGTTGGGCGTTCGAGCCGTGGATCAGCAAGGACATCTCGAACGGTCCCGACACCTACGACTTCGTCGACGGCTTCCGCGCGCGCGACATTCCGGTGGGCGTGGTGGTGCTCGATAGCCCGTGGGAGACCCAATACAACACCTTCGTCCCCAACCCTTCGCGCTACCCCGAGTTCCCCAAGCTGGTGAGCGACATGCGCGAGCGCGGCGTGCGCGTGGTGCTGTGGGTGACGCAGATGGTGAACGAGAGCTCGTTCGACGCCGAGGTGGGCGGCGATCGCTACATGGGCGCGGCTCCGAACTACGGAGTGGGCAAGCGCAACGGCTACTACGTCAACGATGGCGCGCTGGAGACGTGGTGGAAGGGGCAGGGCTGCGCCGTCGACTTCTTCAATCCTGAAGCGGTGAAGTGGTGGCGCGCTCAGCAGGATCCGCTGCTCGAGATGGGCATCAGCGGATGGAAGCTCGACTTCGGTGAGAGCTACATCACGCGCGTGCCGATGAAGACCGCGGCGGGCATGAAGACGCTGCAGGAATATTCGGAGCAGTACTACCGCGACTACCTCACCCACGGCCTCAAGCGCCGCGGCCGCGAGGACTTCCTCACCATGGTGCGGCCGTACGACAAGTCGTACGTGTTCGAGGGGCGCTTCTTCGCGCGGCCCGAGCACGCTCCGGTGGGTTGGGTGGGCGACAACCGGCGTGACTGGGTGGGCCTCGCGGACGCGCTCGATCACATGTTCCGCAGCGCGCGCGCGGGGTACGTGGTGCTCGGGAGCGATCTCGGCGGCTACCTCGACATCGACGACGTGAACATGTCGATCCAGGTGCCCTTCTCGCAGGTGAACTTCGTGCGCTGGGTGGCGATGGGCGCGATGACTCCGTTCATGCAGCTGCATGGGCGCGGGAATTTGTCGCCGTGGACGGTGACTCCGAACACCGACGAGACGGTCTCCACGTATCGGTATTGGGCGAAGCTGCATCACCAGTTGGTGCCGTTCAATTTCAGCGCTGCCGAGGAGGCGTACGCGGGCGCTCCGGTGCCGATGCAGCCGGTTGGTGATGAGGCGAGCTGGTCGGGGGATTACCGGTACGTGCTCGGTGATGCGTTCCTGGTCGCTCCGATCCTCGACGACACGGGCATTCGTGATGTGCCGCTGCCCGCGGGCTCGCGGTGGATCGATTGGTGGTCGGCGGCGGTGCACGATGGTGGCACCACGCTGGCGGCGTATGACTCGAGCGATCGTTCGCGCATTCCGCTCTTCGTGAAGGAGGGCGCGGTGATTCCGCTCGAGGTGAGTGACGACTCCACGTCGCTCGGTGCGGCGAGCTCAGCGGGGCGGCTCACGGTGCTCGCGTATCCGTCGACGACCCGGACAACGTTCAAGGTGCACGAGGTGGATGGAGAGATCACCGAGTTGTCCGCGGTACGTGATGCGACGTCGACGACGGTGACGTTGAGCCGTGCGACGCGCGGAACGGTGGCGCGCATCTGGACGGAGTCGCGAGTGGTGACCGCGGTCGCGGGAGTTACTGAGAAGGCCACGCGAGCGGAGTTCGATTCTGCGGAGAGCGGCTGGTTCAAGGACGGCGCGTACACCTGGGTCCGCACGGCCGCCGGCGTCACTGAGATCAAACTGACTCACTGACGTATCCGGGGAGAGGGGCGACCTTGGATCAACTCAAACTCGGTCTGCGTTTCCTCGGCTCACTCATCTCCACGCTCTTCGCGCGTCTCAGGCGAGGACCAGCAAGACCAAGCTGGTCCTTCATCTTCGAAGCGATGGTGCTCTCGCTCCGCCGCACGTCGTTCGCGATGGCGAAACTCGATCCACTCGAACAACGCCGCGCCTATAGAGCGATCGCGCAGCCAAATCCGCTTCGCAAAGAGATCCGAATCGTCCCAGTCGACGCCGGCGGAGTGCCCTCGCGCTGGATCATCCCGAGCGGAGTTCCCGACGACGCACCGGTACTCCTGTATTTCCACGGAGGCTCGTACCGCTATGGCTCGTACGAGAGCCACGCGGAGCTCATCTCGCGCCTGGGCAAAGCTGCGCGAGCGCGAGTGCTCGTCCCCGACTACCGCCTCGCGCCGCCCGATCGATTCCCTGCCGCGGCCGACGACGCCGCGACCGTGCTGCGCTGGCTGGGCAATGAGCGAGTCGTCGTCTCCGGAGACTCTGCAGGTGGTGCACTCGCCATCGCCGCGATGCTCGGAGCGAAAGAGTGCAAGCCCCGAGGCGCGCTCCTCATCTGCCCGTGGGTCGATCTCACCGCGCGCGGTGGAAGTCTCGAGACGAACTCTCACTGGGACTGGGCCGGCCCTGAACATTTCATCGACTGGGCGAAGGGCTGCGCCGATGAATCGCAATGGAAGGATCCGCGACTCTCTCCGCTCTTCGCAGATCTGACCGGACTGCCGCCGATGCTCATTCAGCTCGGCGAAGCAGAGATGCTCCACGATCAAGTGATCGCGTTCGCAGACAAAGTGAAGCGCGACGGAGTCGACCTGCAACTTACGATCGAGCCCGACATGATCCACGACTGGCACCTGCTCACCGCGATCTCTCCGATTTCTGCGAGATCGATCGGCGAAGCGGGAGCCTTCGCACGCGAGCGCTTGCGCACCCCAGAATAGGCTGGCCCAGCGCGTTGACGGTCGGCCAGCCCCGGTCTTACTGTTCTGTCAGAGGAGCAAGACCATGGAGAGTCTCACCATCAAGTTGCCCCGCAATCTGAGCGCGCGAGTCACCCGCCTCGCGAAACAGCGCCGAGTTTCACGGTCGGCCCTGGTTCGGGAGGCGCTGGAGTTGCTCACCTCCGAGGGCGCGGGTGAGACCTTCGTCGATCGCGTGAGCCAGTATGTCGGAGCAGGCGACGACGCCCCGGCCGACATCCTCACGAATCCGAAGCACATGAAGGGCTACGGAAGGTGACGGGGATCCTCCTGCTCGACACAGGCCCGCTGGTGGCCCTCTTAGTGCCGAAGGAGAAGCATCACCGTTGGGCGCAACAGGCACTTCGCGTCCGTACGCGCGTCCTGACTTGTGAAGCGGTCTTGAGCGAGGCGTGCTTTCTGCTCCGAAAGTTCGACAAGGCGTCGCGTGCACTTCGCGGAATGCTGGAAGACGGAGTGCTCGAGTTGGTTCCGCTCTCGGCCGAGACGGCTGCACTCTCGAAGTTGCTCGAGCGCTATGCCTCGGTGCCAATGTCCTTCGCCGACGCGTCGCTGGTGAGAATGAGCGAGCTGTTCGCTCGCTCTGTCGTTGCGACCCTCGACTCGGACTTTCGCGTGTACCGCCGCAACGGTCGTCAGGTCATCCCGCTGCTGATGCCGGATGACGCTTAGTCGCCATGCCTGGAGGTAGTGACCGAAATCCGCCTCACTCATTGAGGCCAATTCCGTAAACGATCGCTGCATCTGGGCCCGAAAAGGCCCGGCGTGCGCGCCCGATAACCCGGCATGAGCACTTACACGATTCGCTCCGGTGACACGCTCGGCAGCATCGCGGCCCGCTACAAGACGACCGTCGCGAAGCTCGCGTCAGCCAACAACATCAAGAACCCGAACGTCATCGTCGCTGGGCGCAAGCTGACCGTGCCCGACGGCTTTACGAGCGGAGGCAAGACCGGGGGCGGCTCGACGAAGACCTCCACCTACACGGTGAAGTCGGGCGACACGCTGTCGGCCATTGCCTCGCGCTTCGGCACCACCGTCGGCGCCATCGCCTCGAAGAACGGCATCTCGAACCCCAACCGCATCAGCGTGGGGCAGCGCCTGGTGATCTCCGGTTCGACCGGCTCGACCGGTTCGACGGGCTCGACGGGCAGCGCCTCCGGGGCGTCTGGCACCTACCGCGTGCGCGCCGGTGACACCCTGTCGGCCATCGCCTCGCGCTACGGCACCACCGCCTCGAAGCTGGCGTCCATCAACGGCATCTCGAACCCCAATCGCATCAGCGTGGGCCAGGTCCTGAAGTTGTCGGGTGGCAGCAGCACCGGCGGTACTGGTAGCACGGGCGGCACCGGCAGCACGGGCGGCACCTCTTCGGTGCGCGGGCAGAAGGTCGCCGATCTCGCCCAGTCGTTCCTCGGTCGGAATGCCTCTGAGCTCAAGCGCAGCGGCGCCCTGCCGATGAACCCCAACGTGCCGTCGGACATCTGCTGCGCGAACTTCGTCTCGGCGGTGCTGCAGAAGGCCGGCGTCATCAACTTCCACACTGACCTGGTGTCGGGCTCGAGCAGCGGCGTGGCCAACGCGATCGGCACCATGCTCAAGGCGCGCGGGTGGAAGGTGGTGCCTGCTTCGCAGGCGAAGCCCGGCGACGTCTGCATCCTCAACAACGGGCATCACGTCGAGCTCGTGCACAGCAACAAGAACGGGAAGGTCACGTTGATCGGCTCGAACAACGTGAACTCCGACGGCTCGCAGAAGATCAGCTACGGCTCGCCGTACGGCAACGCCTGGTACCTGTCGCCGGCCTAGGAAGAGCTCAGTCGGGCAAGGCGAAGAGTGATTCCGGCGCGCCGTGTTCGTGCGGCCACGCCAGCCACGCGGCGTCGGTGGGCCCGATGACGAAAGCGATGAGCTCCCAGCGGCCTTCGTGATCGCGGAGCAGCGCTGCGTACCGCTTCGAGAGCAGCCCCTTCTTCGCCGCGCCGGCCAG
>CBIHPJ010000548.1:0-6424 GCA_966211295.1 uncultured Myxococcales bacterium | reverse complement strand
TGCAGCTCTTTCATCTGCTCCTCTCTGCCGGTTTATCCCGGCGCACCCTCACCCCCTGCCCCTCTCCCCGCTAGCGCAGGGAGAGGGAGACGTGGGCTGAGAACCTGCGCATCGTGCCGTCGCTCTTCCGTCCTTCATCCTCGATCACGAAACCGGCGGCCTCGACGGTCTCCACCGTGCGCCGATTCGGGTGACATCCACCCGCGACCTTCGTCCACAGCGGCTGCATCGAGTCCTGCAACTTCCCGCGCCACCCCTCGAGCCGCACGTGCTCGATCATCCGCAACTTCCCGCCGGGAGCGAGCACGCGCTTCACCTCCGCGAGCCCCACCTCCGGCTTCGGCACGCTGCAGAACACGAGTCCCGACACCACCGTATCGAACGCGCCATCGCGAAATGGCAGCGCCTCCGCGCTCGCGCGCACGAAGCGAACATTCGGCGCCCGCGCACGAGCCGCCTCGATCGCTCCCGCATCCGGCTCGAGCGCGATCACCGGCACTTCGTAGAGCGGCAGATTCCGCCCGGTGCCAGAGCCGATCTCCAGCGTGCGGCCCTTCGCTCCCGAGGTGAGCCACTTCCTCCAGCGATCGAAACCTCGATGCTCCGCCACCCAGCACATCGCGTCGTAGATCCAGGGGATCTGCTCAATGCCTCTCATCGCGTGCTGATCTCCGAGACCGCGAGAATGGGAACCAAATCGCCCGCCTCATCCTCGAACGCAATTCGCAGCAGCACCGGCTTGATCAACCCCCCGGGCGAGAAGCTCACGAACGAGCCGGGCTCGACGCATCGCTCCGCCGAACGCTCCTGCAAGCGCGCGTCGAACTTCGCGCTCCCGAGCTTGTTCCAGTTCTCGAAGTCCAACACGAAGTTGAACTCGAGCCGCACGCGCGCCGCGGTGCGCCCCAGCACCAGCCCGTGAAAGCTGAGCGGGCTGACGTTCACCTCGTGCTTGAAGTTCAAGACGATCGTGCGCGTGTTCTCCGGGAACTCGAACGGCACGTAACGCCCATCGGTGAGCGGACACGGCACCACGTCGAGGTCAGGACACTCGGCCCCTCGGCTCGCCGGGATCTGCACGGCGTCGCCTTCCTGCTCGTCCTGGTCGGACTGGAGCTCCCAATCGACCGGCACCACGTCCCAGCGGCCGAGCGAATCAACCGGCACGGTGCGCCACGCTCGCAGGCTGTGCGTCGTACGGCGCTCGGAGCTGCGCTCCCAGAAAATCGTGTTCACCGACTCCGAGCGCGAGGCGACATGTCCATCGAGCGTGTATTCGGTCACCCGCCACGCCTCCCCGGGCACCACGCTCGACATCGGGCCCAGCTCGAGATCCGCGTCGGGGAACCAGAAGGTCTGCCGCACCTTCGCGGCCTCCGCATCACTCTCCACCCGGAAGAACCGGCGAGCGCTCACCCCTCCGGTGATCTGCTGCCTCACCAGCGTGAACGAATACCGACCCTGATCATCGGTCTGCGTGGTGTCGAGCGGATCGAGCGCATCGCAGCGTTTCTCCGAGGGAAATCGGTTTCGCGAGAGCCGCACCTCGGCCCCCGCGCGCGGGTGACCGAGCGCATCGACTACCTGACCGGATAGGACGAACTGATCCTCGGGCAAGGGACATGCGACCAGCAGCGCTGAGCACCCACACGCGATGACGAGCGCCAGTCGCATTTCGCAAGGGAGGCGAGCACATTGCCACCCTGACCGAAAGCGTCTCCCGCGCGTTCCCATCTCGCCCCAAGAAGGAGAGATCCTCGCACGAAGAATGTAAGGTGCGCCGCGTCCCGGTCCGAAGGAGTCTCACCGTGAAGAAGCTCGTCCCTGCTCTCTACGCAGCTGCACTGATTTCGTCTGCCGCGTGGGCACAACTCCCTCCGATCATTCAGACCACGCAGCCGTATCAGCCCCTCACCACCGGCACCGTGGTGAGCGGCCTGGTCTGTGACGACTGCGGCGTGCTGATGCCGCTCGGCTTCACGTTCCCGTACTTCGGCACGAGCTACACGCACGTGATGCTCAACTCGAACGGGCACATCGTGCTCGGCGTGGCGAGCACCACCACCTGCTCCACCGGCTGCTTGAGCAACGATCCCTTCCCCTCCACCAACTCGCCGAACCCCGACCTCGCCGGCTTCTGGGACGACCTCGACCTGCGCACCTCGGGACAGGTGCGCACGCTCACGCAGCCGGGCCAGTTCACCGTCGAGTACAGCGCGGTGCCGCGCTTCTCGAACCCCACCTCGGCCGTCACCTTCCAGATCAAGCTGAACGCCGCGGGCTCCGTCACCTTCCACTACGGCAGCATCGTGGGCACCAGCTCGGTGTGGACGGCGTCGGCCGGCTTCGAGAACCCGGCTGGCACGCTCGGCGCGAACCTGCTCGCGGGCTGCACCACGTCGTGCAACGACACCCACTTCCAGCCGAATCGCGTGTTCACCATCGGCGAGCCGAACGAGGCGGACCTCGCGGTGAGCTCGGTCACCATCGCGAACTTCAACACGCTGATGGACGGCAACCTCACCTTCAACGTGAGCTCGACCCTGCGGAACTTCGGGCGCACGCCGGCGAACAACTTCATGTGGCGCGCGTACATCTCGACCGATCAGCAGCTCGATCTCGTCTCCACCGACGGCGGCGTGCCTGATCAGCAGGTCGCGGAAGGCGGCCCCGAGTCGCTCGAGGCAGTGGACGGCGGCTTCCTGCCGGACGGCGGCCTCTCCATCGTGAACGTCACCGCCGCGGCAGCCACCACCACGGCGCCTGCGACGGGCGAGTACTACGTGCTCGTGCAGGTCGATCCCACCAGCGTGGTGACCGAGGCTTCCGAGGCGAACAACGTGGGCTCTACGCTGAGCGCCTTCGTGCAGGGCGTCGATCTCGTCTCCACGTCGATCAGCGGCCCTGCGTCCACGGGCGGCGGCAACCCCGAGAACTTCCCCATCAGCTTCTTCAACCGCGGCACCACGCCGGCGGGCAGCGTCACCTTCCGCATCTTGATGAGCGTCGACCAGGTGCTCGACCCGAGCGATTTCCCCGTCTTCACCGGCACGCGCATGGTGAGCGGCGGAGAGACCATCACCGAGACCGTGCCCGTCACCATTCCGGTGAACGCGCCCAGCGGCCAGTTCTACTACCTGCTGCAGATCGACCCCGCGAACACCGTGGTGGAGGCGAACGAGACCAACAACGTCGCCGTCTCTTCGGTGCGCGTCGACGTGCGCCGCGCCGACCTGGTGAACGAGCAGATCAACTACCTCGATCCGGTCACCGGCCTCGCCACCACCAGCTCGCGCTTCGGAGATCCGGTGCGCTTCAAGGTGCGCTTCCGCAACAGCGGCGGAGCGAACGCGAATAACTTCCGCGTGGCGCTGGTGCTCTCGAATGACTCGTCGCTCTCGCTGCTCTCGGACACCTACGTCTGCGATCAGCTGGTGCCGCAGACGGTGCCGAGCACCACGTCCACCGAGGTCACCCTCAACTGCGTGCTGCCCATCAGGAACGCGGCGATGGCTCCGTTCCGCACCGGCCAGTACTTCGTGTTCGGAGTGGTCGACTCGACCGGCTCGGTCTTCGAGACCAACGACAGCAACAACAGCCTGATGCTCGGGCCGATTCGCATCACCGAGCCGGGCGTCGATCTCGCGGTCACCAACGTCACCGCGCCGGCGTCCGCGGGCGTGGGAGAGATTCTCCCCGTGGTGCGCACGCTGCGGAACCTCGGCAACCTCGACGCGAACCCGATGATCTACCGCTACTACCTCTCGGCGAACGACATCATCACCACCGACGACGTGCCCCTGAAGATCGTCGACAACGGGGGCGTGCTGCGCGACTCCGGCAACGTGACGCTGGCGCGCGGAGCGAGCGACACCGCCACCGAGTTGGTCCGCATTCCCGGGACGGTGCCGGCGGGCACCTGGTACGTGGGCGCGATCATCGATCCCGAGCTCTCGCACCCCACCGAGCTCGACGTCACCAACAACGCCGCGGCCTCGCGCAGCATGGTGGTCGCGGCGTCTTCGCTCCGCGTGGTGAACACCGCGCTGCCTGATGCGGTGGTGGGCCGCCCGTACTCGTTCCGGCTCTCGGCGGTCGGTGAGCAGGGTCCGTCGATCTGGCGCATCGATCCGCTCCTCGGCGCGGCGCCTTCATGGCTGTCGATCGGCGAGAACGATGGCTTGCTCACGGGCATGCCCACGGGGTCCAACGGTGCCGAAGTGGTCGGCGTCACCGTGGTGATCGAGAACGCGGGTCGGCAGTCGGCGGTGCGCCTCGCGCTGCGCGTGCTGCCCTCGACGAGCGGCCTCGACATCTCCACCTCGACGTTGCCGGCGATGGTGAACAGCAGCCTCGTGCAGTACCAGTTCCAGCTCGGAGCGACGGGCGGCGTGAAGCCGTACTTCTGGCGCATCGCGGGCGGCACTCCGCCGCAGGGCGTGGCGCTCACCACCGACGGCGTGCTCTTCGGAGCTCCGCGCAACGCGTCGAATGGCGTGGTGCAGCTCAACCTCGAAGTGCGTGACGCGGTCGGTCTGCGCGCGACGCGCATCTTGCCGCTGCGGTTGATCGCTCCCGGAGCGATTCAGTTCCGCACGCTCTTCGTGCCCGACGCGCTGGTGGGCCAGGACTACCTGCACGACATCGCCGTGGAGAATCAGGACGGTTCGGCGCTCGCGCGCCCGCTCACGTGGCGCGTGACGGGCCAGGTGCCGGCGGGCCTCACGGTCACTCCGCAGGCCGAGTTGATCACCGTCGCGGGCCGGCCCACGCAGGCGGGCACCTTCACCTTCGGCATCAGCGTGGAGGACAACAACGGCCGCACCGACAGCCTCGAGTTCACGATGACGGTGCACCCGCCTCGCTACAGGGTGGTGGCCACGTTGCCCGAGGTGCTCCACCCGGGCGACACCCTCTCGCAGCAGCTCTCGGTGCAGCCGTCGGGCGTGGTGAAGTACTCGTACACGGGCCTGCTGCCGCCGGGCGTCACGCTGGACGCGGACGGTCTGATCTCGGGCACCGTCGCTGCGGATGGCGCCGTGGGTCAGTGGTCGTTCGTGGTCGAGGTGAAGGATGCGAACGGGATGACGGGACTGACGCCGCTCTCACTCATCGTGGAACTCGCGCCTCGTCAGCAGAGCTGCTCCACCGTGGATCCGTCACTGATGATGGTGGGCCTCGCCGCCCTGACACTGCTCCGCCGCCGTCGCGCCTAGATCTCCCTCTCCTGGTCTCGAACAGCTCCGCCATCTGCGCCTGCGTGAGCCACAGGTTGTCGTCCTGCAGGCGGCACTCGAGGCGCGTCCGGCCGGCGGCGGCCTGATACATGACCAGCTCCGACTTCGGGGCTTCTGCTTCACTCATCCCGTCGCCTTCCGTACTTGATCAGTCGATAGATCGACGAGACGGCGGTGAACGTCCCTCGCGTCGGCCTCAGGCGTCCCCATCCCCGACGGATCTAAACGCAAAGGCGAGGCGCCGACGATCCCGAACTGGTGACGGCTTCGCGGTTCTGCCGGTCGAGGCACGGCTGATGCCTCCGTCTCACGTCCATGAAGTGGCCGTGGATGACGCTCGCATGCGCGTGGTTGCTCGCCAGCTGCGACACGCACTCGTCCAATTACCGAATCACCTCATTCGTCCCCGCTGATCCCGCTGGGTTCTCGAACGCGCTCTACCAATCGACCTCGGTGAAACTCGCCGCGGGTCACCGCATCGAGCTGGTGAACGATGGAGCCATCTTCGATCGCCTCGAACAAGAGCTCGCGCAAGCAAAGCGCAGCATCAACATCGTCCTCTTCATCTGGCGTCCGGGCACGGCGAGCGAGCGCATCGTTCGCGTCGTCACCGAGCGCGCGAAGACCGGAGTCACCTGCCGGATCCTCGTCGACGCGGTGGCGAGCATGGCGTTCGAGAAATCAGTGAAGCCCCAGCTGGTCGCCGCGGGCTGCGACGTGCGCGCGTTCAGGCCGCTGATCAAAGGCGTCACCGATCACCGCAATCACCGGAAGATCGTCGTCATCGATGGCAAGGCTGGCTTCACCGGTGGCTTCGGCATCTCCGACGAGTGGCTCGGTGAGGGACAGAAGCCGCGCGAGTGGCGAGAGTCGAACGTGTTCGTCGAGGGCCCCGCGGTGAACGAGATGCAGCAGGCGTTCGCGGATAACTGGCAGGAGGTCGACGGTCCGCTGCTTCCCGAGAGCGACTTCGCGGCCGCCTCGGTCGGGGGAGCCACGCGCGCCGCGTTCGTGAGCAGCACTTCCTCGGGACCCCTCACGCGCGCGGAGCGGCTCACGCAACTGCTCATCGCGGCCTCGACCACGCGGGTGTGGATCGCGAACGCGTACTTCGTGCCTTCCAACGGATTGATCGAGCTGTTGCTGGAGAAGCGAAGGCAAGGAGTCGACGTGCGCGTGATGGCCGC
>CBIHPJ010000547.1:0-6432 GCA_966211295.1 uncultured Myxococcales bacterium | reverse complement strand
ACGGAGGACCGGGGAGCGATCGCCGCTCACTCGCCTTCGCGCGCTTCAGTGCGCCGGGCACGTTCAGCGATTTCCAAACGCTGCACACACCGCCGTCGGGTCACACCGATCTGTACCCGAGCTTCTTCCCCACCGGCACGGGCGTGGTCTACCAGGTGGAGACGCAGAGTAACGGACGCGGCTTCGCTGAGACTCGCTCCAGCTGTGATGCCTCGGGTGGTTGCTCTGATGTCGGCGCGCACGGAGAGCTCTGGTGGGTGGACGTCGCGACCAAGCAGGCGCACGCGCTCAGCAAGCTGAACGGAGTTGGATTGCCCACCGGCCCCAACGCGCACAACGACGACGCGACGCTGAACTACGAACCCACGGTGAGCCCGATTCCCTCGGGCGGCTACGCGTGGGTGATCTTCACCAGCCGGCGCATGTACGGGAACGTGGCGACGCTCAACCCGTTCTGGAGCGATCCGCGCTTCCACGATCTCACCCAGTCTCCGAACACCAAGAAGCTCTGGGTGGCGGCGATCGATCTCAACGCGGCGCCGGGTACGGATCCGAGCCACCCTGCTTTCTACCTTCCGGCCCAGGAGATCCTCGCGGGCAATTCGCGCGGCTACTGGTCGCTCGATCCGTGCCGTGCGGATGGTGAAGGCTGCGGATCCGGCGATCAGTGCTGCGGTGGCTACTGCCGTGGACCCAACGAGACGGACAAGGCGTGCAGCTCGACGAACGGTGGCGGCTGCGCGCAGGAATTCGAGCGCTGCATGCAGCACGCTGATTGCTGCGGCGCCGCAGCTGGAGTGGTCTGCGTAAATCAGCGCTGCATCGTGCCGGACATCAACTGACCCTCTGAGTTACACTTGGGGCGTGACTGCGGCAGAAGATAGAGCGCGCGCTCGAGCCAACTGGAGTGTTCGACTCGTGGCCGGTAGCGACCCGGGCGAAGAGGTCCGCCACGACCTTTCACCAGATGAATCCTGGCTGGCCGTAGGTCGACTGACTCGCTCGCTGCTCGAATTGACGGGGCACACCTACGAGCTGGTTCCCCGCAAGGAGTGGCCGGCGCGGCTCTACCGCAGAGGCGAGGCGCGCGACGATGACGGCCAACTCTGGTGACGACTGGAACACGGACTTCCTGGACCTGGTCGATGCGCTCAACGCCGCGCAAGTCGAGTTTCTGGTCGTAGGAGCGTTCGCCCTCGCGCAACACGGTCTGTTTCGCGCGACTGCAGACATCGACTTCTTCGTGCGCGCATCACCCGAGAACGCAAAGCGCGTGATCGAGGCCTTGCGAACCTTCGGCGCTCCACTCTCGAGCGTCGGTGTTGGTGAGAAAGACTTCGCCAAGCCCGGACAGACGTACCAGATGGGCGTCAAGCCGCGCCGGATCGATCTCCTCACGGAACTGAGTGGTGTCTCCTTCGACGAGGCCTGGGCGGGTCGGGTCACGAGAGAAGTGCTGGGCCGCCAGATCGCGTTCATCGGAGTTGCGTCGCTTCGCTTAAACAAGGTCGCGTCGGGTCGGCCCAAGGACCTCGCCGACGCTGCTTGGCTCGACAAGACCTATCCGCAGAAGTGATTCGTCCCCCGGAGGACCTGTGGCGAAAGGAGCAAGTGTGGGCGTGGCCGAGAACGCGAACACCGCCGTGCTCGTCACGATCTCTGCAAAGGGCGAATTCCTCGATCGCCGCACGATCGTGCTGACCGAAAACCTCCCGACGCACCCGTACCATCACGAAGGCGCGTGGGCCGTCGGCCGCTACCTGAACACTCCGGGCGCGCGGCAAATGCCGCTCTCGGAAGCGATCGCGCTGGTGGAGAAAGTCACGCGCGCCGCAGAAGCGGGCGCACGCAGGCACCTCGAGTCAGTCGCCGCCGATATCTCCGAGCCCATCAAGAGCATCTCGCTCCGAGTGATTCCTCCGCTGCCGAAGACGATCGAAGCGCGCATCAAAGACAACCGCGCGCAGACGACCGCTGACTCCGCGATGTACCGGCAAGCGCTCGTCACGGCCGCGAAAGATCTCGGCTGGTCAGTGCATTGGTACGACAAAGACGAAGTGCTCGAGAAGAAGCAGGCATTGCTGAACGCGTTCGGAAAGAAGGCCGGATCGCCCTGGCAGGCGAAGCACAAGCTCGCGGCAGCTGCTGCACTCGTTGCAGCGGCGAAATGAGCAACTTTTTCCACCGCATGATGTCTGGGACGAACGAATGTTGGGATTCATCGCGATCGCCGTGTTGCATCAAGTGCCGAGCGTCGCTGTCTTCGACGGTCGAGCTTGTGGTGCTGCATCACCTTCGGAGGTCATCGTCCGGCTCCTCGATCGCGAAGAGGCCAAGACGACCTTCTCAGTAAGAGTTTCCGCGGCCAGCGAGAGCCCAGACGGGCATTGGGTCGCGAGTGACGTCAGCAACAGCGTCAAGTCGACGGAGGGGCGCGCCACTGTTGCGCTCCATGCGATGACGGCCGAGGAGAAGCCACTGGCTGCGGCAGGCTGGAAAGTATTCCGCCAGCTGGCCGTCATTGCAGAGAAGCATCTCGTGGCCACCCTGATTCTTGAGCCTGCTCACGCGCCCTCAGGTCAGTGCGTGGTGGTCCGTCGTCCCTAACTGGGCTCAGCGTGTCGGCGGCTTGAGGATCAGCTGATCGTTCGTGATCTCGAAACCGGGCTGGCGATCGATCCGCTCGGTAATCGCCTCCGCGGTGAGTCCGGTGTCGTTCACCAACTTCGCGAGCAGCGCTTTCCAAGGCGTGCGGCGAGTTCCATCAGGGCCATTCGTTCCACTCAGCGCGAGGTGACGCAGCGTCGCGTCGACCGCCTTCCCGAGCCGCTGCTCCTCGAGGAGCGCCGTGGTCTGTGCGTTGAGATCCAGAAAGCTCGACGCGACCGTGCGAATTGCGAGCGCCATGAACGAGGTGCGTTCCATCTCTTCCTGCAGAAACAAGCGATCGACCACGGCGACCGTGGTGTCGAGCAGCGCAGTCACGGTCGCTGATCGCGGAGCACCGGTGAGCACCGCAGTCTCGCCGAACATCTCTCCTGGACCGAGCAGTCGCAGTGTCTGCGTCTTGCCGGCGGCCTGCCGCGTCGCCTGGCAGTGCCCATCGAGGATCACGTAGGCAGCGTCGCCCACCTCGCCTTCCTTCACGATCGCCTCGCCCGCCTGGAACGTCATGCGCGGCAGCTGCGCGGTGCCACGAATGAAGTCCTCCAGCTCGCGCTTGAACTCGCCGACGTTCTGGTACCGCTCATCCGGATTCGCGGAGAGCGCCTTCATGCAGATCGCGATCAGACGCCGCGGCATCTGCTGCCCACCGCGTCGCGCCACTTGATCGGGAGGCTGCACCACCGCCTCGATCGCCAACGCGCGCGTGCCATTCGACGTCTTGTCCACGTATGGCGGCCGCCCCGCGAGGATTCGGTACAGCATTCCTCCGAGCGCGAAGATGTCGGTGCGCTCGTCGATCGCATAGTTCTGACCGCGCGCCTGCTCCGGAGCCATGTACGCCGGCGTGCCGAAGGACGAGCCGTCGTCCTTCTCCTTGGTGGGCAGCTTCGCCTTCCGCACCGCGAGGCCCCAGTCGACCACGTAGATCTGCCCGTACTCGGCGACCATCACGTTCGCGGGCTTCAGATCCAAATGCAGCACACCCTTCGCGTGCGCGAACGAGAGCGCGTCACACACGCGCACCATCACGTCGAGCGCGGAGAACAACCCGTCGATGCCCTCCTTCTCGTTCTGCTCGAGGATCTGCTGGAGCGAGCTCCCCTCGAGCACCTTCATGGTGAAGCACGTCGACTTCTTGCGATCGTTCGCGAGCGCGAACACGGCGGGAATGTTCGGGTGATCGAGCTGCGCCGTGATGCGCGCTTCTTCGATGAAGCGATCGAGCGCCGCGTCCTCTTTGAGCAGCTCGGGCCGCAGCACCTTGAACGCCACCTCGCGCCCGAGGTTCTGGTCGCGCACCCGGTAGACGCGCGACATTCCGCCCGCGCCGAGGAGTCCGAGATCGACGATCTCCCAGCCCGCGGGGATCGGCTGCGTCAGTGACTGCCCATCGTCAGGCCGCTTCTTTCCGAAACCGAACATGGGCCGGAGTTTGACGCATTTTGCGGGCTATGCTCGCAACCAATGTCTCCTCGCCGGTTGTGGCTGAGTGTCGCAGCGGTCCTCGCGATCGCGTCCTCGAGCAGTTGCAATTGCGGCGTGGCGAGAGTCGTCACCGCCCTCGACGGGGGACACGCCTACGAGCGTTACGCGCCGAGCAGCGGGTTCGCCGCGGGAGCGGCCGTCTCGAAGAGTCAGAACTTCAAGATGATCGGTGAAGTGAACGCGCCCGCGGGCGCGGCGAGCCGGTCTCAGAACTTCCAGCTCAAGGGCGGCGTCGTCGAGGCGTCGCAGGAATGATTTCGCAGGGCAAAGGGGTCATCGTGAATCGTCATCTCCACTTTCTTGGTCGCTTCGCCTCCGCGACCTTCCGCTTTGCTTCAGGCCGTTACTCCGGCTCCGTTCTGCTCGTTGCCGCTCTCCTTGCAGGCGTTGCTTTCGCCGCAGTGCCCCGCTCGCTCACGCAGCATGGCCGTCTCTTCGATGGCGACGGCGCGCCCATCAACGGCGAGTTCCGAATGAAGTTCTCCGTCTACGACGTGGCGACCGGCGGCACTCCGCTGTGGAGCGAGGTCGTGATGGTGCCGATCGCCGACGGCTATTTCGTCGCCGCGCTCGGAGAGGTCACCGCGTTCCCCGCGAACTTGTTCCGAGGCACGAAGCTCTTCCTCGGGATCACCGTGAACGACGACGACGAGATGTCTCCGCGCGAGGCGATCGCGAGCGTGCCGTACGCGCTCGTCGCTGAAGACGTGAACGGAGACATTCATCCCGACTCCGTCTCGGTCGCGGGCTCGGTCGTGATCGATCGCGATGGCAATTGGGTCGGTCCCTCCACGGGGCTCATCGGGCCCACGGGTCCCGCGGGAGCGACGGGTGCGACTGGAGCAACTGGTGCGACGGGTCCCACGGGAGCAACTGGTCCGACCGGTGCGACTGGACCTGCTGGTGCCGACGGCGCGCAAGGTGCGGCGGGTCCTCGTGGCGCGGACGGTGCTCAGGGCCCCGCGGGGCTCTCGGTGGTCGGCAGCTCGCTCAACGTCGGCGATCCTGATTGCCCGTTCGGCGGCGCGCGTTTCGTCGTCGGCGCCAGCGTCACCTTCGCCTGCAATGGCGGACAGGGAGCGCCGGGCACTCCGGGTCTGCCCGGCGCCCAGGGACCCGCTGGTCCTCAGGGCGCGACGGGATCGCCGGGTGCCCCGGGCGCAACGGGAGCGACGGGCGCGCAAGGTCCTCAGGGCCCTCAGGGTCTGCCCGGCGCGCAGGGTCCACAGGGTGTCGCGGGCGCTCCTGGAGCAACGGGGGCGACTGGAGCTCAAGGCCCCGCGGGTGCGCCAGGCGCCACGGGTGCGACTGGAGCTCAAGGTCCCGCGGGTGTGGCCGGAGCAACCGGTGCGACGGGACCTCAGGGCCCGATCGGCGCGACGGGTCCTCAAGGCCCGACTGGAGCCACCGGTGCGCAGGGCCTCACGGGCGCGACTGGTCCTCAGGGTGTCCCAGGCGCGACGGGAGCCACCGGTGCGACGGGCGCCACCGGTGCGACGGGCCCTCAAGGACCCGCGGGCGCGACCGGTCCGGCTGGCTCGGCGAACATGAGCGGCACCACGAACTTCCTCGTGAAGTTCACCGGCGCGACCTCAGGGGGTAACTCGATCGCGAGTGACAACGGCACGGGCATCGGCATCGGAGTTCCCAGCGCCACCTATCCGCTGCACGTCACCGGGAGCGCCGGAGTGACCGGACTGATCTCCAACACCAACGCCGGCGGCGTCGGTCTCTACGGCGTGAACTCGGCAACCAACGGCTCCGCCGCGGGCATCGGCGTGGTCGGCATCACCGGGCAGACGAACGCGAACTCCGCGGGCGTGTGGGCGCAGAACAACAATCCCACGGGCACCGGCCTCATCGGCTTCGGCAACAACAACCCCGGAGCCACGCTCGTCGACGGCTCAGGCGCAGCACTGAACGGCGTCACCACCGGCGTCTTCGCACGCACCTCGAGCTCCGCGCTCTCCACTTCGGCGGTCTACAGCGACAACTTCGGCGCGATCGTCCGCATGAACTATTGGAATAGCTCGACGTCAACGCAGTTCAAGATCAACGGCGTGGGCACGGTGTCGACCGTGGTGAAGGATCCCACGAACCCCGCGCAGAAGATCACGCTGTATGCGCCGGAAGCTCCGGAGATCCTCTTCACCGACTACGGCACGGGCCGCCTCCACAACGGACGCGCGCACATCGAGCTCGATCCGCGCTTCACCGGAAACGTGACCATCGATGCGCGTCACCCGCTCCGCGTCTTCGTGCAGCTCGAGGGCGACGAGA
>CBIHPJ010000546.1:0-6460 GCA_966211295.1 uncultured Myxococcales bacterium | reverse complement strand
CTCTATTATCGGATTCAGGGAATCAGCTTCACCGTCCCTCCGCTGCGAGAGCGGCCCTCTGACGTGGAGCCGCTGCTCGACTACTTCGTGAGCCAGGTGGCGGCGCAGCATGGAGTGACCGCGCCGACCTTTCCCAAGGCGCTGCGTGCTCGTCTCGCCGCCTGGCACTGGCCGGGGAACGTGCGCGAGCTGCGAAACCTCGTCGAGCATCTTTGCCTGTTGCAGGCAGGGAAGCGGCTCGGGCTCGCCGATCTTCCCGACTTCATGCGCGCGAGTGCGCCCGACGCTCCGCTCACCCTGCCCTTGTCACTCACGCTCGCCGAGGCGACGGAGCGCTACATCGACGCCGTGATCACCGCTGAGCAGGGCAATCGTGCCCGCGCGGCGCGCAGACTGAACGTGAGCGCCCGTACCTTGCTGCGCCGACGAACCCCGGATCGCTCTCTGCCGAGCGCCTCACAGCGGGAAGAGTGAACTGAAGGCTAGTCGGCGAGCACGACCTCGACGCCTTCGTGATGCGGCGCTTCTGAGGTCGGGTCGAGGAACAGCCAGCGCAGCAGCGCCCGGTAGAAACCAAACAGCGGCAGCCGCTCGGCGACCTCGTCGCGCACGCTCTCGCGACGGCTCTTGAAGCTCGCGTGACTCTCGCGCGTGAGCCGCTCGCGCTCGTGGAGGAAGTTCGACAACGGCTGCACCTGGATCTCGAAGGTACGCCCCGCCCACTTCACGACGGTCTTCAGCGCCGTCCAGCCACTCTGCTTTCGCGACGGACGCTGCAGGTAGTCCTTGGTCTCGACGAGCTCGAGCCCGCGATACGACTCGTCTGACGGCAGCTTCCTCAACGCGAGACGATCCTCCGCGAAGCTGAGCGCCGTGATTCGCTCGTGGAGCCTGTACGCGTCTTCTTCCGAGCCGACCACGAGCTTGATGCCGAACACGTCCTTCACGTACCGGCCGAGGTGACGCAGCTGCTTGTCGCGCAGGACGATGCTGTCGAGATCGAAGAGCTCGTCGACCACCTTGTTCCAGATCTCCTCCTCCGCCTTGATGCGCGTGAGGATGCGGTAGACGTTGTGCTGCGTGGGACCGGCGGGCTCGTATTCCACGACGTTCGACACGAGGCCGGCGCGCATCCATCCGCGGTGATCGGCGATCGCCAGACGAGCGAGCACGCGCGTTCCGAGATCGAGATCGGTCGAAGCCGCGAGATCGTCCTCGGACACATCGACGGTGATGGTGAAGCGCTCGCGCGTGCGTTCGATCTCACCGATCGCCGAGCTGCGCAGCGCGAACGTGCCGAGGAGCTCCTGCGCGAGCAATCCCGCGAGTGCGTGGAGATCTTTCTCTCCGCGGCGGATCATCGCCCCGAACTCCGCGCGCGCTCGCGTGAGCTGCGTCTTCGAGAACGTGAGCTGCCCACCGAACGTGCCGCTCTCGAGCGCGAGTCGCGCGTGCTTGAGGCCCGTCACCAGCTCGTTGAGCGCGGGCGCCTGGCTCACCATCCACAGTGGCGAGACCTCGAGTACCTGCGTCTCTGCGGAATCCATCATCGCGATCTTGCCCCTCAGCAACACGCGTAACCACGCCCTTCGCGCGATGCTCAGAGCGTTAGCCGACGGGTTGCTTCAGGAACGAGGAGTGCGGCAACCACACCAGCACCGCGTACGCGATCGACACGACGAGCTGCGTCACGCCGATCGCGACGAGCATGCCCATGCCGTCGCGCAAGGTTCGCGCCCATGCCGCGACGCCGCACGCCACCACCACGAGCACCGTCACCACTGGCCGCGCGGTGACGGCGAACGCCTCGAGATCGGAGCCGTGAAAGTACGGATAGCGATTGACGCCCCACATCATCCCCAGCGCGAGGCCCGTGAGGATGACGATCACCGCCACCGCCACGTTCGAAAGATTCTTGTTCACGTCGTGACGATCGTGCCGCCGTCCACCACCAGCACCTGGCCCGTGACGTACGACGCCGCCTGCGACGCGAGGTACACCGCCGCACCGGCGATCTCGTCGGGCTGCGCGTGACGGCCGAGCGCAGTGCGATCGACCACGTGCTTGCGCATGTCCTCGTCGCCGACGATCGCCTGGGCAAACTTCGTCTCCACCAGTCCAGGCGCGATCGCGTTCACGCGAATGTTCGAGCCACCGAGCTCCTGCGCCAGCGTCTGGGTCATCGAGATCACCGCGGCCTTGGTCATGCCGTACACCGCTTGAAACGGCGCGGAGCGCAGGCCCGCGATGCTCGCCACGTTGATCAGCGAGCCGGGCGCGTTGCGCGCGGTCAGGTGATTCGCCACTTCGCGCATCATCATGAAGTAGCCCTTCACGTTGACCTCGAAGGTCTTGTCCCACGCCGCGTCTTCGATCTGCAGCATCGGGCCGAAGTACGGGTTCGCCGCCGCGTTGTTGACGAGGATGTCGACCTTGCCGAAGTGCTCGACGGTCTTCGCCACCACTGCTTTCACGTCCTCGGCCTTGCCGGTGTGACCCGGGATCCCGAGCGCGCGGCCACCGTTCGCCTTGATGCGCTCCACCACGCCGTGCAGCGCATCCGGCTTGCGCGCGACCAGCACCACCGAGGCGCCGTGCTCCGCCATGCGCACCGCGATCGCCTCGCCGATTCCGCGAGAAGCGCCGGTGATGATCGCGACCTGGTCCTTCAAATCGAACAACTTCATAGCGTGGGGATCCTGCCTGCGAGGTGACCGCCATCGAGAGGAACCACGATGCCGGTGATGAAGCTCGCCTGGTCAGAGGCGAAGAACGCGGCCGCCGCGGCGACCTCATGGGGCTTGCCGAGACGCCCCAGGGGGATGTCAGCGGTGAGCCGCTTGGTGGCCTCTTCGTGGCTCGCACGCAGCCCGCGCACGAAGCCATCGACCATGGGCGACTCGGTCCACACCGGAGCGAGTGACACCGCGCGAATGTTGTAGCGCGCTCCCTCGAGCGCGAGCGTCTGCGTGAGCTGCACCACGCCGGCTTTCGAAGGTCCGTAGCCGCCGAGCTTCATGGTGCCCTGGAGCCCCGCCACCGACGCCATGGTGATGATCGATCCACCGTGCTTCTTCATCGCGCGGAAGGCGTGCTTCGCGCAGAGGAACACGCCGGTGAGGTTGACCGCGATCACCTTCTCGAAGTCGGCCTGGCTGAGCTCAGCGATGAACCCGGGCGCGCCGATGCCGGCGTTCGCCACCATGATGTCGAGCCGCCCGAACGAGGAGACGGCGAGCGCGACGGCGGCCTCGACCTCGGCCTCTTTCGTCACGTCGACCTTCAGGAACTTCGCCTTCGCGCGTGCAGCTTCAGGGAGCAGCGAGAGCGTGTGCTCCCCACCTTCCTGATTGAGGTCCGCCAGAATCAGCGAGGCGCCCTCCTCCGCGTAGCGAATGGCGATGGCACGACCGAGACCCGAGCTGGCGCCAGTGATCACCGCGACCTTGTTCTGGAGCATGTCGGGGACTTGGCCCAACTCGCGTCCATTCGCCAGCCCAGTAACCATCACTTCCGTTTGGCCCCCTCCTGCTCTAGGTGCCCACCCATGTCTGACGCACAGAAGAATCAGCAAAACGCTCCGAAGAAGAAGAACGACAACCTCGGTCTGCCGAGCCGCGCCGAGGATTTTTCCGGTTGGTACAACGAGCTCGTCAAGCGCGCGAAGCTCGCTGACAACTCGGACGTGCGTGGCTCGATGGTGATTCGGCCGAACGGCTACGCCATCTGGGAGAACATGCAGAAGGTCCTCGACGGCATGTTCAAGGACACGGGGCACCAGAACGCGTACTTCCCGGTGCTGATCCCGGAGTCGTATCTCGCGAAAGAGAAGAAGCACGTCGCCGACTTCGCGCCGCAGGTCGCGGTGGTGACGCACGCCGGCGGCAAGCCGCTCCCGGAAGGTGAGCGCTACGTCATTCGCCCGACGTCAGAGACGATCATCAACCGCTCGTTCACGGACTGGGTGCAGAGCTATCGAGATCTGCCGATCCTCATCAACCAGTGGGCGAACGTGATGCGCTGGGAGATGCGTCCGCGCCTCTTCCTCCGCACCACCGAGTTCCTCTGGCAGGAAGGCCACACCTGCCACGCCACCGAGGCCGAGGCGACCGAAGAGACCCTCAAGATGCTCGACGTCTACGAGCGCTTCGCCGAGGACTACATGGCGATGCCGGTGATGAAGGGCCAGAAGACCGAGAGCGAGAAGTTCCCGGGCGCGGTGAACACCTATTCCATCGAAGCGATGATGCAGGACAAGAAGGCCCTGCAGGCCGGCACGTCGCACATGCTCGGGCAGAACTTCGCGAAGATGTTCGACACGATGTACCAGTCGAAGGAAGGCAAGAAGGAGTACGTCTGGCAGACCTCGTGGGGCGTCTCCACGCGTCTGATCGGCGCGCTGATCCTCACGCACTCCGACGATGCGGGCCTCATCGTTCCGCCGAAGCTCTCGCCGATGCAGTGCGTGATCATCATCATCGGGAAGACGCCGGAAGAGCGCGGCGCGGTGAAGGCCAAGGCCCAGGCACTCGCGGCGGAGCTCAAGAAGAACGGCGTGCGCGTGCAGATCGATGACGATGAGACCAAGGGTCCGGGCTTCAAGTACGCGGAGTACGAGCTGCGCGGCGCGTGCGTGCGCCTCGATCTCGGCCCGAAGGATCTCGCGGCGAATCAGATCGTGCTCAAGCGCCGCGACAAGGCGGACAAGCTCACGCTGCCGATCGACGGCGTGGTCGCGAAGGTGTCCGAGGAGCTCGAGCAGATGCAGAAGGATCTGTTCAAGAAGGCGAAGGACTTCATGACGGCGAACACCTTCGAGGTGAACTCGGCCGAGGAGCTCAAGGCGAAGGCGGAAGATGGCTTCCTCCTCGCGCACTGGGACGGCACTCCGGAGACGGAGAAGCGCATCAAGGACGAGTTCGGTCTCACCACGCGCAATCGCCCGTTCGGCCTGAAGCAGGAGCCGGGCAAGTGCGTCGTCACTGGCAACCCGTCGAGCGGCCGCATCGTCTTCGCGAAGGCGTACTGAGTTGAGCGAGCGAGTTCTCTGGCTGGAGCCTGTGGGCGGCATCGCGGGGGACATGTTCCTCGCGGCGGCGCTCGACTTAGGGATCTCGCTGAGTGAACTCGAGGAACAGCTTCGCTCGCTCGAAGTGCCTGGCTGGAAGTTCCAGGTCTCGAAAGCGGAGCGCCACGCGATCTTCGGCACGCATGTCGATGTGGTGGTGACCGAGCCCGAAGGCGGGCACGTGCACCGGAGTTGGAAGGACATCGACGCGCTGATCTCCCGCTCGAAGTTGAGCGAGACCGCGAAGGCGCGCGCGCTGAAGGTGTTCCGGTTGATCGGTGAAGTGGAGGCGCAGATCCACGGCACCACGCTGGATCAGATCCACTTCCACGAAGTCGGCGCGGTGGATTCGATCGTCGACATCTGCGGCGCGGCGGTGGCGTTGGATCTGCTGGGGAATCCGAAGGTGTTCTCCACTCCGCCTCCGCTGGGGAGCGGGACGATCAAGATCGCGCACGGCGTGGTGCCGGTGCCGGTGCCTGCGACGCTCGCGCTCTTGAAGGACGTGCCCGTGCGGTTCGAGGGCATGGGTGAGCTGACCACTCCGACCGGAGCCGCGTTGATCAAGGCGTTCGCGACGGTGAGCGCGCCGCCTCCGTTGATCGTCGAGAAGATCGGTTACGGCGTCGGCACCAAGGACTTCAAGGATCGCGCGAACGTGCTGCGCATGTCGGTGGGCCGCACCGCGCAGAGCTCGAGCACGCTCTCGGTGCTCGAGTGCAACCTCGATGACTGCTCGCCTCAGGTGCTGGGCGCGGTGATCGATCTGCTGATCGCGCGCGGTGCGCTCGATGCGTGGGTCGCTCCGGTGGTGATGAAGAAGGGGCGGCCGGGGCATCTGCTCGGCGTGCTGACCGATGGTGAACATCGTGCGGCGCTGCTCGAGACCGTGCTCACCGAGACCACCACGCTCGGTGTTCGCGAGTACCAGGTGAGCCGCACCGCGCTCGAGCGGCGACACGAGACCGTGCAAACGAAGTGGGGGCCCGTGCGCGTGAAGCTCGGCCTGCGTGGGGATGCGGTGCTGAACGCGACGCCTGAGTTCGACGACTGCCGCGCGCTCGCGGCCAAGGCCAACGTGCCACTGAAGGAAGTTCAGGCCGCAGCGATGGCGGCGTGGCTCGCGAAGTAGGGCCCACGGGCGCGCTAGGCTGCACGCATGCTCGCCGCTCCGGTGGTGTTGGTCGCGCTGCTGCTTTCCGCGGAGACAATCGCGCTCGACGCTCCCGCGCGTGGCTCGGTGAACGGGCCCTGGGCGCTCGTGGACCTCTCGTTCCTCGGCGCGACCAGCGTCCCTCGATACACCGCGAGCTCACCGGCGATCCTTGGTGGGCAGCTCGCTCTCAACGGCGGACTCGGCTTTCAGGTCGGCAGCGTCCGCTTCAGTCCGAC
>CBIHPJ010000545.1:0-6464 GCA_966211295.1 uncultured Myxococcales bacterium | reverse complement strand
GTTGGCCGCTCCACTGCTTTGTTCCCCGCCGCGTCGAACAGCTCGAAGGTGAGCTTGTACGCGCGGCCATCATCGAACCCGAAGTTCCCGCTGCACGCGTCGTGACCGATGGTGAAGGTGTCGCCCTCGATCGCCACCGGGTACTGCTGCTTCGCAGAACCACCGCGCGCGCGCTGCATGCTCACCAGGAACCACGCGGGGCTGGTCTCGTCGACCACCGTGCGCAGCTTGAGCTTGCGCGTGAGCCCGCCGGTCTTGTCCTGCTCGTAGAAACCTTCCGAGGAAGAAGGCCGCTCCTTGAAGCGCGGCGGCTTCTTGTCGGGGCCTGAGCCCGCGAGCCAGGTCAGCGAGCCGTTGCTGCCTTGATCATTCAGCAAGACCACGCCGGCCATCTCGGGCGGGAGCGCGAGCGAGTACTCCACGTTGGGCTCGAGCGGCTTCAAGGGGCGCAGCTTCGTGGCCACGCGCGAGACCTGCGAGACGAAGCCCTTCTCGGCCTTTACCTGGATCGCGTCTTTCCCCTCGGCCACCAGCGCGATCGCGTTGCTGTTGATCAGCGCCTGCACCTTCGCCTGCATCTCGCCCGTGCCCTGAATGATGAACACCACGTTCGTGGGCACCACGCCGCCAGGCGCGGGGAAGAGCAGCACTCCGTCTTTCACGCAGGGGTCAGCGGCCCAGGCACTGAGCGAGATCGAGCTGAGCACTGCGAGAAGGCGGAGACGCAGATTCATCAAAATTCTCAGTGGACCGGGGTGCCGGGGTCGGTCACTTCGATCGGCCCAAACTTCTGTTCGAACTTGGCCACGTTGTCCTGCATGGCGAGCATCAGGCGCTTCATGTGCTTCGGGTTCGTGATGATACGCGAGAGCACCTTGGCGCGCGGCTGCTGCGGCTGGACGTAGATGAAGTCCAGGGTGAACTCAGTCTCGGTGTGATTGACGAGCGCCATGTTCACGTACTGGCCGTTGGCGATGGCGTCATCGAGCTGAATCTGGAGCTGCACCTCGGGGGGCTTCGGATCGGACATGCGGTCCTGCCTATTCCCAAGGCTGCCATTCGTCGAGCGCTGTTAGGGTCTGAGTCATTGATGTCGGAGCGACTGGACGAGGCGAAGACTGCGCCATTCACGCTGGGCCCCCCGCTCGCGGAGGCAGACCTCGCGGTGCTGCTGCTGCACGGGTTCACCGGAAGCCCGTGGGAACTGCGTCCCGTCGGCGAAGCGCTCGCCGCGCGCGGAGTGCACGTGGTGTGTCCGCGACTCCCGGGCCACGGCACCACGCCCGAGGCGATGTTGTTCGCCGGCAGCACTGAGTGGCTCAACACCGCGACCGCTGCGCTCGAGTCCTTGAGAGGCGCGAAGCAGCTGGTGCTGATCGGACTCTCGATGGGCGGCCTGCTCTCGATGATCCTCGCGGCTCGCTATCGTGGGCTGGTGCGCGGGCTGGTGTTGATCGCTCCCGCGCTGAAGCTCAAGGGCCGAGACGCGCGGTTGCTCAAGCGCCTCGAGTGGATCCCCGCGTTCGATCTGCGCGAGTACTGGATCATCAAGAAGGGCACCGACATCGAGTCGAACGAGGTGCGCGCCGGAGCACCGGTGCTCGCGCGATATCCGCTGGCGCGCGCGTTCGATCTCTTCAAGCTCGCCGACCTCGCGCGAGAGTCGGAGCGCCACATCACCTGCCCTTCCCTCATCATCGGCGCGGTGAACGATCACGTGGTCGACACGCGCGAGGTGATGGCGTTGCAGGAACGTCTGCCCTTCTCGAAGCGCGTGCTGTTGCAGCGCGGCTTTCACATCATCCCTCACGACACCGACCGCGCCCTCGCGCTGACGGAGATCGCTCACTTCCTGGAACACCTGAGAGCCTGACCTCATGACTGCGTTCGCCGGCCGCTACACGCTGCTGCAGAAGCTCGCCTCGGGAGGCATGGCCGAGGTCTTCCTCGCGCGCCAAGTCGGTATCGACGGCTTCGAGAAGCTCGTGGTGATGAAGCGGATCCTCCCGCACCAGTCGGACAACCCCGAGTTCGTGCGCATGTTCCTCGACGAGGCGCGCATCGCGGCCGACCTGAGTCACCCGAACGTGGTGAACATCTACGACGCGGGCCAGGCCGACGGCCTGTACTTCATCACCATGGAGTACCTGCGCGGCCGCGACTTCGCCGCGGTGTTCCACGAGCAGAAGAAGAGCAACGTGCAGTGGCCGCTCGCGGTCACCCTGCACTGCTTGATCGACGCCGCGCGTGGGTTGCACGCCGCGCACACCAAGACGGACATGGAAGGGAAGCCGCTGCACATCGTGCACCGCGACATCTCTCCGCCGAACTTGTTCGTCACCTGGGACGGCGTCACCAAGGTGCTCGACTTCGGCATCGCGCACGCGGCGACGCGCAGCACGAAGACCGAGGTCGGGGTGGTGAAGGGCAAGCTCGCCTACCTCTCGCCCGAGCAGCTCGAGGCGCAGGAGCTCGATGGCCGAAGCGATCTCTTCGCGCTCGGCATCGTGGCGTGGGAGCTGCTCACCGGGCACCGCCTCTTCCAGAAGCCCTCAGACGCAGAGGCCCTGCGCGCGATCCTCGAGCACCGCATTCCCCGGCCGAGCGAATTGGTGCCTTCCATTCCGCGCGGCGTGGAGGACGTGGTGTTGCGCATGCTCGAGCATGAGCGCAGCGCGCGTTTCACCGACTGCGCCGCCGCGGCCGACGCGCTCGAGGCGTACCTCGACGAGACCAAGAGCGCGCACTCCGCGCACCGAGTGGCGAGCGCCCTGAAGGATCTCTTCCCCGATCCCACGGCGATGCCGCAGAGCGGACCCGCGCTCATTCCGACCAAAGAGCGCATCGTTCCGGTCAAACGTGCGGAGCCCACTACGAAGCCGGGCCGCAAGCGCGCGCCGCTCCCGCAGGAAGATCAATTCCTCGCGGCGGTCTCGGAGTTCCTCAACGAGCACCCGGGCCGCACCAACCTCATTCCGCCCGCAGGGCCCTTCGTGGGCCGCGCGGCCGAGCTCAGCATTCTGGGCAACGCGTTCGAGGACGGCACGCGGCTGGTGACGGTGGTGGGCTTCGGTGGCGTCGGCAAGACGCGCCTCGTGAAAGAGATCGCGTGGCGGCAACGCGAGCGCTGGCAAACCAGCGGCGGCACCTGGTTCGTCGATCTCGCGGAAGCGCGCTCGGCGGAGGACGTGTGCAAGGCGGTCGCACGCGCGCTCACCGTCGACATTCCCCTCGACGCGAGCAACGACACCGTCACGCAGACCGGCCGCACCCTGCGCAGCCTCGGGCCGGCGTTGGTGGTGCTCGACAACTTCGAGCAGGTCGTGAAGTACGCCGAGCGCACGCTCGGTCAGTGGATGGATTTCGCTCCCGAGACGCGCTTCCTGGTGACGAGCCGAGAGCCGCTCAGCCTCACGGGAGAATTGGTGCATCCGCTCGAGGCGCTCCCCACCAAGGGCGGCAGCTCGTCTGAGGCGGTGCAGCTCTTCGTCGCGCGCGCGCAGCTGGTGGGCGCGAGCCCCACGGCGCAGGACCTCGGCATCCTCGCGCAGATCTGCGAGCGGCTCGAAGGTCACGCGCTGGCGATCGAGCTGGCGGCGGCGCAACTGCAGCAAAGCTCGCCCCAGGCGCTGCTCGATCGTCTCTCGGCGCGCTTCGAGGTGCTCGGTGGCGCGTTGCCCGGAGCGGATCGCCATCAGACCCTGTGGAACGCGATCGACTGGTCGTGGCAGCTGGTGACTCCCGTGGAGCAATCGGCGCTCGCGCAGCTCTCGGTCTTCCGCGGCGGCTTCACTCCGGACAGCGCGGTCGAGGTGCTCGACCTGACCTCCTTCCAGGTCGCGCCGCTACGGCTCGAGGTGGTGGCGGCGCTGCACAAGAAGTCGCTGCTCACCCACTCGGTCGCGCCCGAGAAGCCCGACGAGCTCCGCCTGGGGATGCTGGAGAGCGTGCACGAGTTCGCGGGGAAGCAGCTCGAGAACCTCAAGGGCGTGGGGCCGGCACGTTCACGGCACGCCGCGCACATTCTCTCTCTCGGCCAGGCCTCACTCGAGAAGCTCGGCACCGAGCGCACCGAGGAGGGAATGAACGAGCTCTTCGTCGAGCGGCAGAACCTCACCGAGGTGTTCGAGCGCGCGCTCTCCACCCTGCCGCCCACGAAGGAGAGCGCCCACGCCGCGCTCCAGGCGCTCAACGTGCTGGAGCCCGTGATCGTTCGCACGGGTCCTTACGCTTCGCACCTCGCGTTGCTCGACGATGCCATTCGCGTGGGTCGCTCGGTGGGCGTCGACGCCGAGACGCTGGCGGTCGGTCTCCTGCAGCGCGGTAACGCGTGGCGCGTGCGCGGCCGGCCAAGTCAGTCGGTGGAAGAGCTCTCGCAGGCGCTCGTGCTCGCGCGCACCACGGAGAATGGATCCATCCTTGCCAGGGTGTTGATGGATCTCGCGGTGGCGCGCTTCGTCTCGGGCAACATCGATCAAGCGCTCGAGGGCCTCGAGGAAGCGCTCGCAGTGGCGCGCACGGCGAACGACAAGGCCACGCAGATTGAGACGCTCGCGTACATGGGCATCGTGCGCGTGGCGCGGCACGAGCCGGCGGAAGCGATCGTTCACTGCGACGAGGCGCTGCCGCTGGCGCGCGAGCGAGGCGATCGACTCAACGAGGCGCGCATTCTCGGCACCATGGGCGCCATCTTCCAGGACCAGAACCGGCTCGAGCTGGCGCACGCGTTCTTGAAGGACGCGGTGGAACGCTGCCGCGCGATTCGCGAGGTGCGGCTGCAGGGCTACTTCCTCGGCAAGCTGGCGCACCTGCAGGCCGAGCGCGGTGAGCTCAGCCGCGCGCGCGCCACGCTGAACGAAGCGCTCTCGCTGCTGTCCGAGATCGGCGACGTGCGCCACGAGGGCCTCTTCCTCACGTACATGGCGGCGCTCGAGTCGCTGCACGGCAGCGCAGACGCGGCGCGCACTGCGCTGGGTTCGGCGAAGGTGCGGCTCGAGAGCGTGAAGGATCCACTGCTCCTCACGGCGCTCGCGGTGCGCGGCATGTTCATCGAGCTCCGCGCGGCGAACGCGAGCCGCACCGAGGCGCAGGCATTGCTGGACGACGTGAAGACGCCCCGGGGAAATCGCCGGGCGCGCATCGATCAGAGCGAAGAGGTGCGCCTCGCCGCGCGCATGCTCGAGCGCAGCTTGATCGCCCCGCAACGTCCTTCTGCACCGCGCTGATGAACTCCTTCGAGCTCCCGCTGAGCTGGAGTTGGGTGAAGAGCGACGGCATCGAGTGGCGACCGCTCCCGCTGAAGACAGGCGGTCAGTTCCTTCACGCGCCGCAGCTGGGCTCTGGCGTGACGCTCGAGTTTCTGCGCGAGCGTCTCCACGAGCTGTCGAAAGAAGCACCGGTGGTTGCCCAGGGGCTCGACGCTGCGCAGCTGCAGGCGCTCGGTGCGGGAGACGGCGCGATCCTGATGGGCTCCAGCGCGCGCATCTCGCTCGAGGGCTACCGTCCGCCACACAAGGTCCGCAACCTGGTGCGCCGCGCCACCGAGGCGAGCGTCGACGAAGTTCCGGTTGAGACCTCCGGCCGGATCCAGGACGAGCTCGAGCACGCCGCACGCGGAGGCCTCGGCACGCTCCGCTACGTGTTTCGCGCGCGCATCGAGGACGCGCGCCGCGCCTTCGTGGTGAGCAATGCGCAGAAGCCGATGGGCCTGGTCACCCTCACCGAGACGGGAGCCGGGGCGTGGCACGTCGAGGTGCTCGTGCGTCACCCCGACGCACCCGACGGCTCCATGGAGCTGCTCATCACGCGCGTGGTGGAGACCCTGCAGCGTGAAGGGCAGTCCCGGCTCGATCTCGGGCAGGTCGCGTTCTTCGTCGAAGACCAACACCGCCAGGGCCTCGGCGTGCTCAATCGCGCCCTTCTCAGCGGTGCGCCGGCCGCGGTGGCAGCGACAGGAGGGCGCTTCAACTTCGAGGGCCTGCGTCGCTTCAAGAACAAGTTCGAGGTCGAGTGGGTGCCTCGATATTTCGCGGGATGGCCGCGGCTGCGAAGACGCGACCTGAGAGCTGCCAGCGACGTCTCTGATCTCGGTCAGTTCATCCGGCTCGCGTGACAGTCTGTGGTCGCAACCGCTCGACGAGCGCTTCGGTGATCTCTCGCAGCGACTCATCCATCTGCGGCTGCTGCGTCTTCACCCAGGCATCGCCTTGCGAGGTGCCCGCGTGCAGGGCGAGGAGCACCCCGCCGTAGATCCATCCGCGTTGGGCTTCGATCGCGTTCAGCACCTGCGACACGCGTTCTGCATAGAACCGGCCGAGGGTCTTCAGGCGGAGCAACAACGCCTCGAAGCGGAAGGTGTCTGGGTGAACCGCCGGACGTTTCACCAGCGCGAGCATCGCCTCCAGCTCCGCGCGCCCGTCGCCGGTCACCGGGATGGTTCGCAGGCTCTCGAGTGAGCAGGTGAG
>CBIHPJ010000544.1:0-6469 GCA_966211295.1 uncultured Myxococcales bacterium | reverse complement strand
GCGATCGGAACTCCGAAGGAGCTCATCGCGAAGCTCGGCGCCGCGCAGGTGATCGACATCGTCACCGTGCCTTCACTCGCGAAAGAGAAGTTCGAGCGCACGCCCGGAGTGGTGAAGGTCGAAGCGCGCGCTGATGGGCTCTCACTCTTCGTGGACGACATCGGCGAGGCACTTCCAAGGGTGCTGGAGGCCGTGAAGGGTCAGGGCGCTCTCAAGCAGTTGGTCACGCGCGAGGCCACGCTCGAAGACGTCTTCGTGCATCTCACCGGATCGAGGCTGCGCGATGCGTGAGTCCAGGTCGGCGTTGATCGAGCTCACCCGCGCGCGGTTGATCGAATTCGTTCGCGATCCAGGCGCGTTGTTCTGGGTGTTCGGATTTCCACTGCTGCTCGCAGCGGGCCTCGGCATCGCCTTTCGCAACCAGGCGCCCGAGCCGGTGCGCGTGGCCGTTGTCGCTCCGGCCGACTCAGGCACACGGCTCGCTCTGGCGACGCCGGGCTTCGAGGTGAAGCCCGCATCCGAAGAAGACGCAGCGCTGATGTTGAGAAGGGCGCAGGTCGATCTCGTCGTCGTGCCCCTCGAAGGCTCGTACTCGTACCGTTTCGACGAAACGCGACCCGAGTCCCGCTATGCGCGGCTCGCCGTGGATGAGGCGTTGCAGCGTTGGCGCGGAAGAGCCGACGTCGTAAAGGTGCAGGAGACGCACGTCATCGAACCCGGCTCTCGCTACATCGACTTCCTGCTGCCGGGATTGATCGGTCTCAACCTGCTCGGCAGCTCGGTGTGGGGACTGGGGTACAGCATCGTCGACGCGCGGAAGAGGAAGCTCCTGAAGCGGCTCGCGGCGACTCCGATGCGACGTCGGGACTATTTGCTCGCGCTGTTGATCGCTCGGCTTCTCTTCCTCGTGATCGAAGTGGTCGCGCTCGTGCTCATCGGCGAGCTCGTCTTCGGAGTGCACGTGCAGGGTAGCTACGCCGCGGTGATGGCGGTGTGTCTCGCAGGTGGCTTCGCGTTCACCGGGATCTCGTTGCTGATCGCCGCGCGCACGCAGAGCACCGAGACCGCGCAGGGGTTGCTCAACTTCGTGACGATGCCGATGTGGCTGCTCTCGGGAACGTTCTTCTCAGCGGCGCGTTTCCCCGAATGGCTGCAGCCGATCGTCCAGGCGCTTCCACTCACCGCGATGAACGACGCGCTGCGCGCGGTGGTGAACGAGGGTCAGAGCCTCGCCTCTCAGTCGCTGGAGCTGGGCGGGTTGATCGCGTGGGGCTTGGTGACCTTCGTCGTCGCGCTGAAGATCTTCCGCTGGCAGTAGGTGTCTCCCTCGGGGGAGGGTCGGGGTGAGGGCATCAACCTTCGCGAACCCGACGATCAAGGTCAGCCTTCACTCGCCGCCGCAGCCGGTCCGCAAGCGCACCCGAGTGACCCTTCAACGCCTCGGCCACTCCGAGCCGCGCGAACCAATCTTCGTCATCGAGCAGCACCTCGAGCGCCTCGAGATCACCAATTCGTCCGAGTGCGATCGCGGAGATCCGCTTGAGCCAGCCCTGATTCAGGCTTCCCGGTTTCGTGAGCGCCGCGCGCAACAACTCAGACGCCTCAGGAGGACGAAGCAATCCAAGCGCCTCGATCGCCGCCAGCCGCACGAAGAACCGCTCCTGATCATCGTCGGCAGACCACGCCGCGAGGATCGGAGTGATGGTCTGGTCTCCCAGCTCAGCGAGCACGCGCACCATCACGGTGTGGCGCGGCTCACGAAGGTCGGTGGTCACGAGCGGGCGCAGAAGGGGAATCGCCTTCGCACCACACGCCACCAGCCCCGCTCGATATGCAGCGCGCAGTCGATGGACTTCGTCGCCGATATCGCCCGCATCCTCAGAGAGATCGATGCGATCGACGGCCTCGAGCTCTTCGATCATCCGCCGCACCGGAACATCTCCAGGGAGCGCGCCGATCTTCCGCGCAGCGTCGATCGCGCCGCCGGTGTTCTCCCAGCCCGCGTCGCGGCGAAGTTCCTGGAGCAACGTCTCGAGCGACATCAGTACTCGAAGACGAGGACGGCGTAGCCCGCATGCACCACGTCGGTCATCGTCATCGCTTCGAAGTCGCGCTCGCCGCGTCCGGCAAATTGATTCCGGGTGTAGGTGAGTTGATACGTCGCCGAGAGTTGGAAGAACGGAGAGAAGCGCCAGCCCGCGCCTGCCGAGCCGCCGAACATCGTGCCACTGACGAACTCGCCGTAGCCGCGCTCCATCTGAGTGCCCACGTCGACGACCACTCCGGCGCGCGGAGTGACGTTGACGGAGAACGAGCCGACCACGAGCCCGAGGGCGAGCTCTCCGCCCACGCTCTGGAAGAAGCCGTCGTCGAAGAGCGCGTTGCGTTCCACTCCGCCGATCACCACTCGGTAGAGCGCGCGCGGGCTGAGCTCCAGCGGGCCAGCTCGCACCGTGTATCCCAGGGCGACGCGTGCTTCCGAGGGCATCACCAGCGCGCCTCCGAGTGGGAGCGTCTGCAGCACCACTCCGACCGCGTAGCTGCCCTGCACATGGAGGCCCGTGAGCACTGAGCTTCGCATCAGTCGCGTCGGGTACATCGTGAGGCCGAGCCACACGCTGGGGAATCCGAACGAGGCATGGAAGGGAGTCGCGTAGCTCGCCGAGTTCAGCGCGAGGCTGCGGAAGCCGAAGCCGAGGCGTGCTTCAGCCTCGAGTCCTCCGGGGACTGAAGAGGTGTCTGGAATTGTCGCCACGACCACGGGCTCCGGAACAGCCACCTCTTTCTCCCTCTCCCCGACGGGAGAGGGTTGGGGTGAGGGGGCGCTCACTGGCGCGGGAGTCGGCTCAGGAGCGGGAACAGGCTCAGGTGAACGAACCGGCGCCTCCACCGCAGGCTTCTTCGGAGCGACCTTCTTCTTCTTCGCTGCCTCGGCTCCGGAAGAGATCAGCAGTACCGCCGCGAGCATCACACCCGCGCGCCGACGCCGAATGATCAGCACGAGCGCAACCATCAACATCAGTCCGGGAGCAGCGCTGCAGCCGCTGGTCTTCGCGCCAATCGTCGAGGGAGACGGAATTCCCAAGACGAGCGAGTGAGTGAAGTCGCCCGTCGTGCGGGAGTCGGCGTTCGAGTCGACCACGCTCGCGTAGAGCGTGACGCTGCCTTCATCGGAAGCGGGCGCGCGCCAGGTGAGGCGCCACTTCTTCACCGCGCATGCGTACGACTGCGCGACGCCGCCGTTCGCGGTGAGGACCACGGGATCCACTCCGGAGCAGAGGTACTGATCTCCCGCGTTGCCCATGAGAGGCGGAGCGAGCTCGAGAGTTCCTGCTCGCGCGCCGGTTCTGTTCGCGAACTCGAGCGCGAATGCGGCGCGGCCTTCTCCGGTGGTTGCGAGCTCGAGCTCGTACGTTTCTCCAGGCACGTAGCCCTGCGTGACGAGATCGCGGCCCGTCGCGGTGAACGTCACCGGATTGGGACCGGTCACCTCGGCGTCGTGGCAGACAGCACAGGTCCAGCGTTCGGTCGGAGAGCCCGTGAAGTGGACGTTGTTTCCGCCGCCGACCGTTGCGGGCGCGTCGAAGTCCGACGGAGAGCCGAAGGTGAGGACGACCGTGATCAGGGAAGTGAGCATCGCCCCTCACCCCGACCCTCTCCCCGCTTCGCACGGAGAGGGAGATAGTTGGTCATCTTCACGGGAAGGGACCTCCGCCGTCGCAGGAGGCACCCGCGTCGATCCACGCAGCGATCGCCTGCGCGTGGATGGGAAGCAGCACGCCTTGATGCGACTTCACTCCCCACGGCAACGCGCCCGTGTACTGGAGCAACTTCGATCTCGCGAGCTCGCACGGCAGCACGGATCTCTTCACGCACCCCGCGAGCCTCAGCGTCTCGCACGTATCCGCCACGAAGCAGCCCGCGTCCGCCTGATTCTCCGGCGTGTGGCAGCCCGCTTCCTTCGCGCACGTCATCTTGGTGACGATCGCCCCCACGCGATCGAACGTCACACCCGGCCGCGGCATGCACGCCATCACCACGCCGCCATCCATCGACACGCCCGCGTCCTCATCGATCACGCCTGCATCGATCTCGGTCCCTCCATCCCACGTCGCGCCATTCACCCACGCCTCGAGCCGCTTCCACCGCGGATCATCCTTCGTCGCGTAGATGTTCTGTCCGAAGTGATCGACGCCGCCGTGCCCCGAGCCGCCCGCCTCGAGCTGCAACGGCTTGCGCAGAAAATCCGGAAGCGACGAGCTGGTCGGCGCCGCGGATGAAGACGCCCGCAGGAAGTTCGCCTGGTGTTCCTCGGCCGTGAGCGGCTGATTGCTCGTCAGCGCCGGATCGATGCGCAGTCCCGCGAGCGAGTACACGCGCATCGGCCGCAGCGGAGCTCCATGACACGAGTTGTACGCGCAGCTCGCGAGCAGCTCAGGCTCGACCACGTTGTCGAAGTACGCGCGATCGAACGCGGGCACGTCGGTCGGAGGCGGCGCAGGAGCGCAAGGGAACGCGAGCGCACCCAGCGTGAGCACGAAGAGCGCGCGCATCAGAAGTCCACCGCCGCGCCGACCTGGGTGATCAACGCCCACCGCTCACGCAGGCGAATGAACTCCGGGTAGTTGAAGTACATGCCCTCGGCCTTCACGTCGAAGCGCAGCGCCGCGCCGGACTTCTCGGTGCGCAGCGGCTGCCACTCCACCTTCACTCCAAAGAGGTGCGAGGTGAACGCCGAGAGCTCGCGATCCGACGACACGTACAGGTACGGCTGCTCGTAGAATGGTTGGTAAAACGACGCGCGGCTCTGCGTGTAGAAGCGATAGCGAAAGCGCAGCGTGAACGGCGAGAGGTCCAGGATCACGCGCGTGTCCATGGTGTGCGAGAGCACGGCCCACGTGTCCGAGTAGATCCGGTACTCGCCGTGCAGCACGAGGAACGAGGCGAGGTACTGCTTCACTCCCAGCGCCGCGGCGACACGCAGACGCTCGCCCGGCTCGTTCTCCGGCATCAACAACACCAACGGCTCTGCACCCGCCGGAGCGACGTTCACCCGCACCTTCCGATACGGACTGGCGATCATTCCGTTCGTGCGCGCGAGCGTGACGTTCAGCTGCGCGATGGTGGTGGAGCCGAGGACCTGCGTGAGCGCGAGGTCGCCGCTCCAGTCGGTCATCGGCGCCTGGTAGAGCGGATCATCGGCGCGCCCCACGATGTTCGACATGAAGCCACCGCGCAGCGAGATGGTGGTGTTCTTCTGAAACAGCTCGCGTGAAGCGCTGAGCGAAACGCCGTTCGACAAGTAATCGCGTTCACGCGCGTGCATGTACGAGGCGCCGAGCTGAAAGCCGCCGACCTCCTGGCCCACGCCGAAGTCGACCTCTTGCCGTCGATCGTAGATGCGCGGGCTCGCGGTGGTGCGCACGTCCACCGACGCGCTCGACACCACGTCCTCGGTGTACGTCGCCGAGAGCGAGGTCTTGGAGTCGAGCGTCACCGTGCCCGTCACGTGCGGCGACACCACCACCGTGCGATCGGTGTCTGCATAGAGCTGAACCTTCGAAGAGACGGCGACGTCGGTGGCAGCCGCGGCGGTGGAGCAGAGGAGCGCGAGCGTCAGTTGCAGCCGCATCCGCCCCCCCGCGCCCCACGAGCTCCCGACGAGCCTTCGCGGCTGTCGATCAGATGGTTCTCGAGCACCAGCTCGTCACCGTCTTCCTGGAACTGCATGCAGCGCTTGGCCAGCGTCGCGCGTTTGGTCGCGGTCACGCAGCACGAGAGCGCGCACCCGAAGAGCAACACGACGCCGAGGCGGAGAAGGCGCATCGATCAGGGCTCGTTGAGCAGTGACTCCACGTGGGCGGTGATCTCACTCAGACTCTTGTTCTCGAAGCCCTCGTGCACGTGGCGCACGCGGCCCTTGCGATCGATGAGCAGCGCCGTGGGCATCACCTTCACCTTGAGCAGGTCCTCCGCGAGCTTCGCGTCGGTGTCGAGAATGATGGGCAGCGAGAGCTTGGTCTCGGTGATGAACTTCGGAATCTCGGTCGGCACCGCGGCGTCGCCATCGACGTTGAGCGCGTAGAGGCGCAGTCCGCGATCGACGTACTTGTGCGCGAGCGTCTGGTACAGCGGCAGCGATTCACGGCACGGCTCGCACCACGTCGCCCACACGTCGAGCATCACCACGTTGCCTCGCTGTGACTTGAGCGAGAACGGTTCCTTCGACGGATAGGTGGGGAGCGTGAAGTCGATCGGCTCCGTGCTCAGCGAGCTCGACGGAGTTGCCTTCGTGCAGCCCGCGAGGACCAGCACCAACAAGCAGCCAGGGAGGCGCATTGGTGCAGAGCGTACACATGAAGCGCGTTAGCTTCGCGTTTCATGTTGCTGCTGGCGCTCACCGCGTTCCTCACCGCCGCTCCCGCTGAAGCGTGGAAGACGATGCCCCTTCCTCCTGCGATGCCCGAAC
>CBIHPJ010000543.1:0-6487 GCA_966211295.1 uncultured Myxococcales bacterium | reverse complement strand
CCGAAGCGCGATCGTCGCTCGCATCCACGCGCACGAAGTCGAACAGGCGCGAAGCCGCGTCGACGTTGCCGGCCGAGGCGAGCTCGACCAACGAAGGGATCACCGGGAGATCGAAGCCCGCCTCCAGTGAGGCCTTCTTGATGCGGCCGTACACGTCGTCGGTGGCGAGCGCGCTGTCGAGCAGCGTGCGCACGTTCGCCCCTTCGCGCGGATCGGACTGGTACAGCGCATCGGCGATGATCGCGCGCACCGCGGGATCCTTCTCGCTGCGCCACGCGGTGCGGAGCAGCGCCACGTTGCGCTTCTCACCTTTCTGCGCGAGGCCCACGTAGGTCTGCAGGCGCGTCTTCAATTCCTCGAACGGACCGATCACCGAGGAAGGCGTCATCGCGGCCACCGCCGCCGAGGGACCACCCTTCGAGCCCGTCGCCGCGACCGCCGCGCCGAGCGCGTCGATGTTCGGCACCACGGTGCCCGCGCGCCCTGCGAAGTCGTTCACCATGATGGAGAAGACGAAGCGTTCACCGCCCACCGACTGCACGTAGCCCGAGAGCGCGGACACGGTCTCGAGCGTGCCCGTCTTCGCGCGCAGCATGCCCACCGCGTCGCTGCCCTCGAAGCGGTACTTGAGCGTGCCGTCCTTCCCCGCGATGCCGACCGACGAGATGAACTCGGGCATCACCTGGAAGCGATCCATCATGTACACCAGCAGCTTGTTGGTCTGCGTCGCGGAGAAGCGGTTCGCATCGTTCAGACCCGAGCCGTTCTTCATCACGTAGCTGCCGCGCACGACGCCCACGTCGCGCTCGAGGAAATCTTCGACCACGTCGATGCCCTTGGCGTGGCTGCCAGGAGCGCCGCGGCCTTCCGCGCCGAGCGTCTTGATCAGCTGCTCGGCCACGAAGTTCGACGAGTGCTTGTTGAGCTTCTTGAGCACGATGTCGAGCGTGTCGCTCTGCGCCACGTGCATCATCTTCTGGCCGTACGGCACCACGCCGCCGCGCAGCTTGCCCTTCACCTTCACGCCGCGCTGCACGAGCAGGCTCTTCAGGGTGAAGCCGAAATAGAGCCCGGGCTGATCGATCTTCTTCCACACCGACCAGTTGCCCTTCTCCACCGGCACCACGCCCTTCGCCTCGATCTTCTGGCGAATGCGATCCTTGTCGATGCTGGAGGAGACCGTGAAGCGGCGCTCGGTCTTGGTGCCGGTCTTCACCTCGTCTTCGATCACGAAGTAGTCGGAGGGCGGTTCGACCTCGACGGTGGCCTTGCCGCCCGGGTTCTCGGCGGGACGGAGGTACACGCCGACGGTGTTCGAGTTGAGCGAGAGCGCGCCTGTGGGAGCGAGGTACGCGCGGTCTCCGTATTCCTGATCGAAGCCAGGCGGCAGGCGCTCGGAGTCGAACCAGGAATCGTCGACCACGATGTCCTGCACTTCCTTCAGGCCCGCGTGCATCAGCTCGCTCACGATGCCGTAGAGGCGCTCGGTGCTGATGCTCGGATCTCCGCGGCCGCGCACCCAGAGGGTCTTCGCCTTGCCGTCTTTGAACTCGGGATCGACGAGGAACTCGGTCTCGAAGCGGTACTCCACGCCCAGCCGCGCCAGGGCCGCCGCCGCCGTGTAGAGCTTCACGTTCGACGCGGGGTTGAGCAGCTCGTCGGGGTCCTTCGAGAAGACCACCGTGCCGTCTTCGAGGCTGCGCACCTGCACGCTGACGCGCGCGTTCTTGAGGGTCGACTTCTCGATCACCGACTCCATCGTCTTCTTGAGCGCCTCGCGATCGGCAGGGCTCGCAACGACGCGTGGAGCGGCCGCGAAAGCGACCGTCGAGACGAGAAAAATGAGCGAAACGAGTTGTCTGGAACGCATCGAGGTGTCTGGAGTTAACTGCGATTCAAGCGCAGCGCGAAAGTCTGGCGCCTTTTTTCCGGGAGGGATCGCACATGGCAGAGAACATCAAGGTGTCGGACATCATCCCCGCTCCACCCGAGCGCGTTTACACCGCGTGGCTCGATCCGAAGGAGCACACGAAGATGACCGGCGCGGCTGCCACTGATGAAGGGGGTGGGCGTTTCACCGCATGGGACGGCTACATCACGGGAAGGACCGTGTCCTCGGTGCCGCACACCAAGGTGGTTCAGGCGTGGCGCACCACCGAGTTTCCTCAAGATGTCCCTGATTCCGTTCTCACCGTGACGTTCGAAGACGCTGACGGCGGGACCAAGTTGACGCTGGTACACGAGGAAATTCCGGAGGGACAAGGCGACGCGTATGTGCAGGGGTGGGAGGAGCACTACTTCGCACCAATGAGGAAGTACTTCGGCTCCCCGATGGAGCAGGTGCGGGAGGTGAGCGAGCGAATCACCCAAGCGGTCGAGGAGGTGACACAGCAGTTCGAAGCTGCCACCGCCGACGCGATGGAGGCCGTGGAGAAGGCGAAGACCTCCGCCCGCAAGCAAGCGGTGAAGGCCGTGAAGGCGGTCAAGACGGTGCAAAAGAAGGCGACGGCTCAGCTCAAGAGCGTGAGCAAGAAGGTCACCAAGAGCGTGAAGGCGCTGGTGAAGGGCAAGAAGCCCGCGAAGGCGAAGACGGCCGCGAAGAAGAAGAGCGCGCCGAAGAAGGCAGCTCCGAAGAAGAAGGCGAAGACCGCCGCGAAGAAGAAGAAGCGCTGACGCTCTGGGGCGCCGCGCTCCAGGTCACTTCTTCTTTCGCTTCTCCTGCTCCGCTCGGCCCTTCCTGGTGAAGAGGGGCCCGAGCGAGACCGCCGCGGCCGGAAGGAAGGTCGCGAACCGCGCCACCGCCCCGCGCACGAAGGGAATCGGCAGCTCGAGCGGCGCGTTCGGCAACACCTCGTCGATGATCGCGCGCTCGATGTCTTCCACCGTGAGCGCGCGCGGACCCGAGAAGGTCATCGCGGCCTGCTCGTAGTCGACCTGGAGATCGAGCATCGGGGTCTGCACCGCGTCGGGCATCACCAGCGAGACCTTCACGCCCTTCGGGATCAGCTCCTGCGCCACCGCGAGGGTGAAGCCGCGCACCGCGAACTTGCTCGCCGAGTAGAGGCTCAGGCCCGGCACGGGAGCCAGTGAAGCGAGAGAGCCGATGTTGATGATGTGGCCCTTCCCCTTCGAGACGAAGTGCTTCCCGATCACGCTCACACCGTGCATCACGCCCTTCACGTTGATGTCGAGGTGGCGATCGATCTGCGTCGCGTCGAGCTCCCACGAGTAGCCGGGCAGCAGGTAGCCGGCGATGTTGAGCAGCACGTCGAGCTTTCCGTACGCGGCGATCGTCGCCTCCAGGGTGCGCGCCCAGTCAGAAGGATCTCGCACGTCGAGCTTGCGGCGGAGCACCTTCGCGTCGCTCCACCCGTCCTGCTTCGCTGCTTCGGCGAGACCGTTCTCGTTGATGTCGGTGGCGACGATCTGGTGGCCGAGATTCGAGAGGGCCCGCGTGAGATGACGGCCGATGCCGCTGGCGCAACCGGTGAGGAGAAAGACGTCGCTCATGGCTCTGGCTTCTACGTGGGCCGTGCGGCGATTTCGAAAGGAAGGTTTCACAGCCCGTCACGCGACGGCGACTCGGAGTTCCTGCTAGACGCGCCGCATGCTCCGGCCCCCCGCTTCGTGGCTGTTCGTCTGGTGTGTCGTTGGCCTCTGGGCCTGCACCGCGCCGACCGGGTGCGCGTGCGGTGGTTTCACTCCGATGCCGCAGGGCTCGTACACGGGGCCCAAGCTCAACAGCGCGGGAGCGGCGCGCATGTCGGCGCAGGGCTTCACCTCGCTCAACGCGAACGCGACCACCATTCTCGATTTCTTCGCGCCGGGCGGCGTGCTGCAGGTGCCGGTGCCCTGCTCCATTCAGCAGACCACCATCGCCGGATTTCCCCTTGTCCAGCTCGCGGTCGCCGACACGGGCTCGCTGGGCTGCACTGCCGAGACGTGCGGGCGAATGAATGGCACCTGCGATCCCGCGATCGACGTGGGCCAGGCGGTCACCATCAACTTCACCACCCTCACCTTCTCGCCGAAGGCGCCTGACATTCTCGAGGCGAAGGTCACTGCCACGGTGCAGACCGGACCGATTCCGATCTCCTCGCGCGGCTCAGGCGCTTCAGCGCTCTGCATCTTCAACGGGCGCGCGAAGTTCACCGTCGATCTCGATACGGCGCGCGCGCCGCCCACGAGCACCGACCTCGTGCTCGACATCAAGTTCGCGATCAACACGCGGTGGGATCAGCTGCTCGCCCTCGAGGTGTCGGACGTGGGGAACGCGCAGGCCTGCTCCGGCAGCACGCAGCCGCCGAACTGCATCGATCCCAACGACATGCAGATCCTCAACGAGGGCTGCAGCGCGCTGAACATCGCGAGCATCGGCGCAGTGAAGTCGTTGATCATCAATCAGCTGACGGACTCGCTGAAGACGCAGATCTCCGACGCGCTGGCCGAGGCGAACTGCGCTTCGTGTGGTCCCGCGGGTGAGTGCCCCACGTTCGGCACTGCGACCTCGAGCTGCGATGTCGACGCGGGCGTGTGCATGGACTCGATGAACAACAAGTGCGTGCCCGGTCTGCTCGGCCTGGAGGGACGCATGGAGATCGGCCAGGCGCTCGGCGCGCTCGGTGCTCCTGCGAACTCGGCGATCGAGCTCTCGTTCGGCGCGGGCGGGAGCGCGGTGGCGAGCACCATGGGGCTCACCGCGGGCCTGCGCGGTGGTGCGAAGGAAGTGGCGGTGGCTGATTGCGTGGCGCCTGCGCAGCGACCGATGCCTCCGATGCTGGGCTTGCCTGATTTCGATCTCGACGCGCCGGGCGCGTACGACGTGGGGCTCTCAGTGTCGGGCCAGATGCTCTCCGAGATGCTCTTCCGCGCGCAGCAGTCCGGAGCGCTCTGCCTCGAGCTCGGCAACGAGACGATCAGCGCGCTGGAGTCGGATCTGCTCGGCACCCTGCTCCCTTCGCTCAAGCTGCTGACCGACGGGCAGAACGTGCCGCTGCGCATCGTGATTCGGCCGGTGAATCCTCCGAGCGCGGTGGTGGGTGAAGGCACCGTCGACAGTGAGGGCAAACCGCTCGACCCGTTGCTGCGGCTCAATTGGCAGGGCGTGGAGATCGACGCGTACGCGCTCCTCGATGATCGCCAGGCGCGGCTCTTCACCGTGGCGGCCGATCTTTCGCTCCCGCTCGGGGTGACGCTCGATGGCTGCTCGGGGATCACGCCGATCGTCGGAGATCTGACCGGGGCGATCACCAACGTGCGCGTGAAGAACTCCGAGCTGCTCGCGGAGCCGCTCACCGTGCTGCAGAACCTGGTGCCCTCGCTGCTCACGCTCGCCGAGCCGCAGCTCGCGATGGGTCTCACCAGCTTCACCATTCCCGAGTTCAACGGCTTCCAGCTGCAGCTGGTGGGCGCGCGCGGCATCGGGCGCGTCTCCGGCAGCACCACGTACAACCACGTCGGCATCTACGCGGACCTGCTGTCGAACGGGCAGACCTGCAAGATGAAGCAGAAGCGCGTGTCGTCGGAGCTGGTGCGCTCGGCGGTGAAGGAGAAGTCGACTGCTTCGCTCGAGGCGCGCGTGGGCGTGCAGTACTCGTGGCGCGTGGACCAGGGGCTCTGGTCTGGTTGGCAGAAGGCTGACTCGATGGGTCGCCTCGCGGTGCAGCACCCGCGATTGCTGCTCGGTGGTGAGCATGTGATCGAGGTGCGCACGCCGGAAGGTGAGACGCAGCAGGTGGTCGTTCGTTGAGGGTGCTGGTCGCCGCGCTCGTGCTCTGCGGGTGCGCGCACAAGCAACCGCAGGTGCAGGTGCAGCCGACCGCTGCCCCACCTGAGCCTGAGACGACCCTGGTCGTGCCTTTCAACACCACGCAGTGCGAACGCCACCGCGCCAGCGGACGGTATCGACTGCAGTTTCGCTCGGCCGCCGCTCGGGAGGTCGTGAAGACGCTCGCTGACATGACCTGCTTCTCCTTCGCGGTGGAGAAGCACCTGAGCGCGACGGTGACGATTCCTCCGAGGGATCAGGAGTGGACCGCGGACGAAATCTTCGGCGCGGTGAGACTGCAGCTCGAACAGCATGGCGTCGTGTTCACGGAAGACGGGCCCAGGCGTTATCGCGTCAGCGCGGTCCGCTGAGGACGTCTGCGAGCCGATGATCGATCAGTTCATTCGCGACGGCTTCGTGCGGATCGAGGAGGCGTTTTCGCGCGACCTCGCTGAGAAGTGCCGCGGCATTCTCTGGCGGGCGACGGGATGTACCGAGGGTGATTCATCTACGTGGACTCGTCCCGTCGTGCGCGTCGGAGAGATTCCGAATCCGCTCTTCGTCGAGGCTGCGAACACACCGAAGCTCCACGCGGCGTACGACACGCTCGTGGGCTCAGGACGTTGGTCGCCACGCGCGAGCCTCGGCACCTTCCCCATTCGCTTTCCTTCGCCTGTCGACCCCGGAGACTGCGGCTGGCACGTCGACATGAGCTTCGGC
>CBIHPJ010000542.1:0-6533 GCA_966211295.1 uncultured Myxococcales bacterium | reverse complement strand
ACTTCGCGTAGTCGCAGGCCTTCTTGTGACCGAGGTCGCAGGACTTCGCGAAGATGGTCTTCGCCTTGGCCTTGTTCTTCGGCATGCCTTCGCCGTTGTTGTACATGACCGCGAGGTCGTAGCAGCTGGGGCCGTGCTCGTTGTTGCAGCCGTTCTCGAAGAGCTGCTTGGCCTTCGCCTCGCTCTTCTCGACGCCGTCACCCTCGAGGTAGCGCAGGCCGAGGTTCTTGCAGCCGGTCCAGTTCTTCCCGTCGCAGGCCTTGGTGAAGAGCTCGGAGGCCTTCTTCGAGTTCTTCGCGATGCCGCCCTCGCCGGAGAGGTGCATCACGCCCTGGTTGGTGCAGCCGCGCGCGAAGTTGCCTGAGCACGACTTGCCGTAGAACTGCTCGGCCTTCACCTTGTCGACATCGATGCCGAGGCCGTCGTCGTAGATCCACCCGAGGTCGTCGCACGCTTCGGCGCTGCCGAGCTTGCAGCCCTTCTCGAGCAGCGGCTTGGCGAGCGCGTACTCCTCGGAGTCGATGCGCGCGCGGCCGGCAGTCGCACAGGCCTCCGCCTTGCCGCTCTTGCACTTGGTCTCATCGGGCGTGGCCGCGAAGGCAGTGGCCGAGGTGCACAGCGACAGCAGGAGCAGGGAAGTGGAGCGGTTGATCATGGGTGGCGCAGCATAGACAAAGTGCCCCGCAGAATTCATGGTCCGTTTCCTCCATGCGCCCGCTCATCTTGTGCTTCCTGACTGTTCTCTGTGGGTGCGACTGCACCAACTCCGTCACGGTGAAGAATCGCGATGCGGGAGTCGACTCCGGCACGGGCGGCGGCGGAGGTGGCAGCGACTCGGGCACGGGTGGAGGAGGCGGCTCCCTCGGCGGAGGAATGGGCGGAGGCGGCGGTGCGAGCTGCGTGGACGGAGAGCCCTGCGGAGACGGCGGCGTGTGCGCGGGCGGGAGCTGCTGCGGCAGTGAGTCCGCGTGTGGATCAGCGTGCTGCGGATCAGGCGAGGCCTGCAGCTTCCAGCGCTGCGTGCAGCCCGGAGCGAGCTGCCGCGAGACGAGCGATTGCCTGGGCACCGACTTCTGCGATCTCTCTCGCGTGATCCCCGGGCAGCTCGACGCGGGCGTGTGCGTGGTGGCGCCGACCATGGGTCAGTGCGTGAGCGAGCCTCCCCACTGCCCTCCTGATGCGGGCAGCGCCGCGGGTCGCAGCTGCGTCGAGCCCTGCCGCTTCACGCGCGCAGGAGGCCAGTTCCGCCCGGTGGTGAAGTACGCGTGGGGCAACCCCGTGGCGCCGTACACCTCGGACGTGATGATGGCGCCCATCGTCACGCAGCTCGACGACGATGACTGCGACGGGCGCGTGACTTCGCAAGATCGCCCCGACATCGTGGTGGTGACCTTCGAGGGCGGCCAGTACAACGACATCGGCACCACGCGCGCGCTCTCGGTGAAGGACGGCACCCTGCAGGAGAAGTGGGCCGCGCCCGGAGTGATCAACGCCGCGAGCCAGCTCGCCTCAGGCAACATCGACGAGGTCCCCGGCAACGAGGTCGTCGGCTGCGGCGCGACGGGTCCCTACGCGCTGCACGGAGCGGACGGCGGCACGCGCTGGGTGGCGAATGGAAATATCTGCCGCTCGATCTCCCTCGCCGATCTCGAGGGAGATGGTCACGTCGAGGTGATCACCGGCAGTCAGATCTTCGAAGGCCGCACCGGCGCGTTGATCCGCACCCTCCCGTTCACCGGGGACAACACGGTGGCCGACGTCGACGGCAACGGTCAGCAGGACATCGTGTGGGCTGGTGGCGTCTCTCGTCCCGATGGCACCGTGCTCGCTTCGATGACGGGGCTCTCGGGCTGGGTGGCGATCGGAGATCTCAACCTCGATGGTCGGCCAGAGATCGTCTCGGTCAACTCCTCGACGCACGCGCTCGCGGTGTGGAGCTTCGATCCCTCTCAGCCGAACAACGCGCTCATGGTGCGCACCGGTCTCGACATCAACCAGACGCTCTCGCCCAACCTGTGTCCCTCGGGCAGCGCAGGCAACATCGGCGGCGGCGGTCCGCCCACCATCGGCGACTTCAACCTCGACGGCTTCCCCGACGTCGCGCTCGCGGGCGGCGTTGGCTACGCGGTGTTCGACGGCAAGAAGCTGATGGATGGCACTCCGGCTGATCAGACGCTCTTGTGGATCCGCCAGACGCAGGACTGCAGCTCGGCCGCGACGGGCAGCACGCTCTTCGACTTCGACGGCGATGGCCGCGTGGAGGCCGTGTACGCCGACGAGGTGAACCTGCACGTCTACGACTCCGCGACGGGCATGGAGCGCTTCACCACGTGCAACACCTCGGGCACGTTGATCGAGTACCCGCTCGTCGCCGACGTGGACAACGACGGCCAGGCGGATCTCGTGGTGGTGTCGAACGCGTATGCCTTCTCGTGCGTGGGAGATCCGTCGACGCGCCACTCGGGTGTGCGCGTGTTTTCGAGCATGGACAACGACTGGGTCGTCACTCGGCGTGTGTGGAATCAGCACGCGTACTCGGTGACGAACGTCGAGGAGGACGGGCACATCCCCAGAAACCCCACGCGCAACTGGGTGACTCCGGGCTTGAACAACTTCCGTCAGAACAAGCAGCCGGGTCTCGAGTTTGCGGCGGCAGACGCAGTGGTGTCGATGTCGGGCGCGTGCGAACCGGCGGGGGTCACCTATCGCGTGGTGGTGAGCAACATCGGAGAGGCCTCGATTCCCGCTGGGTTGCGAGTGGAGATCGTGGCGGATCCCTCGACGGCGCCGATGGTGCTGACGACCTTGACGACCACGCGCAGCCTCGGGCCCACGCAGGCAGAGCGCTTCGTGTTCGTCACCACGGAGGACGTGGCTTCAAAACCCGTGGTCGCGCGCATCCTCGCGAGTGGGTTGCGGCAGTGTCGGACCGATAACGACACGTCTGATCCGCCGACGGTGGGTTGTATCAACTGAGTGACGGTCATGCAGGGCGCAGAACGGGGTGAGGGGGCATTCAATGATAGAAATCGCCCGTGCTCCGACGCCTCCCACTCGTCCTCGCGCTGACGTCACTCGCTTGCGGAAAGCTCGCCGGAACCGGAGACCTCCCCGACGCCAACTTGTTGGTCGGAGCATGCGTCGCGGGCGATCAATGCGCGCTCGGTGAACACTGCGAGATGGGCGCATGCGTGCCCGGCACCGAGCTGATGGACGCGGGCTTCGTGTGCACCATGGACACCGACTGTCCTCCTCCGCAGCGCTGTCTGCGCAGCAAAGGCGAGTGCGTCGATCCGATGGATCCACCGGACGCCGGCGAGACTGACGCAGGCACTGGACCCGCGTGCGTGCCCGACGAAGAAGTGACCTGCGGTGTCTCGAAGCTCGGCGAGTGCCGGCTCGGTGTCTCGCGTTGCGAAGCGGACAGCGCGGGCGTGTACGCGTTCTCCGATTGCCGCGGCGCAATCAACCCCACTCCTGAAGTCTGCGACGGCCTCGACAACGACTGCGACGGCCTGAGCGACGACGGCCTGCCCGACGTGAGCTGCGGAGTGGGTGCTTGCGCGCGCACGGTGGCCTCCTGCCAGACGGGAGTCGAGGTGATGTGCGCGCCCGGCACCCCGACGGCGGAGATCTGCAACGGCGCCGACGACAACTGCGACGGCAACACCGACGAAGCCCAGCCCCAGGTCACCTGTGGACAGGGCGCCTGTGCGCGCAGCGTGGCCTCGTGCGTGGGCGGCATGGCGCAGACCTGCACGCCTGGAGCGGTCGCTCCCGAGACGTGCAACGGCGTCGACGATGACTGCAACGGCGCGGTGGATGACGGACTGACCGCGCTCACCTGCGGAATCGGTGCGTGCGCGCGCACGGTGGCCGCATGTGTGAATGCCGTCGCGCAGACCTGCACCGCGGGAACGCCGAGCAGCGAGACGTGCAACGGCCTCGACGATGACTGCAACGGCACGGTGGACGACGGCTTCGGCATCGTGAACTGCGGCCTCGGCGCGTGCGCGCGCTCGGTGAACTCGTGCGTGAACGGAATGGCGCAGGTCTGCACTGCGGGTACTCCGAGCGCGGAGACGTGTGACGGACTCGACAACGACTGCAACGGCATGGTCGACGATGGCTTCGGCACCAGCAGCTGCGGCGTGGGCGCGTGCGCGCGCACCGTGGCGGTCTGCACCATGGGAGTCCCCGGCACCTGCGTCGCGGGCACACCTGGTACCGAGAGCTGCGATGGCATCGACAACGACTGCGACGGCCAGACCGACGAGGCAATCGCAGACACCACCTGCGGCTTGGGAATGTGCCAACGCACCATCACCACCTGCGTGAGTGGTGTGACGCAGACCTGCACTCCGGGCATGGCGCGCACCGAGACCTGTGACGGAATCGACGACGACTGCGATGGCACCATCGACGAAGGCTGCAGCTGCCTCAACGGTGCGACGCGCAATTGCTACACGGGCCCCGCCGGAACGCAGAACGTCGGGCGCTGCGTGGGCGGCACTCAGCTCTGCACCTCGGGCATGTGGGGCGCGTGCAGCGGCCAGGTCATTCCCGGTACCGAGACCTGCAACAACGTCGACGACGACTGCGACTCCGCGACCGACGAAGGTTTCGGCACGGTGAGCTGTGGCACGGGCGCGTGTCTCCGCACCGTGAACGCGTGCGTGGGCGGCGTCACTCAGACTTGCACCGCGGGCTCTCCCTCGAGCGAAGCGTGCAACGGACTCGACGACGACTGCGATGGACAGACCGACGAGCTGCTCGGCTCGATCTCCTGCGGCATCGGCTCGTGCGCGCGCACGGTGACCGCGTGCGTGGGCGGCGTCTCACAGACCTGCAACGCGGGCACTCCGACGACTGAAGTCTGCGACGGAGCGGACAACGACTGCGACGGTTCTACTGACGAGATGCTCGGCAATCTTTCTTGCGGCCAGGGCGCGTGCGCGCGCACCGTGGCGGCGTGCGTGGGCGGGGTGGCGCAGAGCTGCACCGCGGGAACTCCCAGCGCCGAGATCTGCGACGGCGTGGACAACAACTGCAACGGCACGGTGGATGACGGACTCGGCAACACCACGTGCGGCGTGGGTCCGTGTCAGCGCACGGTGACTGCGTGCGTGGGCGGCATGTCTCAGATGTGCACGCCGGGAACTGGGAGCACCGAGACGTGCAACGGCATCGACGATGACTGTGACGGTGTCGTCGACAACGGCAACTGCGCGCCGAGCAGCGTGTGTCCGGGAAATCGGCAGGTCACTCCGAATACCTCGGTGACGCTCAACACCAACGCGAGCTCTCCGGCGGGCCGTGCGCTCAGCTGCGCGTGGATCGTCGTGAGCCGTCCCGCGACCTCGAGCGGAACGTTCTCAGCGCCGACCAGCTGCACCGCGAGCAACTACATGGCGGACGTCGCGGGCCAGCACGTGCTGCGCTTCACCGTGACTGACTCGATGGGCCTCACCTCGACGTGCACCACCACCATCGACGTGTTGCCCACGGGCGATCTCTGGGTCGAGCTCACGTGGAACGTGAACAACGACATGGACCTGCACGTGCTGCATCCGAGCGCGGGCAACCCGCGCAACGCGAACTCGTACAACGATCCGATCTACGACTGTAACTACATCAACAAGACGCCGAGCTGGGACAACGCGGGTACCGCGGATGATCCGTCGCTCGATCAAGACGTGGTGAGCGGCATGGGCCCGGAGAACACGCGCGTGAACGTCGCGAGCACCTCGCACGTGTATTCGATCGGCGTGCACATGTACTCGTGGGCGGCGAGTCCGACACCGGTGGTGGCGACCCTGCGCATCTACTGTGGAGGCGTGTTGCGTTCGACGACGACGCGCTCCTTCAACACCGTCAAGCAGATGTGGGTCGCCGGCAACGTGCAGTTCTCCGCGGGAGGAAACTGCACCTTCACCCCGGACACTCGGACGGTGAACGTGCCTTGAAGCTGGCGGCTCTGAGATAAGGTGCGCCCCCATGCGCACGCTGATCTTCGCTCTCACCGCCATTTCGATTTCCGCCTGCTGCTGCCAGAGCCGTGAAGAAAAGCTCAAGGCCGCCGAGGACGAGGGCAACCTGCTCGTCGCGACCAAGGCCAAGCTGCTCAAGGGCGCTGGCGACGCGGTGAAGAAGGAAGGCAAGGAGGCCGCGCAGACCATCGCTGAAGGAGGCGGTGAGCTCGTGAAGGGCCTCGGCACCGGCATCGAGAAGGGCCTGATGGAGGTGAAGTTCAATCCGCACGAGAGCATTGCGGCGAACGGCCTCGGCGTTTCTCGCGCGGCGCGCGGAGAGCAGGGCACGAAGCAGCACGTGGTCACCGCGTACGTGACCTTCGAGAAGGCGTTCAAGGGCGTGATCGAGATGCGCGCGTACGATGCTGAGAATCGCGAAGTCGGCCGCTCCAAGGTGGAGAGCGACGAGAAGGAATCGGGCGCGAAGTACGTCGACTTCGAGTTCGACGAGCGCACGCCGCTGATGACCGCGGGTCACTTCGAGCTGCGCGCCACGCCGGC
>CBIHPJ010000541.1:0-6536 GCA_966211295.1 uncultured Myxococcales bacterium | reverse complement strand
TCGAGAGGCAAGCGCATGTCGATGAACCCCAGCGCTTCGTCGAACTCGAAGGTGAAGCTCGGGACCGGCGGAGAGATCGAGACGATCAGCTCGAAGCTCCACAGCGAAGAGAGAGTGGTGCGGCCCTCGAGCGCTTCTGCGGGCGGGGGAGGGAGCTTCTCCGCGGCGGTGCGCACGTCAGCGAGCGCCTCCCGATCCACCTTGGAGTCGTTCGACGGCTGCACCAATTCCACCCTGGTGAGCTTGCCGCTCTGATCCTGCACCACGCGGATCACCGCGCGGCGCGTGGCCTTGTAGGCCTCCTTCATCTGCTTCTGCAGTTCCTTGCGCTGCTCGAGATCGACGCCGTTGATGCCGCCCACGCGATCGTTCACCGCGGCGCGCCGGTTGGTGCCGAGGTTCACGTCTCCGAGCGGGTTGCCGCTCTTCCCGTAGGTCGAGGCGCGATCGAGCCAGATCTCGTTGTACATCTTCATGTTCTCGCCGGTCTGCTCGAGGAGCCCCTTGAGCCCGCTCTTCGCCACGCGATCGGCATCCCACTGCTTCAAGAGCACCTTGCCGAGCTGCGAGTAGTACGGGTGCACCAGTCCGCGTTCCACGCGCCCTCGGCCGAGCGTCTCTTTCGCGAGCGTACCCACGAGATCTTTCGGAGGCTCGAGACCGCGCAGCCCGCGCTTCTCTTCGACCTCCATCACCACGTCGATGCCGGCGTCGAGCTTGAGCGCGAACTCTGAGCTGGGAACGAGCGTGACCGTGGCGCGAGGGATGTCTTCTGGAGGCGGCTCGTTCCTGGGCAGATCTGTCGATGGCTCATCGGGCACTTCGACTTTCCGAATCGGCGGATCCTGAGGAGGCGGCGTGTTCCGCGGAGGCCGCACCGTCGCGAGCTTCGGCGGAGGCGGCTTCGGCGCTGGCTCGGGATCCGGTTCTGGCGGCTTCGGAGAAGGAGGTGGTGGCGGCGGCTCGACGAACACGAACTCGGCCAACACCTCTTTCTTCTCGGGCTTCTGCTCGGGCTGGGCAACTACCCACGCCACGAAGGCGCAATGGAGTGCCGCGCTCGCGAGGAGCGCCACCAGCTCCAATCTGGTCACGAGCGGCCGCAAGTGCGTGACTGTGCCCTAAGTAGGTGGAGAACCCGACCAGCGGTAACAGTTCCAACGGGCAGGTGCAGCGCCCTCAACTCTTCTTCACGCGGCGCCACCAGAACACGAGCAGCCACGGCCACAATCCGAAGGCCGCAGAACAGCCCGCGGCAGCGAGCTCGACGCGCGCGATGGGCAACACCACGGGAGGTGGATCGAAGCACGCGTTCACTCCCGAGAATCCCGCCTCGCAGCGCTGCCCGGTGACGCACTCGATCGATCTCGCACACGGCTGACTGCAGCGAGCCTCTGCGCGGGTGGGACCGTTACAAATCGAGCCGCTCAGACAGAAGGTCTCGTTCGGAATGCACGGCTCTCCGGGTCTTGCCGTCGGCAGCTGTGCGAGCTGACAAAGCTGGCGGCCCACGTCGCAGCTCATGCCTGAAGGACAGTCGCCGTCGGTGGTGCAGCGCTGCGAGCAGTACGTGTCGGCGTGCTGCGGATCCGAGATGCACTCGCGGCTCCTGCACTCCCACGCGGCCTGGCACGAGGTGCCGACCGAGACGCAATCGGGATCGGGCTGGGAGCACGCGTTCGCCGCGCACACGAAGTTGGGAGCGCAGTTCTCTTCCCGCTCCGAGAGCCACTGGAGAATGAACGGCGCCTGCACGTCGACGCGCGTGTCTGCGCCGTCGAGACAGTCATCAGTGCGCGTGAAGCTGTGCACGCCCACCAGTCGCTCGATGCCATCGGGGAAGGTGTGGAACGTGGGGCCGCCTGAATCTCCGTGGCAGATGCCGCGATCGACGAAGTTGCCGAGCGAGATGAGGTCCGCGGTGAATTGGCGAATGGTGAGCTCGACGGTGCGCTTGGTGCCGGTGCCTGCATCAGGCCCATCAGCGCCGTAGCCGACCACGCGCACCGGCTCTCCACCGAGACCCGTGAGCGGCGCCTTGTTCCACGCGCTCACCTCGACGGTCTGCGCGTTCTCGAGGAGCAGCAGCGCGAGATCATCAGAGAGCCCCGCGGCCGCGTTCCACCGCGGATGCAGTCGCACCTCCATCACCCGCACCGTGTTCACGCCGGGAATCATCTGCGCCGCGGTGGGCAGGTTCGACGCGATGACGGTGAGGCTGGTCGCGCCGAGCATCGCGGGATCCACGCAGTGCGCCGCGGTGATCAACGTACGCGGTGCGATCAAGGTGGAGGTGCAGCGCGTGTTCGCGCCGTTGTTGCCGCTCACCTCGAGCATGAAGACGTTCAGATCTCCCGTGGTGGGAGTTCCGCCAACGATCGCCTCCGTGCGACTCCGCGCGTTCTCGAGGTCCGGACGCGAGCATCCGCTCAATGCGACCAGAACAATCAAGGCGGCGCGGAGCGAGCTCACTGCTCCGATCTTGCCAAAACCCTCAGCTCCGCGCCCGGCGGCGGCGGAGGAGGGGAACGCCGAGGAGCCACAGCGCCATCCCCAGTCCCGTCGACGAGCAACCCGTGGTCTGGTCGCCGAGCGCCTGTCGCACCGCGGGCAGGGTGATGATGTTGAAGCGCACGTCGGAGGGACGGCAGAAGCGCTGCGAGTCGGAGCTCGCTTCACACGCCGAGCCCGAGGGACAATCAGCGGTCACCACGCAGCTCTTCACGCAACGCGAGATGCCACCCGCGGGGCCGCTGCAGATGCCCTCGAGGCAGAAGTCGGTCGACGCGTAGCAGCTCTCGAGGAACGCGCGCTCAGGGCGCTGCTTCAGGCGGCAGCTGCCGGCGTTGCACTCCATCGTCGAAGGACAATCGGCGTTCGTCTGGCAGCCCTGTGAGCAGTACGACATCGGGTGCTGGCGATCGGTCACGCACTGGCGCGACACGCACTGCACCGCGGCCTGGCACAGCGCGCCCGGAGCGATGCAGTCCACGTCGGGACGGCCGCACGGCTGCGCGGAGCACACGTTGTTCGGCGCGCAGTCACGCGGGCAGTCGGGATCGGTGAGCGAGTCCAGGCACTCCGAGCTGCACACGCCATCCGCCTTGCACACGCAGTCCTGATCGACTGGCGTGCAGCCCATCACGCACGCACCGTCGGTGGCGCAGGTCGGCTGCTCCCAGGCGCCCATGGTCTGGCGAATCCACGGGGCGACCACGTCGACGCGCCCGTCGTAGCCCTCGATCGCGCAGTCCTGATCTCCGTAGCTCACCACGCCCACCAATCTCTCCGTGGTCTCGCCGGGCATGATCATGAAGCCCGGACCACCGGAGTCGCCCTGGCAGGTCTGCTTCCCCGACGCGCCCGACTCGATGGTGTACGGCGTCACGCGGCGCAGTCCGTAGCTCACCTCGCGCTTGGTGCCCGAGGTCTGCCCGCCCGCGACGGTGAGGCCGAAGCCCACGTGCCGAATGGTGCGGCCGATGTGAGCCGCCGTCATCGCGGTCTCGTTGATCGGAATCGGAGTGACGTCGAGCACCGGCGTCGCGAGGCGCAGCAGACCGAAGTCGTACGCGCTCTGGTTGTAGCTCTGGTTCTTGTACTGCTGGACCACCTGCACGGCCCTCGTGGGTGAGGCCGAGTACGTGCCGAAGGTGACGAAGTACTGCAGGTTCTGCCCGTAGGCGTAGATGCAGTGCGCGGCGGTGAGCACCGTCTTCGGCGCGATCAGCGTGCCCGTGCAGAGCGACTCGTAGCCGCCGCCGTAGCGAATCGCGAGCGCGACCACGGCGGGATCACCGTTGGCGAGCGTGCCCCCGATGATCGCCTCATCCTGCGAAGCGACGTCGCTCTGAGCAGCGGGCAACTCGTCCTTCTCGATGGGGCCACAAGCGAGTCCAACCAGGGCGCCGGCCAACGCCAGGTGGATCGTTCCGCTCTTCATTCGTGAAAACTCCGTTGCCAATAGGGCGTGCAGCGCGGGCCCGCGTAGCAAGGTGTATGCCCTTTCGGGAGATTGAGGGAAATCAGCCGACTAAGGGGCACACCACGGGCGCGACGCGACTCGGCTGGCTCGATCTGAATCAGACGAGGACACCTGTGGCCGGGGAGAGGGGCGAGCGCTTCCAAAACCTGTGAACCGTCTGGATGAAACAGGTACCCTCTCGCGCTCCGTGGCAACCGTTCTCAAAGGTGGCACCGTCGTCGACCTGGAGCCCGCCCTCGTCGAGTCCGCGGATCTCCGAATCGACGGTGACCGCATCGTCGATCGCGCCACCGCGCTCGAGCCGAAACCTGATGACGAGGTGATCGACGTTCGCGGGAAGGTGATCTTTCCTGGCCTCGTCTCCGCGCATCACCATCTGTACTCCACGCTGCTCCGCGGAGCGCCGCGCCTGGGCCCCGGGTTTCAGGCGGAAACGCATGCGCTCCAGCGTCTCGAAGACGTGATCGACGGAGATCAACTCGAGGCGGCCGCCACCGCGGGTGGCCTCGAAGGACTTCTCTCAGGCACCACGACGGTCTTCGACGTCACCTCGGCCCACTCGAACATCACGGGCTCGCTCAACCGCGTCGCGCACGGGCTCAACGACGTCGGCTTGCGCGCGGTGCTCGCGTACCAGGTGACGGAGCGCGCAGGCGCGGTGGTGCGCGAAGAAGCGCTCGAGGAATGCCTCGCGTATTCCGCCCGCGCGCGTGGCCGTTTCCGTGGAGCGTTCGCGCTCGATGGGCTGGCGTTGCTCCCTGACGATGCGCTCGCGGGAATTCGCGAAGCACGTCAGCGCACCGACACCGAGAAGAACGGTCACCCGGCGATCCTCCTCGCCAACCTCGCGGAAGATCCGAAGGAAGAATCGCGCAGCCGCGAACGCTTCGGTCAGACCGGCAGCGAGCGCCTGGTGAACATGGGCCTCACTGGCGGCCGCGTGGTGCTCTCTCAGAACGTGCACCTCTCGTGGCCCGAGCTCTCGTCGGTGATCACCGCGGGGACGTGGCTCTCGCTCAGCGCGCGCTCGAACATGGCGTCGCAGGCGGGGCTCGCCACTCCGGCGAAGTTCGGCGTGCGCGGTTGCCTCGGCACCGACGTGATGGGGCTCGATTGTTTCGCTGAAGCGCACTCCGCTGCGCTGCGCACCAACGACTCGGGTCAGCCGATCGACATCCTCCGCTTCCTCGCCAACGGTCACCGCCTCGCGACGGAGGCGTTCGGCGCGCCCATCGGTCCCCTGCAGCCAGGCTCGCTCGCCGATCTGCTCGTGCTCGACTACCACCCGCCCACGCCGCTCAATGCAGACACGCTCGCCGCGCACGTGATGTTCGGCTTCTCGTCGCGCTGGGTGGAGTCGGTGATGGTCGATGGCCTGTGGCGATTGTGGAAGCGCAAGGCGCTCTCACTCGACGTCACCGAGGTCGCGCGCACGTCGAGCCAGGCCGCGTCCTCCGCGTGGGCGAAGATGGAAGAACGAGAGCGTGGCGAAACGTGAGCGCCCTCGCTATGCCCTACCCGAATGCTCGCGCTTCTCGTCACCTCGCTGCTCGCTGCACAGCCTGCCGTGGGTAACCTGGCGCCTGACTTCACCGTGAAGGACCTCGACGGCGTCGAGCTCAAGCTCTCGTCGTTGGTGGAGAAGGGGCCCGTCGTGCTGGCCTTCTTCCCCAAGGCCTTCACACCTGGTTGAACGCGCGAGCTCACCGCGTACCGGGACCGGTATGCAGACATCCAGAAGCACGGCGGCACGGTGATCGCGATCTCCACGGATGACGTGGAGACCCAGAAGAAGTTCCGCGAATCGCTCAAGGCGCCGTACCACTTCATCGCCGACGAGAAGGCCACGCTGGTGAAGTTGTTCGACGTGAAGGTGTTCCTCCTCACGATGAGCAAGCGCGTCACTTTCGTGGTCGGCCCGGGGATGAAGATCCTCTCGATCCAGGAAGGCAGCGACGCGATCGATCCTTCCGGAGCGGTCAGCGCGTGCAGCATCAAGCCTCCCGAGTCGCTCAAGTACCTCACCGGTCCTGAGGACGCGGGCGTCTTCGAGCCGAAGGCCCCAGAGAAGACTCCAGAGAAGAAGTGAAGCACCGCACTTGATTTGCGCGAGGTCGGGTGGTTTCTGCCGCCACCATGAACCTCAAAGCCCTCTCCCTCGGTGCAGTGCTCGGCTTCCTCGTGGCGGTGGTTCCCTCATGTGGAACGCCGACCTGCGGGCCGCAGAACTGTAATGGCTGCTGCGACTCGATGAACAAGTGCGTGCCTCTGTCGGCGAGCAACTCGAACAGCTCGTGCGGCCGCGGTGGCAACGTGTGCGTCGACTGCGCGGCGAACGCTCAGACCTGCAACACCACGTCGTTCTCCTGCGAGGTTGTCGGCGGACAGGGTGGCGGCAGCGGCGGCGGCACGGGCGGCGGCACCATGGGTGGCGGCACGGGCGGCGGCACCACGGGTGGCGGCACGGGCGGCGGCACCACGGGCGGTGGCACGGGTGGCGGCACCATGGGCGGCGGCACCGGCGGTGGCGGCGGTCTCGTGACCGGCTGCA
>CBIHPJ010000540.1:0-6540 GCA_966211295.1 uncultured Myxococcales bacterium | reverse complement strand
CGCCGCGCAGTCGCCGCTTCGTGATCGAGCAGCCACTGCTTCAACTCGAGCCCACCTGCATATCCAGTCAGGGTGCCGCTCGCGCCGACCACGCGGTGACAGGGAACGATGAGCGAGATGGGATTGCGACCGTTCGCCGCCCCGACCGCACGTGACGCCGTCGGAGATTCGAGGTGCGCCGCCAGCGCGCTGTAGGTCGTGGTGGTGCCGAACGGAATCGAGCGCAGCGCGTCCCACACCCGCCGCTGGAAGTGAGTTCCGCGTGCTGCCAGCCGCACCGTGAAGTTCATCAGCCGCCCCGCGAAGTACTCGCTGAGCTGATCGCGCACCCCGGCGAAGAACGCGTCGTCCTTCCGCCAACCCTCGGTCTGAGGCACCGCGCGGTGCGACTCGGGGAACACTCCGGTCAACGACTCGCCGTCGCTCACGAGAAGCCACGCGCCCACGGGGGAGAGGAAGCGCGAGTAGGTGCTGACGAACGCCATACGAACTCGCGCAATGTACGGAGCGCGATCTTCGAGGGGAAGCCCGAAGAGTGCAGGTTCAAAAGTTCACGAATACCCGATCGGGGTGTACGCCTCGCCCTTCGAGCAGGCGGGTCACTTCAACGATCATCTCGGGCTGCCCGCAGACGAAAGCGATCGAGTTCTCCACGGGCATTCCGTCGAGCAGCGCCTGCACCTGGCCCACCGCGCCTCTCCAGCCATCGCCCGGCGTGGTGACCGTGGGCGTGATGTGAATGCCGTGATCGTTCCACTCATTCACTTCGAGGCCGAAGGCGAGGTGCGCGGGCGTGAGCACTCCGTATGCGCCGTGCACGCGCTTGTACTGCGCGCGGTGCTTCAAGATCGTCAGCGCCACCGAACGCAGCGGAGAGAAGCCCGTGCCCGTGCCGATGAGCAACAGATCGTGCGCCTTCGCGCGTTCGATCGGAAAGCCCGGCCCCTCGACCATGCCCACCTTCACCTCGGAGCCGATGGGCAGCGAGGTGAACTCGCCCGCCACTCCGTCACTGGAGCGAATGAGGTACTCGAACCGGGGCGAACCGCCCGGAGCCGAAGCGATCGCGAAGGCGGCGTCCTCTCCGCTCGCAATGCGTACGCGGTGGTACTGTCCCGGCACGTGAAACCCCGAAGCCACCGCAGCCGACACCTCGAGCGTCAACCGGTGCAGTCCCGGTCCAGCGAGGTCGTTCTGCGTGATGGTGGCCTTGCTCCAGCCCGACATGGGTTTCGCGTCGTAACACCCGCAACCCCCTCGTTCAGGACTTTCCAGTGCGTGCGCTGAAGACTCTCATCAAGTTGTCGATGACCCTCATCCTCCTCGGCGGCATCACTGCCGGAGTGCTGATCCCCGGCACGTGGCTCTACACCGCGGCCAACCTGCCGAATCAGATCGAGAGCGAGGCCGACGTCGAGATTCACCTGCGGCAGTCGATCGAGTCGGAGCGCCAGAGCATTCAGCTGGGTCGCCCCGCCAGCGCGCGCGAGAGCGTGAAGTGGGAAAAGCCGGATTTCTCGCGGCTGCCGAAGCACCTCATCGCGTTCTACATCACGGCCACCGGCTGCCCTGATTACTTCCGCAGCCCGCGCGAAGAAGGCTGGCCGTGGATCAAGCGCCTCTTCGCTTCGCTGCAGAACCGAATCCTCGATGGCGACGGCGCGTGCGAGCTGATCTTCGCGCGCAACCTCGCGCGTCGGTTGAGCATGAAGACGGATCTGCAGGTCGCCGTGGCGGCCGATCGCGTGCACCGCTTCCTCGCGAAGGATCAGCTGGTCGCGTTCGATCTGCACTCGATGTGGTTCGACCACGGGATCATCGGCGTGGAGAAGGCGTCGATGGAGGTGATGGGGAAGCCGCTCACCGAGCTGAACCTCGCCGAGCTCGCTGAGCTGCAGCTCGCGATTCCGCCCTGGGGTTTCTGGGAAGACATCAAGCTCTGCCGCAACGCCGCCAAGCTGAAGGAGGCGCGCGATTCGCTCCTCTCAGAGCTCGCGGCGATCGGTCACATCAGCGACGAGATGGCGCGCACCGCGAGCTCGCAGCAGGTGCGCTGCCTCCAGGTGAAGCGTTAGGTCAACGCGAAGAACGATCGAATCCGCGACAACAACGCATTCGTCTCACGCTGAGCGCGTTCACGTGCTGCATCAGCGCTGAGCCCTTCCTTCGCCGACTGCAGCGCGACCTTTCGAGCGGCGAGCAACCCGGCCAACTGCTCCGCCAACTGCGGCCGCGCGTCGATCAACTGCTGCACGGCGAACTTGTCCAGGCGGAAGCACTCGACCTCACTGTCCGCGATCACCGTCGCGCTCCGAGGCTCACCGGTGAGCAGCGACATCTCGCCGAAGAAACAGGGACCCTCGAGCTGAGCCACCTCGCGATCGCTCACGCCATCCGAGATCCGCACCAGCGCCTGCCCGTCTTCCATCAAGTACAGCCAATGCGCCTCCGCTCCCTGGCGCGTCATCACCTCGCCCTTCGCGAACGGCGCGTACTTCATGTTCCTCGCCAGCTCGGTGCGCTCGTCTTCGGACAGCCCGTTGAACAGCTCGAGCTTGGTGAGCAGCTGCCGCCGCCGCACCACCTGCTTCTCCGTCTTGATGGTCTTCCGATCCGTCGTCTCCTGCGTGACGAAGACCGCGTGCGCGGGCATGGCGAGCGTCATGTCAGCGCGCTGCAGCGCGAAGTAGACGCACGAGGCCACCGAAGAGTCCGTCGCGTTGTCCTTCGCGATGTCGGTGAGCCAATACCGCAGCGCGTACTTGCCGAAGCTGTCGCCCATCTCGAGCAACACCACGTTGGGCAGCGGCTCACGCGCGACGTTCTCGAGGTGAGCGCCGCGCACCGCGTTCTGCACCACGTTCATCACGTCACCGGGCTGGAAGCGCCAGTCGACGTTGAAGTTGATGAAGCGCCGCAGCTGCGTGGGCTGACCGCGTCGCCGTCCCAGAATGAAGACGTTCGACTTGGTCATGATGGTGTTGGGAATGAGCACCGTCTCCCAGTTGCGCGTCTCGACCGCGGTGTGACGCCAGCGAATCTCCACCACGCGCCCGGTGACGTCGCCCACCTTGATCCAGTCGCCCTCCTCGATGGAGTTGTCGACCTGCAGCGCGAGGCCGCCGGCGATGTTGCCGATCACGTCTTGCAGCGAGAAGCCGAGCATCGCGGTGAACACGGCGCTGGTGGCGATCAGGCCAGAGAGATTCACCCCCGCGCGGCTGAGCACCGCGAGCGTCGCGCCGACCATCGCGATCGCCACCACCACGTCCTGCACGATCGGCGGCGTGCTGAGGCGCATGCGCGGCAGCACCACCGAGAACAGCAACGTCGCGCTCGCGCCCACGATGCTCGCCGCCCCGAGGATCCACGTCGGCGTGCGGAGCATCTCGGCCACGTTCGACTCGACCGCGGTGAAGCCCGCGGTGCCGATCACCCCGAGGAGATGCGCGGCGACGAAGAAGAACATCGCCTTGAAGCGCGGCTTGTCGATCGCGACCCAACGCGAGAACACGAAGGAGACGCAGGTCAGCAACAGCACCAGCGGCGTGAAGGACTTGTTGGCTTCGTCCCAGAGGAGCTCGAAGAAATGCACGGCCCTCGACGGTACGGGAGTTAGCCGCACTTCGCGACATCAGCGCGCGTCAGCAGTGCCCGAATGACCAGCACCACGGCGGCGGCCAGGGGCACCACTCGCCGGGCGATGACGTTGAGGCGCGGCGAAAGGGTCACTCGCCGCGCTCCGAACTGCAGGGCCGCGATCGCGGGGACGGCACCGAGAGCGAAGGCGCCCATCACCGCCGCGCCGCCCCACGGAGTGCCCGTGGCGATCGCCGCGAGGAAGAGTCCGTAGAGGAGCCCGCAAGGAAGAAAGGGTGTCGCCGCTCCCGCGAGGAAGCTCCGAGTCGAGGGCTGCACGTTCGCGCCCGCCCTGATGAGCACGCCGGAGATTCGTGCGACGCCGGGAAGCGGCCGCGCGTGCTTCGCGAGATCGAGCGCCGTGATCACGAGCCCTGCCGCCATCACCCAGGGGAGAATCGGCTGCACTGAGACCATCAGCCCGCTCGACACTCCGCGCCCGAGCGCTCCGAGCAAGAGCCCGACGAAGGAGTAGGCCGTGATCCGTCCCATGTGCCACGCGATCGGAGAGCCGCGCGCGGAACACGCCAACGGCCCGCACATCAGCGCGCAGTGAAGACTCCCGGTCACTCCAGCGACGAGCGCGCTCAACGCACCAGCGGTGGCCAACATCGGCTCCATGAGTGGCGGGTCCTCTACAATGGGCATGCCGTTCGCATTTCTGGGGGCAGATGCAGCTTTCCCCCTGTGATCACTGTGGAAGCCCGATTCCCCCTGACGCAGGAATTGCGCGCTTCTGCTGTCGCGGCTGCGAAGCCGTGCACAACTTGCTGCATGAGCAGGGGCTCGATCGCTACTACGCGCTCGCGGGGGATCAGGTCGCGAAGGTGAGCGAGCCCGTGCAGCGGAGTCATTCGTGGCTCGAGCCGCTCCTCGCTGAAGCGCTGGCGGCGGACGGAGAAGTCGCCAGTCTTCAGCTCGACGTGCAGGGCCTTCACTGCGCTGCCTGCGTGTGGCTGATGAACGAGACGTATCGCCGGCTCGAGGGCGCGGGCGACATCACGGTGAATCCGACGCTCGGCACGGTGCGCGTGCATTGGAAGAAGGGCGCGCTCGAGCTGGAGCAGTGGGTGAAGCAGGTCGAAGCGTTCGGCTACCAGTTCGGTCCCGCGCGGAAAGAAGGTTCGCGTCGCAGCGTGGATCTTCCGCTGCGACTGGGCATCTGCGCGGCGATCGCGATCAACGTGATGCTCTTCTCGGTGAGCTTCTATTTCGGGCTGAGTCCCGATGACGCCGAGGTGTTCCGGCTCTTCACGGGACTCTCGTTCGTGCTCTCGACGGGGACGGTGCTGATTGGCGGATGGCCGTTCTTTCAAGCGGCCGTGCGCGGCTTGAGGTCGGGACTGCTGCACCTCGATATCCCGATCGCGCTGGGTATCGTGCTCGTCTACGGAATGTCGGTGGTGCAGTTGGTCACCAGCAGCGGGCGCGGGGACCTCGCGTACTTCGACACCCTGAACACGTTCATCACGCTGATGCTGCTCGGGCGCTTCCTGCAGGAGCGCATGCTCGAGCGCAATCGCCGCTTCCTCCTCGAGGACGACGGCGCTGATTCGCTGCTCGTGCGCAGAGTGATCGGTTCTCGGCTGGAATCAGTGAAGGCGCCGCGCGTGGTCGAGGGCGACGTTCTTCTCGTGGCGCCCGGTGATCTCGTTCCCGTGAACGCGGTGCTTCTCGAGCAGGCCGCGCAGATCTCGACCGACTGGATGACGGGAGAAGCGGCTCCGCGACGCGTCGAGCCGGGGGCCCAGGTCCCCGCGGGCAGCTTCAACGCCGGCACGCGCGCGTTCCACGTTCGCGCTTCACAGGACTTCTCGCAGTCGTCACTCGTGTCGTTGCTGCGTCAGCCTGCGCGGAAGGCGAGCGGCGAGGCGAAACATCAGCAGCTCTGGAACGGCCTCGCGAAGCGCTGGGTGGTGACGGTGCTCAGCGTCTCGACACTGGGTTTCCTGCTGTGGCTCCCGCGTGGTGTCGACGGAGCCGTGAACGTCGCGGTCTCCTTGCTCGTGATCACGTGTCCGTGCGCGATCGGGATCGCCATTCCTCTCGCGTACGAGCTGGTGCAGTCGCGTCTGCGGCGCGGGGGGTTCTTCGTGCGCTCCGTCGATCTCCTCGACCGGCTCACCGAGGTGAAGCAGTTGGTGTTCGACAAGACCGGCACGCTCACGCTCGGTCGGCTCGAGCTCACGAAGCCGCTGTCCCTCAGCAGGAAAGAGCGGGACATCGCCTACAACCTCGCGGTTCGCTCGAGCCATCCCGTGAGCGCCGCCCTGGTGAAGGCCTTCGAAGGCGCGACGTACGATCCGACTGCACTCATCGAAGAAGTTCCGGGCAAGGGCATGGAGTGGAAGCGCGCCGACGGCACCTGGCGCCTCGGAAGAGCAGGGTGGGCGTGTGAAGCTCAGGAGCGCAACACCGCGCTCGGACACAACGGCGGGTTGGTTGCGCTGCTCGACACGCGCGAAGTGTTGCGCAGTGACGCGCGCACTGAACTCAAGAAGCTCGCTCACGAAGGCTACGCATTGTGGCTGCTCTCGGGAGACGTTCCTTTCCGCGTGCAGACACTCGCTTCGTCACTCGGTATCGATGCGAATCGTGCGCTGGGCGGACTCTCTCCCGAAGTGAAGGCGGAAAAGGTGCGCGAGCTCAGCCGCGCTGATGCGCTCTATCTCGGCGACGGAGTGAACGACTCGCTCGCCTTCGAAGCCGCGCTCGCTGCCGGCACTCCGGCGATCGATCGCCCGGTGATTCCTTCGAAGAGCGACTTCTTTCTCGTGGGTGAAGGGCTCGCTCCGCTGCAGACCGCGCTCACCGAAGCGAAGCATCTGCGCAAGGTGATCCGCCGCGTGCTCACGCTCTCGCTCTCGTACAACGTGCTCGCGATCACCTGCGCGCTGCTCG
>CBIHPJ010000539.1:0-6551 GCA_966211295.1 uncultured Myxococcales bacterium | reverse complement strand
CTCAAACTCGCGCGGCGGTGATGGCGTTTCAGCAGTCGCGCGGACTCGAGGTCGATGGAGTGGTCGGCCCGCAGACCTGGGGCGCGCTGAATGGTGGAACTGCTCCGGTCGCCTCGGCGCCCGCTCCTTCGGCGGTGGGTCAGCCGCAGCTGAGCCAGGGCTCGCGTGGTCCCGCGGTGTCCGCGCTGCAGCAGGAGCTCGCCGCGGCAGGCTTCGATCCCGGTGGCGTGGATGGTGACTTCGGTCCCATGACGCGCAACGCGGTGGTGCGCTTTCAGTCGGCGAACGGACTCGAGGTCGACGGCGTGGTGGGTCCGCAGACCTGGGGCGCGCTCGGCGGCAGCAGCTTCGTGCGCGGCGGCGGACCTGTTCAAGGAGTGCCCCAGGTGAGCGGCGATTTCCGTCAGCGGATCCTCGCGCTCGCGCAGAGCCAGGTCGGCACGTTGGAGGCGACGGGCAACAACGACGGCGACGTGACCAAGTATCCGAACGCGTTCGGCCGCGGCCAGGAGAGCTACTGTGCCGACTTCGCCTCGTGGGTGCTCAGCAACTCCGGTGGCTCGCTCAATGAGCCCTGGTGCCCGTCGATCATCAACAAGCTCGCGAACAGCGGAAACTGGAAGGGCCGCAACAATCCGCAGCCGGGAGATCTGATCCTCTTCGACTGGGATCACGACAACGTCGCTGATCACGTGGGCCTGGTGAAGAGCGTGAACGGCAACGGCACCATCACCACCATCGAGGGCAACACGGGCGGCGGTCCGTCCGGCGCCGAGGGCGTCTGGGAGAAGACGCGGACGTGGGACTTCGTGATGGGCTTCGGCAACCCGATCTGAAACTACTTGAGCGTGCGAATGATCAGCACTCGCTGCCGGATCGATTCGATCGGCTCGGCGATGGTGCGGCTCGAGTAGCGCTGCGCCAGGCAGGACAACTCGCCGCCCTTCCCGCACACGATGAAGTGGAAGTGCCCTTCGCGCTTCCATTCAGAGTTGTGGACCCGAAACAGACCGTGCAGTCCGAGGCCATGCCCGATGAGCGGGCTGTCTTTCATGTCGTCATCGTCGGTTCGGTACATCGACTCGACCACCCCCTCGAATTGCAGCGCCCACGATTCAGATTTCCCGACGTCACCTGAGAGCAGCACCACGTTGGAGCCATCGGTGACGACGTACCATTCGAGACCAAGTTCGGTGCGCACGAGCTCCGCGTATGGAACGCCGTCTGCCTCTGAGATCTGCCGCTCGAGGAGAAGTCGGCGCCGATCTCGCTTCTTGCGGTACGGGCCTTCGCGCAGAAATCGTCGACTGATGTCTTCATCTATCTCGCTGCGGATCCTCGCGAGCTCGATGCGCTTCTCGTCGATCGTCTGAACGGGTCCGATCCACGGCGCGAGCAGCTCGTTGAAGTCCTCGTCCGTGAGGTCCGCTGCACCGAAGCGCGTCCACTGCGTCGCTTCCATGAGCAGGCCGAGCGGGACGAGAGGAAACGCGGTCTTGAAGTACTTGATCATCGCGCCGTGAACGAGTGGTCGTTCGAGCAGCTCGCTCAAACGATTCGCGGCCGTGACCGCGTCCTGAGGCGGCGGTTCGCGGAGCTTCGCGACGATCTCTTCATCAGCCATGGGAACGACTCCAAGACGAGTAAGTTGGCACCATGCTCGGACTCCGCACGCTGGTCTACGACGTCGCCGATCTTCCCGCCGCCAAGCGCTGGTACTCCGAAGTGCTCGGCCAGAAGCCGTACTTCGACGAGCCCTTCTACGTGGGCTTCAGCGTGCACGGCTACGAGCTCGGACTGAATCCCGTGGAGAAGCAGGCCGCCGGTCCCGGCAACGCGACGACCTATCTCGGCGTGGACGATGTCGACGCGGCGATCGCGCGCGTGATCGATCTGGGCGCGAAGCAGAAGGACCCTCCGACAGACGTGGGCGGTGGCATTCGCGTCGGCGCCGTCACTGATCCGTTCGGCAACGTGCTCGGCTTCATTCACAACCCACACTTCGCGCCGGTGCTCGTCACCGCTGAGGCGGAGGACTTGAGCCCTCGCACGATTCACCACGAGGTGACGATTCAGCGGCCGCGCGCCGCGGTTTGGAAGCAGTGGACCACCGCCGAGGGTCTCAAGTTCGTGGTGAAGGAGGCGCAGGTCGCCCTTCGTCCGGGCGGAATGTACGAGTGGTACTTCCTCCTCACGAATCCTCCGGGGCAGCGCGGCGGCGAAGGCTGCCGCATCTTGAGTTTCCTCCCGGAGAAGATGCTCTCGTTCACCTGGAATGCGCCGCCGGAGATGACGCGCACGCGCAAGCAGTACACGTGGGTGGTGGTGAACTTCGAAGACGTGAGCGGCGGCACGAAGGTGACGCTCGATCACCTCGGCTGGCCCTCGAGCGGCCTCGCGAATGATCCCCAGTGGGAAGAGACGTACCGCTACTTCGAGCGCGCCTGGGGCGCAGTGTTGAAGCAGCTCGCCGAGGCTCAGTGAACCAAGTCGCCCCTCACCCCGACCCTCTCCCCGCTACCGCAGGGAGAGGGAGCAGGTAGGCTCGTCAGTTCCATGATCCCCCTGCTCACGGTGGTCCTGACCGCAGTCAGCCCGCCGAGCCTCGAGCACGATTTTCCGAAGGCGAAGATCTCCGTCCGTCCCGGAGAGTCGACGGTGTCGATGGTGATCGGCCTCGACGCGAAGGTACCTCCCGAGGGCGCTCAGAGCTTTCTCCTCAAGTACGCCGGCGCGTTCGGACTGTGCGCGGGTGAAGACGAGCTGGTGCTCAAGTCGCGCCGCGGAGATTCACTGCTCACTGCGCTCCGTTTTGAACGAAGGAAACTCGGCGTGCCTGTGTACGACGCAGAGCTCGTGGTCACCTTCGATCGCAACTCGCGCCTCGTGATGATCCACGCGGGCGCGCAGGTCCCTCCTGCGAAGGGCGCGTTCAAACTTCCTGCGAGCTACGCGCTCGAGCGTGAGCCAGGAGCGACGAGCGCGACTCGAGCGTGGGTGCGATCAGACGGAGTGCTTCGCCCCGCCTGGATCATCACTCACCAGGTCGAAGACGGCCTGTGGTGGCTGAGCGTCGACGCAGAGAACGGGAAGAGCCTCGAGCGCCGGAAGATCAGATGGACCCTGGACGGCTCGGTCTTCGACTTCTCTCCGGTGCGATCATCGAGCGCGCTGTGCACGCAAGCGGCCGACGGCGGTTACACGCAGTGCGCGACGGCCTCCACGCGCACGCTGGGAAATCTCGCCACGGGCGCGATGAGCTTGAGTGGTCCACGCGCCGTCGCGCGCAACTGCCAGGGACAAGGACCGAGCACCAGCTGCGTTCCGCGCGCCACTCCGACGAGCGGTGCGTTCACCTACTCGCCCGATCTCACCACCTCGAACATGGATCGTTTCGGCGAAGTGATGGCCTACTACCAGGCCGATCGTTTCTCGACGTGGCTCGACGGACTCTCACCTCCGTTCCGAACGGCAGGCGGACTCGGAGTGGTCGACGTCTTCACCAACGTCGGCAACTACGAGGGCGGCTTCTTCGACTCCGGTGGTCCGTTTGGGCGCTTCGCGATTCGCCTCGGCCAGGGACCGCTCGCCGACTGGGCGTACGACGGAGACGTGCTCTGGCACGAGCTCGGCCACGGTCTCGTCGAGCGCACTTCGCAGTTCGGCTTCTATTCGCGCGACTCGCAGGGGCTCTACGGCGACTCCGGTTCGCTCAACGAGGGCAGCGCGGATTGTGTGTCGCTCGCGTTCAAGGGCAATCCGCAGCTCGGTGAAAACGCAGGCTCGCGCTTGATGGATGACGGACAGACCACGGTCCCCTACCTCCGCACCGTGGAGACAAAGCGCATGTGTCAGATCAGCGAGATCGACACGACCACGCTCGCGCGCGGCGGCCGCGTCGGAGAGATCCACGCTGACGGCGTGATCTGGGGCTCGTTCTTCTGGCAACTGCGCAGTCGGCTCGCCACCGTCTCCACCACCGGCCTCTGCACCAACTGCAACGCGGCCGAGGTCGCGCTCGCGCGATCGTTCGAGAGCGTGAACAGCGGCGCGAGCTTCAACGACGCCACGCTCGGCGTGCAGCAGGTGATGGCGAGCGTGTTCGGCGCGCAAGCCGCGCAGCTCGTGGGCTGCATGAGCTGCGAGTGGGACATGGCGAGCTGCGATGATCGAACGCGCGTCGCGTACCAGGGCGAGACGCACGAGGCGCTCCTGATCGACTCCGCGTCGGGCAGCTACAATGGCGTGACGCCGATGACGTTCCAGTACGCGCTGCAGGTGGGCGCGAACACCACGGTGAACTTCAATCGGTTCCTCATCGAGTCGGGGACGCTCACGATCCTCGCGCGCTTCAACTCGAAGATCGCGTGGACGAGCTCAGGTCACAACGCGACGCACATGATCACCGCGCAGGGACAGACGCTGCCGCCGCAGAGCACCGCAGGCACCTGGTACCTGCAGGGCACGCACGACGGAGCGGCGATTCGGAAGTTCGGTTGGCGCGTGAACTTCACTCCGGTCGGCACGATCGTGCGTCCGCCGGACAATCAGCTCACTTGCACCCTCGGGGGCGCCTTTCCTTCGGGCTGCGCGTGCACTCCGCAGTGCGCGGGGAAGATGTGTGGAAGCGACGGCTGCGGCGGATCCTGTGGCACGTGCATGTCAGGACAGACGTGCTCGCTCGCGGGTCAATGCGCGTGCACTCCGTCGTGCACCGGAAAGCAGTGTGGACCTGATGGCTGCGGTGGTTCGTGCGGATCGTGCGCGGGCAACGAGGCCTGCAATGGATCCGGAGTGTGCGCCTGCGTGCCGAGCTGCACCGGCCGCGCGTGTGGCAACGACGGCTGCGGAGGATCGTGCGGCGCGTGTCCTTCAGGGCAGGCCTGCAACAACGGACTCGGCCAGTGCGTGATGGGCCTCAATCCGTGCGAGGGACTCGAGTGCGGACCTGACGGAGACGGCGGCACGTGCGGCACCTGTCCCTTCGACTTCACGTGCACTCCGCAAGGAAGCTGCAGCAGCTCGGCCGGAGTGTGCGGCAACAAGCTGTGCGGACCCGACGGCATGGGCGGGAGCTGCGGCATGTGCGACGCGCTCGAGACATGCACGGAGAATGGGACGTGTGTGAAGTCGCCGATGGTGACCGGAGGATGCGGCTGCACGAGCGGCGCAGCAGGACTTCAGATGGTGTTGCTGGCGCTCGCCCTGAGGAGACGCCGCCGATGACGCCGCTCGATCCCGAACTCACCGCGCTCCTGCGCCGACTCGAGACCGGCATCGCGGAGACGGTCGGCAAGTGGAAGTCGCAGGGCACGATGATCATGGTGGGTTCTGTGATCGTCGCGGGTCTCGCAGCAGTGAGACAGATCTGGTTCCTCGTTCCGATCTGTCTGCTCTTCGGCGTGGGCATCTACTTCCTGATGAGGGCTGCCACTCGCAACTCGGGGCCGGAAAAGGCTGCGCCTGTGCTCGAGGCGCTGCGCATCGCTCCGGGTCGCATCAAGAAGATCGGCCACCGCACCACCAGCGATTCGAAGGGAATCTTCGTCACGCACTGGATCGACGTGGTCGGCGACGAAGGCCACATCATGGTGCGCGCAGACGACGATTGGCGCGCGTTGCTCGAGCAGCTCGCGACGAGATGCCCACAAGCCGCGGTGAGCGGGCGCGACTAGCCCCAGCGGCTCTGCGGCTCGACTTGCAGCCACGCGCGCTCGACCAACGCTGCGCGGGAACATCGAGAGCGGCCACGCGCGAGTCATCGTCTTCAGCAGGCTCAGGGTGACTCCGGCGCGCTCGTCGACCGAGAGCGTGGGCCACAGCGCACTCAAGGTCACTCCTCGCTGAGGCAAGGCGAACTCAGCCGAAGCGCGCTCGCTCCTCATGCGTGGAAGCCACGGCGGCTTCAGACCCACGGACTCAGCGAGATCGCGCTCCAGGCTGATCTCGTACCAGGCGCCCGGAGATGCCACGGAGACGCGCAGCGTGGATCCTTCGACCTCCGTGCTGACGTTCACGTACGGAGCGACGCTGAGATGCCGCACTTCACTCCACGTCGCGAATGATGATCGTATTGGTGCGCTGGTCGACGCTCACCGTGCCGCGAGGCGAGAGCACGGGCTTCACCTGCGCCGCCATGTCCGCGGCGTTCGCGTAGTTGATGCGCATCACCGTGGTCTTCAGCGGAGCCGTCTCGAACTTCGCCTTCTCGAGACGCGCGCGTGCCGCGGCCTCGTCAGCGAGCTGAGTGAGCGGAGCCACGCGCACGATGTTGCCGGTCTTCTCGAGGCCCAGGCCCTTCGCCGCGAGCACCGCGTCCATCGCTTCGTTCCACGGGACGTTGCGCAGCGTCACCGTCACCTTGCCGCTCACCGCTTCACTGGTGACCAGGTTGAAGCGGCCGACCTCGGCGAAGATGCGCAGCACCGAGTGCACGTCGGCGTTCGCGAACTCGAAGCTCACGAGATTCGGAGCGGCAGCGAAGGTGGAGGACGCCAACAGGAACACTGCGACGAAGAGCGAAGGGCGCATGGTGCAGGGAAGATAATGAG
>CBIHPJ010000538.1:0-6555 GCA_966211295.1 uncultured Myxococcales bacterium | reverse complement strand
GAGCGCGATCACCCACCACAGTCGCTGCAGCGGCAGCGCGGCGAGGCCCGCGACGACCGCGAGCACGATGCAGGGCGCGAGCTGAACGGAGTTCCCGCCTGACACCGAGAGGCTCCACAGCGGACCGATAAAGGCGGTGAGCGAGACCGCGGGGATCGCGCTGTTCCACCGGCGGCCGCGCAGCATCACCACCGCCGCTCCGGCGAGCGCCGCGACCGAGGTGATCGTCGGCGACTGCAGCGCCATCAGCGGAATGAGGAAGGTGAACCACGCGAGCGAGAGCACGTGACGGTGGAGCGCGCGGGCCGCGATCAGCGAGGCCAATGAGCCGGCGATCAGCGTGGAGATTGCGAGGGTGCCGCTCACCGGCGCGGCAAGGATGAAGGCCACCGCGGCCGACGCGAGCGCGGCACCGGCGAGCCAACGGCGCTGCACGCGCGTCTCCCGCACCATCGGCAAAGCGTGTGCGCCGAGCGCAAGGACGATCGCGATCACGGCCGCAGGCCACCCGGGCGCGAGCAGGAGCCCCGCGGCGATGGCGAAGAAGACGGACAGGACGCTGCCCGCGGCCATCGCGTCGGTGCGGCGCGCGGCGATGCCGGCAGCGAGGAGCGGCAGCAGAAGGAGCGGCAACGCCACAAACGCGGGGCGAGCGTCGAAGTTCACGCTCACCATCGCGAGTGCACCGGCAGCCACCGCGGCGATGGCGGAGCAGCGCAGCCAGACGTGCGCGGCGAGGCTCCGTTCATTTCTCGGCGAGCGGTGCCAGATCCAACCGGCGATCAGCGTGCCCACCGCGATGAAGAGCGACTGGTACACCGACGCGTACGACGCAGGCATCGGCGCGGCCGCGTACCCGAGCGAGACCTTGAGCTGATCCCACCAGGTCCAGACGATCTGCGGCACGAGCTGATCGACGCGCTGCCACGCGAGGTACGCGAAGCCATAGGTACCCGCGAGCCACCAGTGCGCGCGCGCCCCGGCGGGGACTTCGCGCGAGAGGCGCACGGTGGTCCACACGCCGAGCACCGCGATCAACACGCAGGCCGGCGCGACGGAGAAGAACGAGGCGACGAAGGAGACCGCGAACAGCGACATCGCCACGACGGTGATGACGTAACTCCCTCTCCCCTCGGGAGAGGGTCGGGGTGAGGGCAGCCACAGTGCAGCCGAAGCGAGCATCGCGGTCGAAACCCAGAGCGCGGCAAGAGCGTTCTCAGCATGCGGCGCGGAGACGAGGAACCGCGCGAGCACCGCGGCCACTGGCAACGAGAACGCCACCAGTGTGTGGAGCGCGTTCTTTCGCGGACCGCTCTTGAACGCGTACGCGGCGAGCGCAGCAGGAGCGAGCGCCAACCACCCGCTCGCGACAGGGAGCACCGGGGCCAGCCCGAGTCCCAACGTCGCGAGCGAGATGGAAGCGGCGAGGATCGGCGCGGCCGGCTCCTCCATGTCCTTCGCGGCGCGATGCGCGAGGAAGCCAGAGAGCGCGGTGCCACCTGCGAGCGCGATCCACGAGAAGACGGAGTCGAGCGCCGTGCCGAGCACCAGGACTGCGAGTGGTGCGATGAGCGCGGCGATGCGGCGCAGGCCGATCGCGGCGGAGCGCGTGGTGTCCTTCTTCGAGAGCGCGGCGGCCCAGAGTGAGAAGCCGATTGCCCAGACCTCGACGAGACCGAACACGGTCAACGCGCGCAGGCTCGAGTCCATCGAGTCCCACGTGTCGCGCACCAGGTACAGCGCACCGGAGAGAATCAGGAACGCGCCGAGGAACCAGCCGAGGCTCTCATGGAGGAACGGCTTCCAGGTGAGCTGCCAGCGAGAGGGCTGAGGAGGAGGCGGCGGCGGTCGCGGAGGAGATGGAACCGGGCGCGGAGGCGTCGGCAGTGGCGGCGGGAGTGAAGCGGGAGGCTCCACTTCGACTTCCTTCGCCTCTTCGACCACGAGCTCGACCTTCGGCGCTGCAACTTCACGGATCGGTGACGGAGGCGGCTCCGGGTTGATCGTCTTCAGCAGCGCCCCTTCTTGCCTCCCATAGAACTCGCGAATCGCAGCGCGCGCGCTGGCAGGCGCCAGGCTCTCGTCCCACACCGCCACCTCGTCAATCAGCCAGCGCACCTTCTCGAGATTCGCCTCGACCTCCTGCTTGGGCCGACTGACCAACGCCGTGCCACACAGCACACAGAACCGACTGAAGGGGCGCTCACACCGGCAGGGCTCGCAGAACATTGAGGGCCCCCCAATTCATCTCCCGTTCCGCCGCCAAACGGCCGAAACGATGCCCTGCGCGGAGCCGTTGCGCGGTTACTTGCTCAGCTGGGCTGAACGGGAAGTCATCACCCTGAAATCACACAGCGGTCCATGACGGAGCCGTGACAGAGCCCTGAGAGGTTGCGCGTCGCATGTTCGGGACCCTCGGCTCACTCGTCCGTTTTCTCTTCGGCTTCACGTGGCTGGCCATCTGCAGCACGATCGTGGTGATCGTCCTCATCCTGCTGCTGCCGTCGCGGGTGGCGCGGGTGCACGTCTGTAACTTCTACGGGAAGGTGATCGGCCGGACGATCACGTGGTTCGCGGGCGTCACTCCGAACGTGTCGAACCGCGAGGGCCTCAACAACTCGATGCCCGCGATCTACGTGTCGAACCACACCTCGACGCTCGATCTCTTCATCGGCATCTGGCTGTGCCCGTACGGCGGCTGCGGAGTGCTCAAGAAGCAGGTCACCCACGTGCCGTTCTTCGGCCAGCTGGCGCTGCTCTCAGGCCACCTGCTCATCGATCGCGCGAACAAGGACAAGGCGGTCGAGGCGCTCAAGGGCACCGCGAGCTTCGTGAAGAAACACAAGCTCGGCATCTGGATCATGCCCGAGGGCACGCGCAGCCGGGACGGTCACCTGTTGCCGTTCAAGAAGGGCTTCGTGCACATGGCGATCGCGACGGGCATCCCCGTGGTGCCGGTGGTCGTGCACGGCGCGCACAAGAACTGGGAGAAGGGCACGTTTGCCTTCAAGCCCTTGACGCTCGACATCGAGGTCCTTCCGCCGATCGACACCAGCAGCTGGAAGGAAGAGACCGCGGGCGAGCACGCCGATCAGGTGCACGCGATCTTCGCGAAGGCGCTGCGCGATGATCAGAAGCCGCACCCGCTGCCTGAGCTGGTGCCTTCGCAGGCCGCCTGATCAATCCGCTCTGATCACGAAGGTGACGGGCTCGTTGCCGAGCTTGATCACGTCTCCCGTCTCGAGCTCGCGCAGGCCGATGCGCTCTTCGCCGAACCAGGTGCCGTTCGACGAGTTGAGATCTTCGAGCAGGAAGAGCACGCCCTTCCGCGTGAGCGCGACGTGCTCGCGGGACACGCGCGGCGAATCGATCACCAGGTTGCAGTGCGGACCGCGGCCGATGATGAAGCGGTCGGCGTCCACCTTCACGGGGTCGTAGCCCGTGCGCTCGATGTAGAGCGAGAGGGGTGAAGACTTGAGGACGATGGTGCGGCCTTCGCCTTCTTCGTTCTCCTCGTCGAAGGGGTTTTCCTCGACATCTTCCCCTCTCCCTTCGGGAGAGGGCTCAGGGTGAGGGGGAGCGTCTTCGTCTTCGGCAGCTTGTTCTTCGGAATCCTCGAGCTCTTCGGCCGGCTCTTCTTCTTCTTCTGGCTCCTCTTCAACCGGAGCCCACGCAGGCCACGGCTTGGTCAGCTTCTCCAGGTCGGCGTCGATCTCCGCCATGCGCTGCAGGAGAGGCGCGACATCGACTCCCTGCGCGGCCGGAGCCACGACCGGAGCCGCGGGAGGAGGAGCGACAGGTGCCGGCGTCGGACTCGAGCGAACAGGCTCCACCGGCTTCGCCACCACGGGCGGAGCGGGAGGCGGAGGAGGAGGAGGTGCTTCAGGTTGCTGCACGGGCACCGGCTGAGCGGCGACTGCAACAACCGGCGCAGCTGTCGTCGCGTACCCATTGGTCCGCAGCCATGCGAACACGGCCTGGTTCACGAGGGCCTGCTGCTCGACGCCCATGTCCTTCGACATCGCATCGAGCGCGCGCTGCAAATGAGGAGCGAGAGTGATGTTGGTCATGTTCGGTCCTCAGCTCCCGCGCAGGTTGTCCTGCCAGGGCGTCCTCAGCTTCGAGTCGACCAACCAATAGAAGAGCGCCTGCATCTCGGCGTACTGCTGCTCTGCGATGCCGGCGACGGAAGGCTCGAGCTCGGCGACGTCGATGCCTTCCCACTCGAACGAAGGCACTCCGTGCTCCTGCGCATTGCGCCCGTGGAACGCTCGTTGATCTCGCGCGCGCCACAACCGCTGCTGCGCCATGCCCGCGGCTCTTCCAAAATCTTCCGGAGGTGAGAGCGCCGAAGGCGAGCCGACTTCCTTCATTCCCGCGGCCCAGCACAGCCAGCTCAGCGCACCCCAATCCGCCCGCGCGATGCGAAGGAGCGAGGGCAGATCGGCACCCTCGACCTGCGGGACCTCGTCAAAGTCGACGGACTGCGTGTCTCCGTCTTCGTCTTCCCACTCGTGCTCTCCGGCCTCGAGTTCCACCGGTCCATCGGGCAGCAGCTTCGAGAGATCCGGCGGCACCGCGGGATTCTCTGGAGTGAGCTTCACCAACACCGCTTCGCGTACCCGCTGCAACCGCGTGGCGTACTTCGCGACGAGCCCCTGCAGCTCTTCCACCGAACGCTCCGGCCGCTCGGGCACATCGTCGAACGTGGTCTGCGGCTTCACCTCGGCCGGCTCGAACGAGTACGAGGGGAAGAGCGCCTTCACGTACGACAACAAGAACTCCGCGCGATCGGGCGACTCGGCTGCGAGGTCGTTCGCGTCACGCTCTGCCTGGTCCGCGAGGCCGAGGCTCATCAGGATCAACGCGCGCGTGAAGAGGAGGTCGCTGCGATCCGGAGCGAGCAGCATCGCGCCGTTCGTGAAGTCGAGCGCGGCGCGGCTCTGGAACACCTGGTCGAGCGCGATGGCGATCTTGTTGAGGAGCACCGCGGGGTGAGCGCCTTCGATCAGCTCGTAGCCGAGCCAGTTCGTCGGGCGATCGACCTCCTCGGCCAACGAGACCGCGTCTTCTTGCTTCAGCGGCCGGGCGACGCGCGCGAGCAGCGTGTTGAAGCCACCGGTGTCGCGCTGCAGTCCCGCCACGCGTCCCCAGGTGACCAGCGCCTCGACGAGCTTTCCTTCGCTCTCCAGCTTCTTCGCGAGCGCTGCGTAGTCGACCTTGCAATCGTTGGAGTACGCCGCGAGCGGGCCATCGCCCTCGAGCGAGCGCGTGTCGCCGTAGTCGCACTGCCCCACGGTCGCGCCCTTCGCGTCGCAGAGCAGCCACACTCCGGTGCGGCGTCCGTCGCGCAGTGAGCCCTTCTCCATCGCGATGCGCGCGTCGATGAACGGACTTTCTCCGTGCAGGTGGAAGGTGGCGGAGCCCTGCGCCTCGCCCTCGACGTAGGTGAGCTCGCTCTTCAGCTGACCGTCGCGCGTCCAGATCTTCCAGGGACCGACCTTGGTCTGCGTTTCTCCTTCGGCGTCGCCCTTGTGCCACTCGTCCTTCGGCTCGACGTACTCGGCGCCTTCATCCACGCCCTCGGGCCGCTGGGGATACGGCTCTCCGTTGGTGGGCACGACGCGATCGCCGTCGCGATTGAAGTGGCGAATGCCGACCACGCGCCCGTGCACGTAGTCCATCTCGCTCTTCCAGATCGACTCGTGCACGCCGGGCGGCCGCACCTGCTCGGTGGTCTCGCTGTCGGTGCCGAACCACGTGCGCGTGCCGTGGAGTTGGCCCTTCTCGAACGCGCCCTCCTGGCTCACTTCGCCGTTCTCGTGGAAGCGCTTGAACGGCCCCTGAGGGACGTCCATCACCACGTGGCACTCGTTGCATTTGGTGCCGTCGGGGCGCCAGTAGCTGAAATCGCCGTGCTTCTTGCCGTCGACCATCGGGCCGAAGACCCATTCGTTGTCGCCGGGGTCCCACCACGCCTTGGCCGGAATGCCTGCGGGCCGCTTCGGTGCCTTGCTCACGGGGACCGGTTTGTAGTCCACGGGCGTGCGAGAGTCCGCAGCGTGACGACGTTGCTTGGATTCCTCGGAGCTGCAATCGGCTGGGCAGTGGTCGGCGTTCCGCTTTCACTGTTCGCGATCAGGTCGGGGCGTCAACAACTTGAGCGAGCGAAGGTGCGCGCAGTGCCCTGGTCGCTCGCGCTCGGTGCGTGGACCGGGCTCGTGGTGGGAATGGGCGGCTTCGTGTGGGGCGCGTCGATCCCCGATGAGAGCGCGGGCGCGATCGCGATGATGTTGCTGACGATCGGATTCGTCGGAGGACTTCCGCTCGGCGGAGTGATCGCGTGGCTCGTGATCACTTGGCGAGTTACATCCGCAGGCACCTTGAGGGTGGGTGGTGGTTGAGGGGTCGTGGTCGTTGCTCGACTCGCACAGGCCTCTCGACCTCGGACTTTTCGTCACTTGGTGACGTCGCTTCGTGAAATTGGAGACGTGGGCGGTGTGAGTACAGGGCCGGCTCGCGCGGTCATCGCAACAGCTCGTGGCTGCAGAGTGG
>CBIHPJ010000537.1:0-6557 GCA_966211295.1 uncultured Myxococcales bacterium | reverse complement strand
TGCTCGGCACCACCACCGCGAGCGCACCGGCGAGCGCGTCCCACTTGGCCTGCTCGTCGATGCGGCCCACCGTGATCACGCGCGTGCCCGAGGGCTTCAGATCTCCGCTGCCGGCGAGCACCAGCGCCGGAGCGTCGTGGAACTCGTTCACCAGCGCCTGATGCCGCTTCACCAGATCGAGCACGCCCTTCCCCGCCTCCATTCGGCCCAGGTACAGCAAGTACGGCCCGGTGAGGCCGAAGTGATCGCGGAAGCGCTGCGGCTTCGCGGGGCGCGGCTCGATTCCCACTCCGACCACGCGGCGGCGCGCGGCGCGTGGAGTGCGGCGCTCGATCAGCGTGATCTCTTCGGGCGTGTTGCAGAGGAGCGCGCGCGGAGTCTCGAACACATCGGCCATCGCGCCGAAGAAGAGCGGCGGCTCGTCGTGCGCGGTCGGCACCACGAGCGCCTTCTCAGCCACGAGAGGGATGCCCCACACGGTCGGCGCGTAAAGGTACGTGAAGAAGATGAACGCGTCGAAGTCGTTCGAGCGATCGGAAATCGCACGCAAGAGCCCCGGAGCGACCGGTCCCTGCTCCGCGATCCAGTGCGACTCCGCCACGAAGTCCAACGGACGGCCGAACACCGAGTCCGAGAGCCGATTGAACTCGCGCATGCGGCGCGGCCGGCGCACGGGGAACCGATGAACGGTGATCGCTCCGTCGCGCGATTCGCCGGGCGGAAGTTCGTTCGCCCATGTGAGGTGATCCGCCGCGCAGGTGGTGAGCACTTCTACTCGAGCGTGCGCGCTCAATTGCTGCGCGACCTGCCGCGCGTGAGCCTCGGCTCCGCCGGTGAGCGTCTCGCCGTAGCGCTGCACCATGATCGCCACGCGCGGCTTGGCGCTCTTCGTGCGCGCTTTCGGCGCTTCACTCGGAAGACACGCGGCGAGCGCCTTGCGAGTCGCCTCGAAGGAGAGCTCCTTCACGCGCTCGCGCTGTCCCTCGAGCACCTTGTTGCGGAGCTCGGCGTCGCTGGTGAGCAGCTGGGTGAGCTCTGCGAGCGCCGCGAAGTGCTTCTCGTCGAACACGATGCCGCGTCCGCCCATCGTCTCGGGAACGGCGGCCGCTCCGAAGGCGAGCACGGGAAGATCTGCCGCCATCGCTTCGATCAGCGGAACTCCGAAGCCCTCATGCTCTGACATCGAGACGAAGAGATCCGCGCTCCGATACGCGGCGACGAGCTGCGCGTGGCTCACGCGACCGAGGAAGGTCACTCCGCCGATCGCGTCGGCCTTCTTCTTGAGCGCCTTGAAGGCCTCGTTACCCGCGGCGTAGCCACCGACCACCCACAGCTCGGCGCGCGGCGCGATGCGACGGAGCTCGGCGTGGAGCGAGATCAGATCCTCCATGCGCTTGTGAGGCACCACGCGGCTCACCGAGACCACGCGCGGACGTCCCGCACTCGAAAGCCGCTCCACCAGCTTCGCGTCGGCGTTGTTGGCAGCGAAACGCTCGGGCTCCACGAAGAGCGGCACCACCTTCACGTTGCGATGCCCTGCGACCTCGAGCTCGCGCGCGTTGTACTGAGAGACGCCGATGGAGACCTCGACGAAGTCCGCCATCGCCGCGAGCTGCGCGCGCCCTGCCACCAGCGGCCCGGCGAGGCGAGTGCCTTCGTAGAAACGCGCGGGCGTGACGTTGTGAAAGACGACGCCCTTGCGACACGGCAAGTGCAGCAACTGGCCCGCGAGCGGAGACGCGATGCCGTGGTGATAGAGCACGAGATCGTTCGAAGCAGGCTTCAGCTCGGTGTGCGGGCGCACCAGCGAGCGCCACTCGGGAGCGACCTCGTGCGCATAGACCTCACCCTGGTGCCCGAGATGACGGAGCACGCGCTGCCACGCGATCGCCGCCTGGCCCATCGCGTCGCCCGGCGTGAAGTTGGGGATCAGCTGGTGAACCTGCGCCACCCGAGCGCCTGTACTTCAATCAGTCATCGAAGGTGAGCGCCTTGATGGCCTTGATGCGCGGCTTGAGCTTCGCCGCCAGTTTCGGCGCGATGACCACCAACAATCCGAGCGCCTGGGCACGGAAACGAAGCAACCCGGCGTCCCCGGCGTGTTCGACCGCCTGTTCCGCGTGCGCCAACGCGCGCTTCGTGCGACCCAACTTCCACTCGCAGTACGCAAGTCCATGGTGCCGGCGGAAGCGCGCGAAGGCCGCCGTCGAGCCATCGGGAATCGAGGCGTAGAGCGAACGCGCGTCCGCGTAGCGCGGCTTCGTCGCGTGCGAGGCGCCGTACGCGCGTTGATCGATCCACCGCGCGAAGTAACAATCTCGTTCGTCACCACGCGGCAGCTCGGCAAGGAGCGGCTCGAGCGCTGCGAGCCGTCGCTCGACTTCACTGCTCTGCGAGAGCTCGGAGTCGAGTCGTGCGGCGAGCAACTCCGATTCCACGCGGCCGGCGCCACTGAGCCCCGCGGCGCGTGCGTGACGTTCAGTAGCGAGCGTGAGCTCGCCTCGTTCGAGCGCGATGGATGAGAGCCCGAGCTGAATCCACCCCGCGGCAGCCGACTCGGCGATGGGCGGACGGTCCCACAACCAGAGCTGTGATTCGCGGAGCGAGCGAGGGAGGTCGGAGAACCGGCTGTGGTACTGCCCCATCCACTTCGCGCTCTGCTCCAACGGATGAGGGACTCCGAAGTGTTTGAGGAGCCAACGTCCGTACTGACCGCCGGGCTCGTTCCCACGGGCACGCAGCCGCCGCAGCGCGCGCTCGATCGAACCGGGATCATCGGGGAGCGTCGTGTGTCGCCCCGCGCGGCGAATGAGCAACTGCGTGAGCGCGGTGAGCCCGCCGTGCTCCGACGTGAGCGTCTCCACGTAGCGCTCCCACGTGCAGCCGTGCGGCAGACCGTTCACGCGGAGCATCGTAGCCGTCCGATGTCCGGAATCGTGTCCTGCTGCGCGGAGCCGTCGCTCGCTACGAATTCGTGCATGACAAAACCAATCACTCAGTTCACTGCCGTCACCTGGAACGTGCTCGCGCAGGCGTACGCACACGCGAGCCGCTATCCGAATTCACCGCCTGACGCGCTCGAGGCGAAGCAGCGGCGTGCGCTCCTCGTGAAACGCCTGCGCGCGCTCGAGGCGGATCTCGTGTGCCTGCAGGAAGTTGAAACGGACTGCTTTCAGCAACTCGAAGCCGAGGTCTTCGGCGCGACCCACACCGGGTTCCTCGGGCTCAAGCCTGGCCGACCTGAAGGCTGCGCGATCTTCGCGAGGCGCGACCGCTTCACGTGGCTCGAGCACTGGACGGAGCGCTTCGCCTCAGGAGACGGAACCGCTGTCGTCGCGCGGCTTCAGCTTGGAGAACTCGAGCTCGGCGTCGTCTCGGCGCACCTCAACTGGGAGCCCGACTCCGTTCCGCCCGAGAGTCATCGTGGCCTCGCGCAGATGCAGCAGCTGCTCGCGTTGCGCGCTCGCGCGCCGAAGGCATGCTGGATCTTCGCGGGAGACTTCAACGCGATTTCTCAGAGCGCCGTGCTGCAGCGCGCGTACGGAAACGGAATGGCCGAGAGCTGCCGTGCTCAGCGACCATGGGACACGTGCAACATCAACGGGCGCTGCCGGAAGATCGACTACCTGTTGTTCAGCGAAGGCGCGCTCGTACCGTCTCCGATTCCCCTCCCGCAGCTGCGTCGTGACACCGCGCTGCCGTCGCTCACCGAGCCGTCGGATCACCTCGCGCTGACGGTTCGTTTCACGAGGTGACTCGCCCTCACCCTGACCCTCTCCCACGGGAGAGGGAATTAGAGTTCGAGCTCGGTGATGCGGCCGTGCTCGTCGCAGAGCGCGAGCAACGTGGGCGAAAGATCGCGGCAACGAACGCGGCTGGTGCGCGAGAGGCGAGCCACCACGCGCGGCGCCGCTCCCTGCCACTCGGCGTGCCACACCTCGGTGTCTCCCTGGAACACGCGGAGGAGGACGAGGCCCGCCTCCATCGCGAACGAGCTCCACTGACCATGGGGCAGCGTGCGGTGCCCGCTCATTCGCAGCTCGAACTGTCCATCGTCGCGCAGCGTGAGCTCCCACTGCAGCGCGGTGTCTCCGCGCGCCCACGCGTTCGTGCCCGGCGGGTAGCGCACCTGCATGCGCTCAGCGCCCACGTTGAAGATGTAGCGCCAGCTCTCCTTGATGCCGCGATCGGTGCCGAGCGCGATCACCCGCGTCCCGTTCGCGTCGAGCTCGCGGCACGCGAGGTTCGGCACGCGCCACCATTCCATCGGGCTCGGTGCGCTCGGGTCGAGGAACACCAGCGCGGAATCCATGCCCACCGCCCAGCTGAGGCCGTCGTAGCGGCGTGACACCGCCGAGATTCCCGCCTGGAACCAGCTGGTGAGCTCGAGCGTGCGCGGATCGAGCTTCCACACGCGCGTGAGCTCTCCGTCGAGCGAGAGCACGAGCACGCCCACTCCCACCGGGCCCACCACGAGGAGATCGGACTTCACCAGGTGATGACGAATCGTCTCGCCGCTCGGCGAGGTGATGCGCAGGCCTGCCGCTCCGAGCGCGATCGCCCTGCGCCCCTTCGGCAATGGAGCCACGTCGAACACGGGAAGACCGGGCACCACCGGCGCCGGGAGCTCGAGCGGCTCGCGCACGCCCTGGGCCGGAAGGGGAGCTGCAGCCACCGCGTCGAGCACCAGCGTCGGATCGGCAGCCGCGCGCATCACGCGATCCGCGAGACCTCGATCCACCCGATGACCACCGCTCGCGCCACGCATGAGCTTGCGCCACAGCTCGCGGAAGAGCGGGCCGTTCTTCGCCGCGGGTGCGTGCTTCAGGAATGCCTCGGCAGCAGCGATCGTCAGCTGCGCGCGATCATCACCCACCAGCAGCGCACCCACGCGCTCACGAGTCTGCTGCGAATTCTCAGGATGCCGCGACGCATCGACGGCGAGCGCGGTGGCGGCGTTGGCTCCGCCTGCTTCGAGTGAACGATTCACCCACTCGTCCCACTGAGGTGGAGCGTTGGAGAGCGGCGCGGTCGCGACGATCGCCTCGGTGTAGCGCTGGCGCTCGGCGAGGAACTCACCCCACACGCCTCTCAGCTGCCGCGCGAGCTCGGGCGAACGCGTGGTGAGCGTCTGCACGAGCACGCTGAAGTCGTTGTTGCCGCGCGCGATGCGAATCGCCTCTTCCTTCTTTCCTGCGAGCAGCCAGAGGCGAATGCGCTCCACCTCGGGCAGGTGCTGCGCCGTCGCGAGTTGAGCGGCGAGCTCGAGCTTCCCGTGCTTCTCGAGGAGCGCCACCGCCGCCGCTCCGTCGTTGAGGAGCTTCGCGAGCACGTACGCGGCCTCTTCGATCTTCCCTTCCGCGATGAGCTTGTCCGCCGACTCGCGGTAGAGCTTGCGCATCTCCGCGTACTCGTCGTTCTGCATGATCATCGACGGTGCGCCGACGGAGCTGGGGCTGAAGAGCGAGAGAGTGTCGCGCCGCACCGGAACTCCGCCGGTGGGCGCACCGAAACCCGCGCCTCCGAGCGGAATCGCGCGGCGGAGCGCCTCGCCGAGATCGCCGAGCAGGAAACGGCGGCGCAGATCCTCGAGGTACGCCTGCTGCTTCTTCGGCTCATCCTTCGAGGAGAAGAGGTTGCGGAAGGTGCGCGCGAGCCAGCCCGGCCCCTCGACGCGCGGACGAGGAGGCGGATCGCGCGGAGGCGGCGCTTGAGCCGCGTTCGCGCTGAACCACTGGGCGAGCTGAGCCAGCAGCCCGGGATCCAGGGGCTGCATGGGTTCGTTCGGAGGCGCACCCGTCCCGGGGCCTGGCGTGAACCAGCTTGCGAAACGGTCGAACCACGAGGGCCCGCGCGGAGTCGGAGGACGCTCGCGGATCTCACGCACGGTGCGCTCGCGTCCCGGCCCGAGCTGCCTCGGCGGGGAGCCTCCAGAAGGGAGCGAAGGCAGACGATTGGCGAGCGCGCTGAAGAAGCTCCCCAGTCGCGAGCCGAGACTCGGTCCACGTGGTCTCGCGGCCGCTGCCTGCTGGCGAGCGGTGAGCCAGGCACCGATGCGCTGCCTGAGGGTCGGAGGCGGCGGGCGCTGAATCGCGTTCTCCTCGGGGAGCCGAGAAGGGCCCAACGCTGCGAGCATCGGCGCGAACACCGTATCGAGCGTGGTGGGCGCGGGAGCGCGCTTCGGAATCACGGGGGGCGGAGGCGGTGCGAGCAGCTGGACCTCGAGCAGCGTGGGCAGCTCGAGCTCGACCAACTCCGAAGGGTGCACCGAGGTGAGCGAGGAGAAGCTGATCACCTTCCGCTCACCCGCGACGCAGTCGAGGATCGAGTCCATCGGCGCAACGCGCACGACTTCCGGAGTCGCAGGTCCCGTCAGCCAGCGTCCCTGCACCAGTACGAGCGGAGCTCCGATGCTCATGCGCGAGTCGACCTGGCGCGGCGTGGTGCCGAGCAGGAACCAGCGGGTGCCGTCGCGTCCCAGGCGCGCGCGATCGGTCCACGCACCGAGGAGGCGCTTCACCAACTCCGCGCGCTCCATCAGCGTCTCGTCGAGCACG
>CBIHPJ010000536.1:0-6565 GCA_966211295.1 uncultured Myxococcales bacterium | reverse complement strand
CACCAATCACCCGGAGCGCCTCGACCCGAGCCTCATTCACCGGCCGTCGCGCTTCGATCGCAAGTACCGCTTCGAGCTGCCTGACCTCGAGCTCCGTCGCCGCTATCTCGAGGCGTGGGCGGCGAAGGCGCCGTCACCGATCGACGCAGACTTCATCGCTCGCGCAGCGGAGCTCACTGCTGGTTTTACCTTCGCGTACCTCAAGGAGGTCGGGCTCTCGACGTTGATGCAGTGGGCCAGCGAAGGGCAAAAGGGAAAGCTCGGCGACGCGCTCGTTCAGGTCATCGAGCAGCTGAAGCAGGAGATCCTCGCCACGCCCGCGGGACCGCCGCCCCCTCCGAAGGAGAAGCCGCGCTTGCCGTACTTCGGCTGAAACTCAGCGCGTCGAGTCGGTCGAGTGCGAGTCGAAGCCCGCGAGTCCGTACGAGGGCTCGCGATTCGCCGGAGTGAGCTTCTTCGCGTCGACCGCGGTGGCCAGGCACTCACGCGCCCGAGCCAGCGCACGCTCAGCCTCGCGGAGCGCCTCACACGCCTGCGCCGCCGCCGAGTCCGTCGCGCCCTCGAGCGCCGATGCCGCGTCCGACAGCGCGTGCGCGGTGGAGTCGATCACCGTCGTGGCGCGGAAGCAGGTGCGGGCACGAACGAGGTAGTTCTGCCAGCGGCCTCCCCCTTGAACAGCAGGCTGGGCCGCAGTGCGCTTCGTGTTCGGCGAGTGGCTCTGGGAGAAGTTCGTGTTCATGCGAGACACACTGCCAGAGGGGACTGACAAGTGACCTGAACAGGCGTGCCCGTAACTGCTAAAATCATCAATAAAATCAGGCTATTGCCGCACAATTTCGCGGTGCTGGCCGAGCCACCGCTCGTCCCTCAATTGGCTCTTCAACTCGAGCTCGCAGGTCTTCGCGCCGGTCAGCACACAGGCGCTTTGAGCGATGTTCACCACCGCTCCGACGCTGGTGAGCGCCTCGTGAAGGAAGCCCTCTTCGAGCGCGCAGTGATGCGGCGTGTTCTTCCGCAGCGTGGCGTGCTCCGCGCTCAGTGAGAGCAATTCCCAGCCGCCGATCTTCGTGCCGCGATTCGAGTGCCGATACATGCGATCGACTCTGGTGAGCACGTCGCCCGCGCTGGTGAGCACCGGAGCGAGCCGCCCGTGATGCGAGTCGCGAAACTGCTGCCGGCCCATCTGCACCAACGACGGGCGTCCTCCGCGATGAAGCACCTGCTGCTGCAGCTCGAGGTGAATCGCGACCGGATACCACTGCGACGCGTCGATGCCCTCCAGGCGCTCCAACCAATATTTGCCCAGCACCTCCGCGGGAAACTTCAGCGCGTTCAGCACCGCCAACAGGTCGGAGCCGAGCGTCTCGTGCGATGCGTTCTCGTAGGCCATGACGGGCGCGAAGTAGTCGAGCGCGTGTTTCGGCACCTCACCTCCACTGGGTACACGCGCGGACGTCGTTGGCAGGTCTGCACTCCCCCTTTGAGTTGATAGCTTGGCTCCCATGCTTCGACGCTCGCTCCTCATCCTCTTTTTGACCGCGCTCTCCTGCGGCACCAACACCGACGTCGAGTCGCAGGTCACCATCACGCAGGGCCTCTACGGACAGCTCACGAAGCGCTGCGACAAGCCGGGCTGCGTGGGAGACCCGATTACGGGAACTCCGGTGGCGTGGTTCAAGACCTCTCCGTTCTCCACGACGGACGGCGGAATGGAGCCCATGCCGGTCCAGCAAGCAGTCTCGGGGACGAACGGTTTCTACGAGCTCGCGATCGACTCGAACGAGCGCGGCTATCTCGCCCTCGGCCGCGAGGTGACGACGCAAGGCACCGTGTGGTTCACCGCGACGGCGGCCGTGATTCCCCGCGGGCTCGCGCGCATCGACTGGCGAGGGAGCGCTGACAACGAAGGCATCTGGACCGACGCGCGCTAGACCCAAGCGCACTCGATTCGACCGGGGAGCGTAGCTTCGTCACCTGCACCACTTCTCTCGCGGGGAGGGTCGAATCGAGTGAGCTTCAGGATAAGAGCGGCTCATGCGGAAAGCGGCGATCGGTTGTGGCTTCACGCTCGCGCTGGTGATCCTCGCGTTCCTGGTCGTGCTGCTCTCGCCGCCGGGCCGTCGCATCGCCGGCGCGGTGCTGCACGTGATGCAGACCGACGAGCTCAACGGGGGCTCGCTCGAGACCAGTGAAGACGTCATCAAGTATCTCGAAGCGCACCCCGATCGATACGCGCTCGCCGCGTGGGACGTGGGAGCCGAAGAGCAGGGCCTCTTTCACGACGCAGACACCGCGTGGCCGCTCGCCTCCACGGTGAAGATCATTCCGCTCACGCTCGCCTCCGAAGAAATCGCAGCGGGACGTTGGTCCGCGAGCACGCCGCTGCCTGACGTGGAGGTGCTCTATCTCCCCGGCACCGACGGCAACGCGCACCCCGAAGCGAAGGAGGCGGGCGACACCTCGACCATCGGCGGAGCGATCCACGCGATGATTCGCTTCAGCGACAACGCCGCCACCGATGCGCTGCTCTTTCGTCTGGGACGAGAGCGCGTGGCCCCGGTGCATCCGCTCTCCGGCACCACGCTCCTCGCCGCCACGGAGTGGAAGAACGATGGCGGACTGAATGACGCCGCGTGGGAGATCTCCTCCTCGCTGCTGGATGGAGGCGTGAAGTACGAGCTCAGCCCCTCCATCCCCGCGCAGGAGCAGATGGCGCGCGAGCTCGACAACAAGGGCACCGCGCGCGAGTTCGCTCGGCGCATCGAGCAGATCTTCACCGACGACACCGAACGTTACGCGCTGGCTCGCAAGGAGCTCTCGTGGCCGATGGAGTTCGAGAGCAACCAACGTGACTTCGTGGTGCTCGCCACCAAGGGAGGCAGCCTGGCCGGCGTGCTCACCTCCGCGTCGTTCGCCGAGACGAAGTCAGGGCAACGGCGAGTGGTCGCGCTGTTCCTGCACGATCTCCCGTTCGCCACCTGGGTCGGACTCTCGAAGTCCTTCGCGCAACAGCAGCTCGAGCGCGAATTGCTCTCGAGTCCCGACGCACTGCAGCGTCTGCGTCCTCGACTCGCGCGCTGACAAAGAGATGACAGCGCCTCTGCCATCCTGATCAGGATGATGGAGCTCGCCCCACAACCAGTCCTCGCGCCGGTGAAGGTGAAGCCGCGCCTGCGCGGTACCTTCCACACGTTCGGCTTCGTGGCCGCGCTCTTCGGACTGGGCGAGCTGAGCATCGCTCCGGTGGAAGGCTGGCGGTACACCGCCGGCGTCATCTACGCGGCGTCGCTCACCCTGATGCTGATGCTCTCGGCGCTGTACCACCGCCCGATGTGGAGCAAGGAAGCGCGCGATCGGCTCCGGATGGCGGATCACGTCGGCATCTTCTTCCTCATCGCGGGCACGTACACGCCGTTCGCGGCGTTCCTCTCTCCTCATGCCTTCACGCCGGGACTCATCGGCATGTGGATCGGAGCGGCCGCGGGCATCACGTACGCGCTGGTGAACAGTCACGGCAATCGCTTCCTCCGCGCGTCGACCTACGTGGTGCTCGGGTTGTGCGCGGCGCCGATGATCCTCGGGCTGCCGAAGGACATCGGCTGGGCGAAGACCGCGGTGATGCTTGTCGGCTCGGCGATCTACATCCTCGGCGCGGTCGTCTACGCGCGCCGCTGGCCGAACCCGAAGCCGACCGTGTTCGGCTTCCACGAGATCTTCCACGTGATGGTGCTGGTGGCCGCGGGGCTCCACTTCAGCGTCGTGTGGAGCCTTCAGCAGAGCTGACTCGCTTTCGGTCACTGGTTCGCGAATCGTCTCAGTCCAAGACAGGGCGCGCTGATTTCAGGCGGGCTAAGCCCTTGATCCGTCGTCCTTGTAAGAGTCTCGTACAAAGTTCTCAGACCGAGCGACTCCGGACGACGTCGACTTACATCTTTAAAATCATTGGCTTAGCGACGGCCCTGCATTTGCTCAAGGCGGTCGCCCATGAAGCGACTGGCTACGCTGATTTCGATTGCGACACTGACGGCCTGCGGACCAGACCTCGCCGTGGTGGGCGGTGCGGAAGAGGACACGGTGGACACGGCGGAAGGTCGCATCGTCGGCGGCGTCGACTCGGACATCTCGGCGGTGCCCTGGCAGGTCGCGGTGATGGATTCGTCGTTCTACCAGTACTGCGGCGGCAGCATCCTGAACGCGTCGTGGATCCTCACGGCGGCGCATTGCGAAGTCGCGGTGGGCGACAAGGTCGGAGCGGGTCACTCGCGGCTCACCACGATGTCGAGCTCGGGCCAGATTCGCACCGTCGCGCAGGCCATCACGTTCCCCGGGTACCAGAGCAGCGAGTACGGCAAGGACGTGATGCTGCTCCGTCTCAACGCGCCGCTCGATCTCTCGGGGCCGAACGCGAAGGCGATCGCGGTGGCGACCGAGGCTGACGCTGCTGGCTTCGCGGCCGGAGCGGTGGCGACGGTGAGCGGCTGGGGCACGTTGCGCTCCGAGGGCGCGTCTCCGAACCAGCTGCAGCGCGTGGACCTCAACATCTCCACCACGGCCGCGGTGCACGCGTCGTACGGCAACCTCTCCTCTGATCAGATCGGCGCGTACCGGAGCGGCAAGGACTCCTGCCAGGGTGACTCGGGTGGTCCGCTGATGGTGCGCATCGGTGGCACGCCGAAGCTGGTCGGCGTCGTGAGCTGGGGTGAGGGTTGTGCGGAGCCGAACACGCCCGGCATGTACTCGCGCGTCGCGTCGTTCGCGTCGTGGATCTCGCAGAACGTGGGCAGCGGTACTTCGCCGACTCCGACCCCGACGCCGACCAATGAGCGGCTGCTCACCGTGAACAATGTCGGTGGCGCGAAGGGCACCACGGTTCGCAACACGTTCACCGTTGCTCCGGGTACCGCGAGCGTCACGGTGGTTCTCTCTGGCGGCAGCGGCGATGGCGACCTCTACGTGCGCTACGGCTCGGCGACCTCGACCACTTCGTACGACTGCCGTCCGTACAAGGAAGGCAATGACGAGACCTGCACCTTCCGCAATCCGCAGGCGGGCACGTGGCACATCGGAGTGCGCGGCTACACCGCGTTCAGCGGCGCGTCGCTGGTCGTGACTTCACCGTAACCAACAGCGGAGAAGGCAGCGTTCACACCCTCTGCTAAGGGGCCTGTGATGCGCGCGGCGGGCTTGGTTCTGATCATTGGTGTGACGTTCGCGGGCTGTCTCGGTCCGGTCGCAGAGCCGGATGCGGGTGCAGTCGACGCGGGGGGCGTCGATGGCTCAGTCGCTCCCAAAGACGCTGGCTTCTCGGGTCGGCTGTGGTTCATGCAGACTTCGCCGCCGACGGTGGCGCAGGTCTTCGTTCAATCTCCGTTCGGTTCTGCGGCGATCCTGGTCAGTGCACCAGACCGAGACGCTCGCAGCATGGCTGTCTCGGCGGACGGAGATCTCATCGCCATCAGTTACTCAGGCGCGAGCCAGGATATCTCTGTCGGACCGACTGATGGCGGACCGGCACGGATCGTTTGGAGCGAGCCGGCCGCAGAGTTGAACCTGCTCGCCCTTTCTCCGGACAAAGGGCAGCTGGCCTTTTACGAGACGGATGACGCTGGCTGGGGAGGCGTCTTGATTCTGCCGCTCGACGGGGGGACCGCGTTCGAGGCGACCCCGCTGGCGAAACGCACTTCCCCGTGGACGGTGAGCCAGGGCGAGTTCTCTTCGAGTTCTCGGTTCTTCGGCGTCGTCGATTTGGGGCCCGATGCCGGGCTCTACGTGACCGACACCGCAAACCGCGACGTGACACGGGTCGGAATTCAGCTGTCGCAAACCGACTCCATCTTCTTCGATTGGTACTCCAACGATCGGTTCGTGGGACAGGCCGTCAGCTCTCGTGGCGCCGCTTCGCCGCTCTTCGTTTGCAGCACCCCAGACGCGTGCGTTGAGCGGCCCGAGATCCTCGACGCTGGTTTGCACTTGGTGAAAGTCTCGGACGATGGCTCGTTCATGGTCCTGATGAGCCGATCCGTCGACGCGGGTGTTGTCCACGGAGACGTCTTCCGCGCTCCGCTCGACGGAGGTGCCCCGACTCAGTTGACGAGCATCGGAGACTTCGCGGTCCCCTTCTCGACGCCGATGCAGGTGCGGATCCCCGACAATGAGCGGCTCGTCGCGCTGGCGCTCACGCAACAAGATCTGACGATCTATCTGATCTCTACGACGGGCCTTTCGGTTCCCACTCCGCTCTGCGTGTTCCCCTGGATGGCGTTCCAGGACCCGTGGGTCGATTCTCACAACCCGTTCTCTCCCGACCGGAGGCACATGGTCTTCAGAACCCTCAGCACCGGGCCGTACCTCTGGCGAATAGATCTGGAGACGCCGTTGCAGACGCCCAACATTCAGCAGCAGGTGGGCTTCAGTGATCAGTTCGAGTGGACGCCGTGATCAGCGCTCGAGCGCGCTGAGCGCGTCCGCGAGCCGCTTCTTTCGCGTGCTCTCACTTCTCGCGGTGATGATCTTCAAGATGACGGCGTAGCGCTGGGTCTTCCGGAGTTCGTCGAACGCTCTCTTC
>CBIHPJ010000535.1:0-6585 GCA_966211295.1 uncultured Myxococcales bacterium | reverse complement strand
GGTCAGGCGATGCTCGAGTACTCGATGCTCAACTGGCTCTTGATCGTCGGCCTCGTCCTCTGCTCGACGGTGCGGATCATTCCGGGGCCGAAGGTGTCAACTTCGAGCACGCGTCCGCCGATGAGCCTGATCGAGATGTTCATGTACGCGTATCAAGTTCACTACGACACCTATCTGTACTCCCTCAGCCTTCCTTTCCCCTGAGGCACCCACCGCCTGATCGCGGTGAAGGTGCCTTTAGAAACGCGTTCCGTTCCCTTTGACAGGGCAGGATTTGCGTCTGCTAGTATCCACCCGACTTTTCGCGACTTTTTGGTCGCGCCCGGCAATTTGTCGCATCCAGGAGAACTGAACGCATGCTCAAGGGAAAAGCCCCCCTCATCGTCGCCATCGTCCTCTTCGTCGTCGGCTTTGGCGTGTCGTTCAGCGCCATCCAGAAGCAGAAGAACGACGTGAGAAAGGGATGGAACCTCGTCCCTGTGGTCGTGTCCGCCGTCGACATCTCCGAAGGCACGGTCGTCACGATGGAGATGATCTCGCAGCGCTCGATCCCCGAGCAGTTCGTGACCTCGTCGGTCGTGAAGCCCGACTCCGCGAGCTACATCGTGAACCAGAAGGTGCTCGTCGCGCTGCAGGCCGGCGACCCGCTCCTCTGGAGCCAGTTCGAGACCACCAAGGCCGCTGAGCGCCTCTCCACCAAGGTGCAGAAGAAGGCCCGCGCGATCACCATCGAGGCCAAGTCCACCACCGCCGTCGGCGGCTGGGTGCGCCCGAACGATCACGTCGACATCATCGGCACCTTCAAGGACCCCGCGACCAACGAGCAGGTCGCCGTCACGCTCCTCCAGAACGTGATCATCCTCGCCACCGGCAAGATCACCGGCACCACCAACATCAACCTCATCCCCGAGAACGAGCGCGCCTACGGCCACGTCTCGCTCCTCGTGATCCCCGAGGAAGCGGAAATCCTCGTGCTCAGCCAGGAGCTCGGCAACCTCACCCTCTCGCTGCGCAACGAGGAAGACATCGACGTCCTCGAGGAGCGCGGCCGCGCCACCATCAGCACGCTGCTCTCCGGTGAGCGCACCAAGGTGCTCCAGCAGAAGCGCTTCAACACCATCCAGGTCATCCGCGGCGCGGCGGCGAGCGATACCCGCGGCGCGGCGAGCCCCGAGTAACCGAGCCCCTTCGAGAAAAGGTCTGAACGAACCATGTTCGCCGCGATCGCCAGTCTGCTGTTGGGCGGAGGAACGTTCTTCCTCACGCTCGTCGTCATGGGCGTTCTGTCGAAGGCCTACGAGACGTACCAGGAGCGGTACATCGTCAAGTCGATGAACGACTTGAGCGACATGTTCCTCTTCATCGATCCCCGTCAGATGCTGGTGCTCAACATCGCCTGCATGATCCTGCTCGGCGGCGTCTCGTACCTGCTCATCAACCCGCTCGTCGCGATCGGTGCGTTCATCTTCGGCTTCTTCCTGCCGATGATGATGGTGAAGCACTACCGCAAGAAGCGCATCACCAAGTTCAACACGCAGCTGGTCGACGCGCTCCAGGCCATGGCCAACGCCTTCAAGGCCGGCCTCACCTTCCAGCAGGCCATCGAGCAGATCTCGAAGGACTCGATGCCCCCGCTGCAGCAGGAGTTCGGGCTCTTCGTGAAGGAAGCCAAGCTCGGCGTTCCTCCTGAAGAGGCGCTCAACAACATGAGCAAGCGCGTGGGCAGCGACGACCTCGAGCTCGTCTCCACCGCGACCAACATCTCCCGTCAGCTCGGCGGCAACATGGCCGAGATGTACGAGACGCTCTCGACCACCATTCGCGAGCGCTTCCGTCTCGAAGGCAAGATCGACGCGCTCACCGCGCAAGGCAAGCTGCAGGGCTGGGTGGTGGCCGCGATGCCGCTGCTGCTGGGCGTGGTGCTCAACTACATGCGCCCCGACTTGATGCAGCCGATGCTCGATCACATCTTCGGCTACATCCTCGTCTTCACCATCATGCTGATGGAAGTGATGGGCGTGCTCATCATCCGCCGCATCACCAACATCGACATCTGAGCGACCTGAGGAACCAACATGCCAGCTGAACTCTGGGTCACCGTATTGATGGGCATCGCGGCGGTGCTGTTCGCCGGCGCCGCGGGCATGGCCGGTCTCGGCGTCTCGAACGTCGTCTCTCCTTTCCTCGTCGAGGTGAAGGAAGAGTCGGCGGGCGGCGTCGCGGGCGCAGGCTCGGTCGTGGTGCGCAAGCTCGGCGTGATCAACCGCCGGTTCATGTGGCCGGGCTACGAAGACAAGATGCGCCGCAGCCTGATCAAGGCCGGCGAGCCGTCGACCTACAAGCCCGAAGACATCATGGCGCTGCAGGAGATCGGCTTCTTCTTCGGCCTGATCTTCGGTCTGATCCTGATGAACGCGATGGACTTCAACCTCGCGTGGTCGCTCGTGGTCGCGCTGATCGGCCTCTTCTACCCGCTCATCTGGGTCAACGATCAGGTCAGCAAGCGCCACCTGCAGATCAGCCGCGCGCTCCCGTTCAACCTCGACCTCCTCACGCTCTCCGTCGAAGCTGGTCTCGACTTCACCGCCGCGCTCGCGAAGGTCGTCGAGAAGGGCAAGCCCGGTCCCCTCCGTGAAGAGCTCGCCCTCGTCTTGAAGCAGCTGAAGATGGGCAAGACCCGTGAAGAGGCCCTCAAGGGAATGATCGCCCGCGTCGATCTCCCCGCGCTCAGCCAGTTCGTCACCGCGCTCATTCAGGCCGACAAGATGGGTACCAGCCTCGGCAAGGTGCTCCGCATTCAGTCGACCCAGCTCCGCATCGAGCGCACCCAGCGCGCTGAGAAGCTCGCCAACGAGGCGCCGGTGAAGATGCTCTTCCCGCTGATCGCCTGCATCTTCCCCACGGTCTTCATGGTGCTCTTCGGACCGATCATCTTCGCCTTCGTTTACGGCGGCGCCGCAGGGTAACTCCATGCCTCCTCCTCCCGGAAAACAGCCACCTCCTCGCCGCGCCACGGGCGTCGCTCCTGCCGCCTCTGGTTCGGGCCGCACCGGCGCCGTCGCTCGCAAGGCTCCACCTCCCAGGCCGAAGGCCGTCGCTTCGAAGCTCGTGGCTCAGTCCGGGCCCGCTTCCGGCCAGGAGTTCGCCCTCGAAGGTGACGAGCTCGTCATCGGTCGCGCCGCGGACAACCCGGTCTCCATTCCCGACACCTCGGTGAGCCGCAAGCACGCGCTCGTTCGCAAGACCGAAGACGGCTGGGCGGTCAGCGATCTCGGCTCGGGCAACGGCACCATGCTCAACGGCGAGGCGATCGCTGATGAGACTCCGCTCAACGACGGTGACGTGATCACGCTGGGCGACACCGAGCTCCGTTACGCGGGCGCCAGTGGAGCCGGTGCTGGTGCGAACGAGGCCGACGCCACGGCTGACGTTCCTTCCTCTGCCAGCTCTCGTCGTCCCCCCGTGCGCACCGCGCGCACCGGCGGCGGAGGAGCCGTGGAGCGCTCCACCGGCCGCGGTCGTCCCGTGCGCACCTCGCGCATGTCGGAAGATCCGGAAGAGGCGAAGAAGAAGCGCCGGAAGATCTTCATCATCGTGGGCGGCGCGCTCGTGGTGGTGATGGCCCTCTTCGTGGGCTGGAAGGCGATCGCGAACAAGCAGGCGATCGCGCGTGCCGCGGCTGCCAGGGCGGGCGCTGAGCACCAGGCCGCGATGGCCGACATGTTCAAGGAGGCCAAGGGCCTCGTTCGCGCGGGCAAGTGGGCCGAGGCGAAGACCAAGCTCGAAGAGATCCAGGCTGAAGACGCTGAGTACGAGACGCGTCAGGTCGAGAATTACCTGAAGCTCGCCAACGACGAGATCCCCAACGAGGGGCTGCTCGCCGAGGCGACCACTGCGCTCGGGAAGAACGAGCTCGGCAAGGCCTTCGCTGCGCTCCAGAAGGTGAAATCGAACGCCCCCAGCGTCGACGCTGCCGTGCGCGCCGCGAAGGAGCAGCTCGAGATCAAGGCCACTGAGAAGACCGGTGCGGCGAGGACGCTGCTCGCGTTCCCGAAGGACCAGGCGAAGATGGAGGAGATGAAGGCGCTCTGTGAGGACATCCTCCTCGTGCGCGCCGAAGATCGCGAAGCCTCCGAGCTCAAGAAGCAGGCGGAGACCGCCATCTACGCGATCAAGAACCCCACCATCGCGCCTCCGCCGCCGGACACTCCGTGGCTCGAGGTTTCGGCGCGCTTCAAGAACGGCGACTCGTCGGGCGCGCTCTCGCTCGCCCAGGCGTGCGCGAACAAGTTCCAGCAGTGCCGCACCTTCGAGTCGAACATCAAGGAGTTCGAGGCCAAGTCGAAGCGCCTCGAGGAGCTCAGCGAGAACGACCTGATCGCCCTCTACGATCTCGACAAGAAGATCGCTGGCGGTCAGTCGAGCGAGCTCTCGCGTCCCGTGCGCACGCAGCTGGTCTCGAAGCTCTTCGTGAAGGCCAGCCAGGCGAAGACCACCGGCAACTGGCCGCGCGCCATCGAGCTCGCGCGCAAGGTGCAGCAGGCCGACTCGGGTCACGTCGGCGCTCAGGCGCTCATCAACGAGGGCAAGACGCAGGCGCGCGAGGCGTACCTCCGCGGCTATCAGCTGAAGGATTCGAGTCCCGACGAGGCGATCAAGCTCTTCAAGGACGTCATGAACATGACGCCGCCCGACGACGAGACGCACCAGAAGGCGAAGTCGCGCGTCGCTGAGCTTCAGAAGCAGTGACCGGTCCGAAGCAGGGCGATCTCTTCGGCACCAACCTCCCTCTCCCTGCGAAGCGGGGAGAGGGCCGGGGAGAGGGGCGAGCAGATCTCGAGCAGCCCGCACCGAAGCCTGAGCCCAAACTCGAAGCACCGAAGCCGGAGGCGCCGAGGTCCGAAGCGCCGAGGTCCGAAGCGCCGAGGTCCGAAGCGCCGCCGCGGAAGCCCGAAGCGCCCACGCCGGAAGCGCAGAAGCCGCCCCAGCCAGCTTCAGCACCGAAGGCACCCGCGCCCGATCAGAAGACCCCCGCCTGGCGCCGCATGGAGAACCAGCGCGCCGAGCCGAAGATCCTCTCGGTCTCGCAGCTCACCAACCAGGTGAAGAACACCCTGGAGCCCGCCTTCACGCGCGTGCTCGTGCGCGGAGAGATCTCCAACTTCCGCGGAGTGAACGCCCGCGGTCACTTCTACTTCGCGCTCACCGACGCGCGCGCGTCGATCGACGTGAAGCTCTGGGCCACGCAGGCGCAAAAGCTCAAGTTCCAGCTCAAGGACGGACTCTCGGTCACCATCGAGGGCAACCTCGACGTCTACGAGCCTCAGGGCCGCTACAGCCTGATCGTCAATCGCATCGAGCCCGAGGGCGTCGGCGCGCAGGCGCTCGCGTTCGAACAGCTCAAGGCGAAGCTGGTGACCGAGGGGCTGATCGGGGAAGGGCGCACCAGGCCGCGCAAGCCGCTCCCGTTCTTGCCCAAACGCATCGGCGTGGTGACCAGCGTCACCGGCGCCGCGCTGAGGGATTTCTTGAAGGTGCTGCACCGGCGCCACCCGCGGCTCTCGGTGCTGGTCGCCGACGCGCGCATGCAGGGCGACGGCGCGGTGTTCGAGGTGCGGCGCGCGCTGCGCTGGCTCGCGAAGTCGAACGTCGATGTGATCGTGATCACCCGCGGTGGTGGCAGCGCCGACGATCTCTGGACCTTCAACGAAGAACCCGTGGTGCGCGCGGTGTGGGACTGCACCGTGCCCGTGGTCTCGGCCGTGGGACACGAGATCGACACCACGCTGTGCGATCTCGTCGCCGACGTGCGTGCGCCCACGCCGAGCGCGGCGGCCGAGATGCTCGCGCCGCAGTTGGTGGAGTTGGAGGCGCAGCTGAAGGCGGCGAAGTCTCGGCTGGTGCGCGCGATGGAGAAGAAGGTGCTCCGCGAGCGTTCTGAGCTGCGTGCGCTCCAGGGCGGACTCGGAGATCCTCGCCGCGAGCTCTCGAGCCAGCGCCTGGTGCTCTCGAACGCGGCCGATCGCATGCGCGGGGTGCTGCACCGGAAGCAGCGCAGCTCCGCGGGGGCGTTGCAGACGCTGAATCAGCGGCTCCATCGGGTGCATCCGCAGGCGCAGCTGCAGACGCGGCGCGATCGGCTGGCGTTCCTGCGCACCTCGCTGGTGAAGCTGACCGAGCGCGAGCTGCGGCAGGATCGAGACGCGCTGAAGAAGCTGGAGCTCTCGCTCGAGCGAATTTCTCCCCGTCCCGCGCTGCAGCAGGGAAGGCAGCTGCTGGCGCGCCAGAAGCAACGGCTGCCCGCCGCGATTCGTGCGCGACTGAAGCGTGGGCGCGAGCAGCTCAAGGCGCTGACCGTGCACTTGAACAGCCTGAGCCCGCTTGCCGTGCTCACGCGCGGGTACGCGATCGCTCGGACCGAGGATGGACGAGTGGTGCGGAGGGCTTCCGATGTTCAGCCAGGCGACCAGCTCACGCTCAAGCTCGACGCAGGTGACGAGGTCGTCGCCGAAGTGAAGCAGGTGAAGCCGAAGTAGCGCTCTCCCCTCACCCCGACCCTCTCCCCGTGGGCGCAGGGAGAGGGAG
>CBIHPJ010000534.1:0-6614 GCA_966211295.1 uncultured Myxococcales bacterium | reverse complement strand
GTGAAGAGCCGTCCGCCGCGCACCGTGTATTCCTCGTCGCGCCAGGTGGGACGCGAAGTGTCGACGAAGTCGGTCTGATCGAGTCCGAGTTGATCGAGCAGCGAGAGCACCATCTCGTCAGCGCGCAGCCTGCGAACCGTGAACGCCTCGGGCGCGGGTCCTTCGCTCACCGCTCCGCGCGCCGGGAGCTCACGAATCCACGCCTTCAACTCATCGATCGAGATCTTCGAGCGGCCATCCGCGATCGCCGCCGTGAAGGCCTCACCCGGAGGCATCTGCGGATAGCTGCCGGGCGCCCTGCCCTGCAGCAGCAGAATCAGCCCCGAGTTCTCCGGGTCGTCCTTGTTCACCCACTTCGGGTCGTAGACGAGCCCGTTCTCGAAGGCGGCGAGCGACGCGAAGTACGGCTTGTTGCCGACGGTGTGACAGCTCGCGCATGCACCCGAGAGCGCGAGGCGGATCTCGTCGTTCTTTCCTTCGGGAGGACAACCCGCGTCCGCGCCGACGCCACCGTCGTCCATGGAGCCGACGAGCTTTCCTTCACAGGCACTGAAGACAAGAAGGAGCGCCATTGCGCTCCCTCTCCCTGCGAAGCGGGGTGAGGGGCGAGCGCTCATAGACCCCTCCTGAACTCGGGCTGAGTGAACAAGTACTTCACGAACGGCTTCAGCTTCCTATCGCGCGCGACGAACTCACGAGTGAGCGCATCGAGGTACGCACCCTCGACGGCCGGATCCAACTCACGCCCGACGAACCGCGCGTACATCTTCCTCACCGCGCACCGATCGAACGCACCCGAGTTCACCAGCAACTTCCCAAACCCAAGCGGCCCCATCGTCCCGTCGCTCGTCGCGCCGAGGAGCGAATAACTCGCCGGCATCGTGTCGAGCAGCAGCGCCTCGGTATTCGCAGTCGCCTCCGCCGCCGTGGTCGGAGTCATCACCGTCCCCGGCACGAAGGCGTTCTTCCACCGGAAGCCAGGCGAATTGTCCGCCGCGCTGTGCGGGTACATCCCCGACACCCACGCCGGAGTAATTCGGAAACGCCCCACACCCGGCATGAAGGGCCAGGGCACGTAGTAGCCGCCCGCTCCGAAGTCCCAGCGTTTGAAGAAGATCGCCGCGGGATCGAGCGAGCGATGACAGTGCAGACACGTGCCGCCGGTCGCGGGATCCCCCGAGTACGGAGGAAACATTGCGCCCGCGGGAGGCGGACTGAACTGCGAGCACGCGAACATCTCGAGGAACCGCGCCGCTCTCACGCGCTCGCGCGGAAACGCCGAGAGCGCGCCCATCATGGTGAGCACTCCGGCGGCCGGGAGTCCGTCGGGCGGCTGCGTCGTGGTGCGCGGATCGAACTGATAATCGCGACGCGCGAGCAGGTAGGGGTTCAACGTCTCCACCGTGAACTCACGCCACGCCTGCGGATCATCGGGCATCGGGTGGAGCGGATCGCGCGGACTCGCGTCCATGCTCGGCTTCCACCAATTCACGGTGACGTCGGTCGCTCCCTGCTGGCGTCCCTGGCGCACGTAGAGCGCGCGCAGCCAGTTGGTGCCCACCGAGTAGTTGCCGGTGATCAGATCCGTGAGCGGACGATCGTGCCACGCGAGGTGCGCGAAGAGTCGCGCAGGTTCCTCGTACGGATGACGCCGCTGCGAATTGAAGAGATCGAAGTTGCTGCCCGCGCCCAGACCCGAGAGCGGAGAGCACCACACGAGATTCGGACCACAACCACAGCCGGCCGCGATCGCGGGGTCGTAGTAGCCGCCGCTCGCGATGCCGCAGTCGACGGTGCGGCCCATGGTGTCCATCACCGTGGTGACGTTGCTGCCGGCCTTGCCGAGCACCGTGACCATCGTGCCCGGCGCCCACCACGGCTCCACGTCGTGCGTCTCGACGGCGGCGTCGTTGCACTGGTCACCAGGCGAGCCGTTCTCGCCCACGCTGTAGAACGCACCGGGGTGTGTCGTGGTGCCACCGCACTTGAAGAGGTGGCCCGACATGTCTCCCTGGTACGCGTCTCCCTGCGCGCCCTTGGTGTACGCGGGCACGGCGATCCAATCGTGACCGAAGCGCACCATCTGCTCGTAGAACTTCGGTGAGGCGAGCAGCGCGTCGATCTCCGCGTCAATCGCAGCAGCGCGGCCATCGACCGGAGTGGCGACGAGCGCCTCGTACTTGGACACCAGCGGCGTGGTGCCGGTGAGCGCGAGCGAGACACGCCGGAGCACGCGCGTGTCTGAGAGCAGATCCTTCGGAGGCTCGGTCGAGACCGGAGGCTTCTTGCACTGGTCCTGAGCGAAGGCCGAGCAGGCGACGAGCGCGCTGATCAACCCGAGTCGTGAATACATGAGCGCGAAGTAAGCAGATCGCTCCACCTCTCCGCGCGGGGTTTGAAGTCTCCACTCTGTGGGGTCTTCTCCACTAACGGTGAAAGCGTGAACGAGCCGGTCACATCACGCGGTCAGTTGCCGCTGAAGGTTGACAGCGTCATCGGCTTGCACGCGAGCAGCACCCCCACTCGACGCGCGTCGGGAGAGAGGATGTCGAAGTCGAGCGACTTCTTGAGGATTTCCTGCGCGAGTTCTTCGAAGCGTGAGCGGAAGCGGAAGTACGACTCCGGGGTGATGTTCACGAAATAGAAGCGAAAGAAGTCGTCGCGCTCATCGAAGCGGCTGTGGAGGATCGCCGCCTTCCCTTCGTCGAACAGCCAGCGTTCGATCGGCCCGCCGCGCTGCCACACGATGTTGCGCGGCACCAGCACCCGAAAGTGATTCCCCTCACGCAGCTCGAGCAGCTTCATGGTGTCGAGCTGGAGCAGGTACTTGGTCACCTGTATCTGGGTCAGCTTGAACCGTCGATCGATCCCCGCCACCGATCCCTGGTTGAGCACGAACAGGAAGAACCAGAACAGCTTCGGGTTCTCGACGAACGCCTTCTCCTGCACGGGCTTGAGCGTGAAGGTGTTCCTGCGCGAATCGTGCTGCGCTCGCTCGGCGAGCTCGAAGAAGGACACCTTGAGGAAGTCGCAGATCTGCTCCACGCGGGAGAAGTTGAAGTCGTTCCCGGCGAAGAGACGCTTGATGCTCGACTCGCTCACGTCGAGCTCGCGGGCGACTTCGCGGTACGTGATGCCCTGTTGTCGGAGCATCTCCTTCAGCGACGTGAGGATCAGGGTGGCATCGGACGGTGTCATCTGGTGACACCGATGGGGTCAGATTATGCACCTTGCGTCAACGCGCTTGAGCAGAAGGTCGCGACCGTTACTTCATGCGGCATGCGACTCCTTCCGAATGATCACGACACACGCGGCCTCGGTGCACGGCTGGGCTTCCACACCCGATCGGTGGACTCCGGAGTCGTCGTGGTGGAAGCGAAGGTCGACTTCTCGCATCACGCCAATCCGCTCGGCTGGCTCCACGGCGGAATGATCGCCGCGGTCGCTGACCACGCCATGGGCATCGCGTTCATCACGCAGCTCGGCGAGTCCGAGGAAATGACCACCGTCGAGATGAAGTTCAACCTGCTCGCCGCCGCTTCCGACGGAGACACGGTGAGCGCGAAGGCGCGCGTGGTGAAGTTCGGACGAACGATCGGTTACGCCGAGGCCGAGGTCACTTCGAGCAGCGGCAAGCTCCTCGCACGAGGAGCCTCAACTGCCCTGCGAATCGCAAACACATCAGGCGCCGAGAAGACGTCATCGAGTCCGTGACGCTCAAGTGCGACTTCTTCGAGCCGGTGCAGTGGTGTTGTTCATGGGATCGCGAACGGCGCGCCGTCGATGGGACTCCGCGCATCGTCGAGCGTATGCGGCTGGAGTGAAGCCGACCTGCGCTCGGAAGTCGTGAGTGAGGTGCGCCTGATCGTGGTATCCGAGCTCCTGCGCCGTCGCGGCCCAGTCGACCTGCTCTCCGCGTGCCACACGTTCGGCAGCCTCCTGAACACGCGACCTTCGGACGATCCACTTGGGTCCGACACCGACATGGCGCTCGAACAGGCGATGGAGCGAGCGCACCGAGGTGCCAGCAGCGCGCGCCAGATCTTCGGCGCGCGCGATGGACCGATCCCCCTGGGCCAGCCTGACCAAGCGATCGGCGAGCGCCATGTCCGCTGTACACACGGGCTCGAAGCTCCGCAGGAATGCCTCCACCTCGGCGCGTACCATCCCCGCATCGAAGTCGAGCGGCAGTCGCAGCCCTCGGCCGGTGACAGCTTCGGCAGACATGACCTTGTCAACGAGCTCACGCATGGGAACGCGCGCGAACGCGAAGAAGCCCGACGGCGTGAACTTCGTGCCGCAGACGTGCCCGCGGCCCGCGAGCTGGGCGACGAAGCGCTGCGTGCCGGGGCCGTGCACCTCGAACCCTCCGGCACCCGTCGAGAGGTTCACGCAGGGGTACGGCAAGATCTCTTGCTCAAAGGACGACCCGCCCTCCAGGTCCCAGCCCACCGTCCAGAAGCCTTCGACGAAAGAGGTGAGATCATCCGGCGGAGGTTCACGCTCGAGCGTGAAGTGCTTGAACCCCTCCGGCGGATTGAGGATTCCGAGGGTGCCCTTTGTGCCCATCAGCCATTGCCCCCACTTGGCGCACTTTTGCAATACGCGAAGGTCACCGGCGCGTACGAGTACGCCATGGAAAAAGCCGTGTCGAAGACGACGACCTACTCGGGATCGTGCCACTGCGGAAAGGTTCGCTTCGAGGTGACTGCGGAGCTCACCCGCGCGAGTTCGTGTAACTGCTCCATCTGCGGCCGCGCAGGCTGGCTGATGGCGTCGGTGCCGCCCGAGCGGTTCAAGCTCGTGTCGGGGGCTGACGCCCAGGTTGACTACCAGTTCGGTCGGAAAACCATGCACCACCTCTTCTGCGGCACGTGCGGCGTCCGCGCGTTCGGCAGGTACGCAGCCGAGGGGCAAGAGAAGGTCGTGGTGAACCTGAGATGCCTGGATGGCCTCGACCTCGACGCACTCGAGGTTCAGAAGTTCGACGGCAAGAGCTACTGATGACTCGGTCTCCTGTGGCAAAGGGAGCGGAGCTGATCCTCGAGGTGTCGTCCCGCGCGGAGTGGTCCAGGTGGCTCGAGTCGAACCACGCGCGCGCGGGCGGTGTCTTGCTCCGCATCGGTAAGACGGGGGCGGCGAAGACGATCTCCTACGCTGAGGCCCTCGACGTGGCGCTCGCATGGGGCTGGATCGACAGCCAGAAGCGCGCGCTCGACGCAAGCGCGTGGGCACAGCGCTTCGGTCCTCGCAAGGCCAGGAGCCCATGGTCGAAGATCAACCGCGCGAAGGCCGAGGCGCTGATCGCCGCTGGGGCGATGGCGGCTCCGGGCCTCGCAGAGGTCGAGCGCGCCAAGCACGACGGGCGTTGGGAACGAGCCTACGACGGAGCTCGGTCGTCGAGCGTGCCTGCGGATCTCGCGGACGCCTTTGCACGGAACGCTCGTGCGAAGGCGTTCTTCGAGACGCTCGACAGCGCCAACCGCTACGCGATCCTCTATCGCGTGCAGACAGCGAAGAGTTCAGAGACGCGGGCCGACCGCATCGAGCGCTTCGTCGGGATGTGCGCGCGACACGAAACTCTTCACCCCAAGCGCCCGGCAAAGGCGGGCGCTCGCGCCGCGAAGAGGCCGCCTCGGACGCCTGAATAGCCCATCACCGCAGTCACGCGCGCCGAGCCGCGGAGTGGTGGCGTCATCGGGGACGAGATGACCGCCGTCGAGATGAAATTCAACCTGCTCGCGGCGGCGCTGACGGCGACACGGTGAGCGCGAAGGCGCGCGTGGTGAAGTTCGGACGGACGCTCGGCTACGCGGAGGCCGAGGTCACCTCGAGCAGCGGCAAGTTGTTGGCTCGTGGTGCCTCAACCGCGCTCCGTCTCCTTCTCCCTGCGTCAGCGGGGAGAGGGTCGAGAGCTCAACTCACTCAATGCGAGCCGCCTCGGCAAAATCGAGCCGCGGGAGCCGCGGGTGCAGCTTGCTCGGCTCGCCGTAGCCGATGTTCATCAGGAAGTTCGACTTCCACGTCGTACCCGCGAAGAACGCTTCATCCACCTTCGCGTTGTCGAAGCCCGCCATCGGACCGCAGTCGAGCCCGAGCGAACGCGCCGCGAGCAGCATGTACGCGCCCGTCAGCGTACCGTTGAGAAACGCGAGCCGCTCCCGCCGCTCCGGAGGCGAAGCGGCGATCGGCGTCTTCATGTCGCGCATCGGGAAGAGCTTCGGAAGGTGGTTATAGAACTCGAGGTCGTACGCGAGGATCGCCGTCACCGGCGCGTTCATCGTCTTGTCCACGTTGCCGGGGTTGAGCGACGGCTTGAGCTTCTCCTTCGCGGCGGCGCTCTTCACGAACACCACGCGGAACGAGTTCGCGTTGCCTCCGGTGGGGCCGAGCCGAGCGAGCTCGTAGAGGCGGTGGAGCACGTCATCACCGACCGGCTTGTCCTGCCAAGCCGAGTGGGTACGAGCATCGAGGAACAGCTGACGGAGGGAGGCTTCATCGAGAGCAGGCATTTGCATCCCTACATGCAGCAGGACTACGAGACGTTCAATGCATCGCCGTCCACATGTCTTGTCCGATCGTCCTGCGAGGCAGCACGCCTCAACAGACGTGCT
>CBIHPJ010000533.1:0-6618 GCA_966211295.1 uncultured Myxococcales bacterium | reverse complement strand
GTGGCTGAGCCGCACGCCATGCAGCGCACCGCGGCGACGACGTTCAGGAAGTCGCACGACGGGCAGATGACCCCGAGGCTCTTGGTCAACAACGCGGGCATTGGCCGGGCATAGTCAAACAACCCAAGTCTTTCCGCAACAATGGCGACGACTGCCGTCAAGAGGGCGTCCGCACTCTGGGCAGGCGCTCATCGGAGAGCAGGAAAGTGCCTTGACGCATTGCGTCGGCCTAAGCGGGTGTTACGCTTCAACACGTTTGATTCGTCTCAACGACATCCTGCAGCGCGTCGCCGGCTATCACCCCGATCCCGACCTCGACATCATCAAGAAGGCCTACGTCTACTCGGCGAAGGTCCATCAAGGTCAGGTTCGCAAATCGGGCGAGCCGTATCTGATTCACCCGCTCGAGGTCGCGGGAATCCTGGCGCAGCTGAGACTCGACGAAGCCTCCATTGTCGCGGGGCTTCTCCACGACACGGTGGAGGACACGCTCGCGACCATCGAGGAGATCAAAGAGCTCTTCGGTGAAGAGGTCGCGCTGATCGTCGACGGCGTCACCAAGCTCGGAAAGTTCAGCGCGAGCCAGCAGCTCTCGCAGGAAGAGAAGCAGGCCGAGAACTTCCGCAAGATGTTGGTGGCGATGGCCCAGGACATTCGCGTGATCCTGGTGAAGCTCGCCGATCGCACTCACAACATGCGCACGCTCGATCACATGAGCGAAGAGAAGCAGGCGCGCATTGCTCAAGAGACGCTCGACATCTACGCGCCGCTCGCCAATCGCCTCGGCATCAGCTGGGTGAAGACCGAGCTCGAAGATCTCTCGTTTCGCTACACGCGCCCGAAAGACTTCTTCGAGCTCGAGTCGAAGGTCGCGCGCAAGAAGAAGGAGCGCGAGAAGTACATCGACGACGTCGTGCAGATCATCGAGGGCAAGCTGAAGGAGTCCGGCGTGCCCGCGAAGGTGAGCGGGCGCTTCAAGCACTTCTATTCCATCTACAAGAAGATGCGGTCGCAGGGCATCGACTTCGAGCAGGTGCCCGATGTGATCGCGTTCCGGGTGATCGCTCCCGAGCTGGGCCAGTGTTACGGCGCGCTCGGCCTCGTGCACCAGATGTGGAAGCCGGTGCCGGGCCGCTTCAAGGACTTCATCGCGATCCCCAAGCCGAACATGTACCAGTCACTGCTCACCACGGTGATTTGTCCGCTCTCCGAGCGCATCGAGATCCAGATCCGCACCGAGGAAATGCACCGGGTCGCGGAAGAAGGCATCGCCGCGCACTGGGCGTACAAAGAGGGGCGCAACACGCTCAACAGCGACGACGAAAAGTTCGCGTGGCTGCGTCAGCTCCTCGAGTGGCAGCAGGATCTGAAGGACCCCAAGGAGTTCCTCGACACGGTGAAGGTCGATCTCTTCACCGACGAGGTCTTCGTGTTCACCCCGAAGGGAGACGTGAAGAGCCTCCCGCGCGGCGCCACGCCGATCGACTTCGCGTACGCGATTCACTCCGGGGTCGGCGAGAAGACCGTCGGCGCGAAGGTGAACGGGAAGATCGTCCCGCTTCGCTACAAGTTGAAGAACGGTGACCAGGTCGAGGTGCTCACCAGCCCGCAGGCGCACCCCAGCAAGGACTGGATCACCTTCGCGAAGACCAGCCGCGCGCAGCAGAAGATCCGCGCGTTCATCAAGCAGCAGCAGCGCGACAAGAGCCTCGTGCTCGGGCGCGAGCTCACCGATCGCGAGTTCAAGCGCTTCGGCTTGAACCTCAACAAGCTCATCAAGGGCGGAGAGCTGAAGAAGCCCGCCGAGGGCTACGGCTTCCGCTCAGAGGAAGATCTGCTCGTGGCCGTCGGCTACGGCAAGGTGCAGCCCAGCCAGCTCGTCGATCTGCTCGTGCCGAAGGAGAAGGCCGAAGAGGTCCGCGAGAAAGAGCGCGAGAAGGAAAAGGGCCCTTCGGAGTCGAGCGGCTCAGGCATCTTCCAGACCGTCACCGATCTCGCGAAGAAGGTCGTGGGCCGGAAGTCTTCGAGCGGCGTGACCATCGGCGGCATCGACGACGTGCTCGTGCGCTTCGGCCGTTGCTGCAACCCGGTGCCGGGCGACTCGATCGTCGGCTTCATCACGCGCGGCCGCGGCGTCACCGTGCACACGCAGACCTGTGAGAAGGCGAAGGCCACCGATCCCGAGCGCAAGGTCGACGTCGCGTGGGACGTGCGTGGCGACTTCCGCCGCCCGGTCACGCTGCGCGTGCTCACGGCCGATCGTCCCGGTCTGCTCGCCGACATGTCTCAGATCTTCAGCAAGAAGGGCGTGAACATCAGCCAGGCGAACTGTCGCGCCACGGGTGATGATCGCGCGGTGAACACCTTCGAGGTCACCATCACCGACCTGAAGCAGCTCACCGATCTGATGCGGAACATCGAGAAGCTGACCGGCGTGTTCTCGGTCGAGCGCGTCTGACGTGAGCGGAGCATGGTCCAGCGACTGCTGGACCATGGAGCAAAGCGACCCAGAAACCCGGTTCTTCCTGCTTGAAATCACTGGGTTTGATCGCTCTGGCCGTCTCCGAGCATCTGATAGCTTGGCCGGATGGCGCGCGACGTGATCCAGACTGACAAAGCTCCGAAGGCGATTGGCCCGTACTCGCAGGCCGTTGTTGCGAATGCGGCCTCGAATGGCACCGTGTTTCTCTCGGGCCAGATTCCGCTCGACCCGGCGACGGGCGAGATGGTCCCTGGCGACGTGAGCGCACAGACGGAGCAGGTGATGAAGAACCTCTCAGCCGTGCTTTCCGCGGCGGGGTGCACCTTCACCAACGTCGTTCGCTGCGGGATTTTTCTCACCGACCTCGCCGATTTCGGGAAGGTGAATGAGGTCTACGCGAAGTATTTCCCCGCGAACCCTCCGTCGCGCTCCACCGTTCAGGTGGTGGCTCTTCCCCGAGGGGCGCGTGTGGAGATTGACTGCATCGCGGTTCGCTGACGGAGCTCCTGATGTCACTCAAGACCATGCTGATCGCCTTCGTGATGATCCCCGCGGTGGGGCTCGCACAGACGGTGACCCCGACGCCTGACTTCACACCTCCGCCGATGGTGCCGGCTGCTCCGCCGCCGATGCCGCCCTCCGAGCCTGGGACTCCGAACGCGCAGCCGGGCGCGCAGCCGTCGACGAATCAACCGGGTACTCCGCCTCCGCCCTCGAACGGAAAGCCCGGGACCAAGTCGGGCTATCCGTATTCGCCCTACGGCCAGCCGCGCGTGACGGAGAAGCCGGGCCCTGAAGTGGGTCTGATGGTGAGCGAGGCGCTCTTTGGCTCGTTGACCGCGGCGGGCGTGACGGTGCTCCCGTACTTCCTCCTCTTCGCCAGCGGGCAGATCGGCGACCCGACGCTCTCGTCGATCATCTTCTGTCTGATCTTCGGAGCCGCGCCGCTCGCGGTGGCGCAGACGCAGGTCAGCCTCGCGAACGGCAGCCGCTTCTACCAATCAGAGATGTGGATCCCCGCGCTGGTCGGACTCGCCGGTGAAGCCGCCGTGCTCGGCATCTTCTACGCGACGGGTTGGTTGCCCACGGGGCAGGCGAGCGGCGGCGTCCCGAACGGAGGCAGCGTCGCCTGGCTGATGATCGGCGCGATCGGACTCGTTCCGCTGCTGCAGATGGGCGCGATCAACCTGTTCAAAACGCCGAAGCAGAACTTCGCGATGATCGGAAACCCCGACAAGGGACTGGGCGTGGCGTTCGCGCCTCCGACCGCTGCTCCGATCCTGTCGCCCAGCGCTTCGGGCACGCAGCTCGGCGTGGCGTTCTCGTTCCTGCGCGGCCGCTTCTAGAAGAGCCGGTAGCCGATGCCGAGCCGCGCGGCCCAGGCTGCGCGGTACTGCGTCAGGCCCAGCGGCTCGCGCGTGGCGTCGAACCCGATGTGACCTGAGACGAGCAGCGAGAAGCTGCCTCCCAGGTGGAACTCCGCGCCCGCGCCCAGCAGCGGGGTGACCTGAAAGCCCTGCGAGAACGCGATCGACACCGGCACGTCGAGCTGCGCGATGCCGGAGATCGTCTCGGTGAAGGCGTACGACGCGTTCGCGCTCAGCCTCGGGCGCAGTCCGACGAAAGCGAAGTTGGAGCGATCGAAGTAGCGCGCGCCGCTGTTGAACTCGATGCCGAGCGCGATGCCAGGCGCGAGTCGGAACTTGTCCAGCTGCAGCACGCCGAACTTGAGGCCGGCCTCCGCGATCACCGAGACCTCGAAGATGTTGAACAGGCCGCGCGCCTCGAGCTCGATGAGGCCGAAGCCCGGGCGGTAGCCAACGCCGAGCTCGGGCGCGCCCACGAAGCCGTAGAGCGCGTTCGTTCCAGCGGGGAGCGAGGCAGGCGCCATCACGCCGCCGGTCACTCGGGTCTCTTCCGGCGAGGGGACGGCCGCGACCGGGTCGGCCGCGACGATCAAGGTCAGCAGGAGAGTGGAGATCATCGGGTGCAACGTACCTGTGGCGAGGCCCCTGCTGAAATTTCCAGCCCCGCGAAATCCGTGGGCGATTCACAGCGCGCGCGGCCGTTTTTTTGACCGGTCGATCCACCCGCTACAGCCTTGTGCCATGGCCACTTCGACGAAGCGGAAGAAGGCAGCAGTGCAGGGTCGGCGGTACCCGCGCTTCACGCTCGATGTCGATTGGTTCGTGGAGTCGCGCGGCTGCTCGACGCTCGGCCGCGGCATCGAGCTCTCGGTGCGCGGCGCGAAGTTGCCGGCGACCTGCACCAGTCCGTTCACCGAAGAAGTGACGCTGTATCTCTCGCTCCCTGCGCGACCGAAGATGTTCAAGGCGCTGTGCAGCGCGCGCAACGAAGGCCGCGCCTGGCTGCTGCACTTCAACGAGATCGCCCCCGAAGATCTCCAGCTCCTCGGTCACACGTTGTTGACGGAGTTCGGAGCCGCCGCGCTGCCCAACCTCGAGCGCCGCACCGAGTTGCCCATCGAACTGGGCTGAATTCGACCGTAATTTCGGCGGGTTGGCGATTTGGAGCCATGTGGCCTCTCGGAGTATGGAGGGCGCATGGCTCACACCACCTCACACAGCACGCAGGACGTCTCCGTTGCTTCGATTTCGCCGTCGGCTCGCAAGCCGCTCGTGCTGGTGATCGACCCCAACGAGTCGACGCGCTCGGTGCTCGAGGTGGCGATGGGCCGCGACGGCTTCGAGGTGTGGAGCTCCGCGACGGCGAAGCAGGGGCTGTTGCTCCTCACCGGCCGTGCCCCGGACGCGATCATCCTCGAGGCGGAGCTCGGCGACGAAGACGGCCTCACGTTCGTGATGCAGCTGCGCGGCGACGATCGGCTCGCGCACGTGCCCGTGCTCCTGCTCGCGCAGGCAGGCGACCAGAAGGTCGAAGCGATGGCCGACGTGGTCGACGTGGACGACTACATCCAGAAGCCCGCGTTTGCCCGCGACGTGGCGGCGCTCGTTCGCGTCGAGCTGGCGAAGCGCGCTGGTGGCCGCCTGGTGTTCGACTCGAAGGCGCTTCCTCCGGTGCAGCTGCTGCGCGCGCTGATGTCGTGCCCTCGCTCGGGTCGACTGCTGCTGGTCGATGGCCGCGCCGAGGTTCGTTTCCGCAGCGGCAAGGTGATCGACGCTCGCTTCGACACCCGGGGCGGCACGGTCGACGCGCTGGTGCGCGCGCTGGCGCTGACCAAGGGCAGCTACGAGCTGGTGATGGAGCCCGTCAACGGCTTCGCCGAGCTGCAGTGCAGCCTGCGTGAGCTGGTGAACCTGGTGCTGCCTCGCCTGCAGAAGTGGTCGCGCGTGCTGCAGCGCAGCCTGCCGCTCGACGCCCGCCTCACGGTGGACTTCGGTCGCCTCGCCAACGGTCTCAAGGCGATGCCCGACGAGATCAACCGCGTGGTGCAACTGTTCGACGGTTTCCGCTCGGTGGAGCAGGTGCTCCTCGACAGCTCGCTCAACGAGACGCTGACCCTCGAGGTCGCGACCCGGCTGTACCTGATGGGCGTGCTCGGCCCCGCGCGCGCCGCGGACAGTGAGCTCATCGAGCTGCGTCCGATGCCGCGTCTCTTCGAGCCCCGCGCGACCGAGGCCGAGGAGCTGATGCAGCAGCTCTTCGCCGGCACCGCCGAGATCCGCTCCGAGGAGAGCTCGAGCGACGCGCAGCAGGACTGGTTCTCTCCCGCGGCGATCGAGTCGGAGCTCGCTGATCCGAACGGTGGTTGGACCACCGCGCCCGTGCCCGCCGATCTCGCGCAGGGCCTCGCTCCTGAGCTGGCGAAGCAGCTCGACGCGTTCCAGACGCCCATGCGCGTCGAGGCGCCGCAGCCTGCTCCCGAGGTGGTCGCCGCGCAGGCGTTCGTGCACGCGCCGCAGCCCACCGACACCGTGATGGAGGCCGCGCTGATGGCCGCCGCCGACGCTCGCACCGTGAGCGACGTGGAAGCCGATCTCAACGCCGCGATCGACGCGAAGGCGGAGGCTGAGCTCGAGACGCAGCTCGCCGCCCACAAGAATGAGGCACGCGGTCGCCAGGCGCGCATCGAGACGCCGTGGATGACGCCCGTGACTGAACTCCCTCTCCCCGCGGGGGAGAGGGTCGGGGAGAGGGCTGACGCCGACAACAAA
>CBIHPJ010000532.1:0-6659 GCA_966211295.1 uncultured Myxococcales bacterium | reverse complement strand
AGTGCGGGCGCGATTTTTCTGGGTCGCTCCGCCTCTGCGAATCCTCCGCTTCGCTCAAATTCTGCGAACGCCGAGTCATTTCAGGGGGTAGCGTTCCCTCCTCACCCGCCGGAGACCTTCCATGCGTCGAATTCCCGCTCTCATTTCCGCGCTCCTTTCTTTCGCTGCCTTCGCGCAGGGACCCAAGCCCGCGCCCGCGGCTCCCGTTCAGTCGGCGGTGCTGGTCGGAGTGGTCGCCTCGACGAATGACGAAGTGGCGAAGAAGCAGGCCGATGCGCTCGCGCGCTTCGTGGGCATCGCGGTGAAGGAGACCACCCTCCCGCGCGTGTTCCCTGATCAAGAGTCGCTCGCGAACGCGGTGAGCAAAGGCGAGGTCGACGTCGGACTGATGGGCCCGCTCGGCTACGTGCGCCTCGATCCCAAGGCGAAGACGCAGCTGATGTTCCGCACCGTGCGCCAGGGCAAGAGCGTGTACCGCTCGGCGATCTTCGCGCCGATGACCAGCAAGCTGAGCTCTCTCGAGGACATCAGGAAGTCGAAGAAGCCGCTCAAGGTGGCGTGGGTCGAGACCTCGAGCGCGACGGGCTACGTGATCCCCAAGGCGCTGATGATGCAGGCCGGCATCAGCCCTCCGCAGAGCTTCGAGACGCAGGACTTCCTCGGCTCGCACGACGCGGTCTGCACCGCGGTGCTCGAGGGAAAGTACGACGTGGGCGCGACGTTCGCTGATCCCGTCGTCGGCCAGGCGAAGGTCAGTGGCTGCGAGAAGGCGCTGGGAAAGAAGGCGGATCAGCTGAAGATCGTCGCGCTCTCCAGCGACGTGCCGAACGACGTGCTCGTGGCCGCTCCGAAGTTCTCGCAGGGAAAGATCGACGCGATCATCGCCACCGCGAAGGGCGCCGATAAGACCGAGGACGGCAAGGGCTGGCTCAAGGCGGCGTTCCTCGCCGACGGCGTGGCCGACGTGAAGGACGAAGACTTCGCGCCGATTCGCAAGGCGCTCGACGCCTTCGTGCCGTGAAGAATCGGAAGGCACGCGTCGCGATCGGACTGCTGGCGCTGTTGGTGCCGGCGTACTGGTGGTTCCTCATCGAGAGCGGCACTCCGCAGGGCACGTACGATCTCGACCTCGCGGAGCTGCGCCGGCTCGCTGACTCGATGCCGGGCGAGAAGCCCTCCGCGATTCGCGAGGAGGAAGTGCTCGAGTTCGAGTTCCCGAAAGTCGCGGTGCTCGCGGGCTCGGGTTGGTCGAGCGTGAAGCTGCCGGTGTTCAGCTACCAGCTGCTGTTCCCCGATCGCTTCATCATCGTCGACACCGCGATGGATCAGGCCACCGCGAAGGACGCGGCGCGCTTCGAGCCCGAGGCGTTCGCGCGCGTGACCAGGGCGATGGAGAGCGCGGCGCTGATCGTCGTCACTCACGAGCACTCTGATCATCTCGGTGGACTGGCGACGCATCCGAAGCTGGCGCAGCTCTCGTTCGCCGTGACCGATGAGCAGCTGTCTGATCCGAAGAAGCTCGCGCCGGTGGTCTTTCCTTCCACGAATCGCAAACCGTTCACGTACGAGCGCTCGTTCGCGATCGCTCCGGGTGTGGTGCTGTGGAAGGCGCCCGGTCACACGCCCGGTTCGCAGCTGGTGTTCGTGAAGTTGCAGAACGGAGAAGAGTTCCTCCTGCTGGGCGACATCGCGTGGCACGGGGCGAACTACAAAGAAGTGCGTGAGCGCGCGCGGCTCGTGACGGCGTTGTTCCTCGGTGAGGATCGTGAAGCGGTGCTGCGCCAGCTCGCGGCGATCAAGGCGCTCGCGGCCGCTGAGCCGAAGCTGCACGTCGTGCCGGGACACGACGGCGACGTGATGAAGCAGCTGATCGATGCGGGGTTGATGACGCCGCGCTTCGCTCCTTGAGGGGACGCAGTGGTTTTGGTGTCGAGGCTCGGTGCCTGGCGCCAACGGGCCCCTCCTGCGCGGCTTTCTGTGACTTCAGTGCACGAAGCTTCGACGCGCGGGCCCAGGATGCAGCCGGCTGCACTGTGGGCCCGTAGGTCGACCGAACGCCACGAAGCGTCGCTCAACGAGAGCAAGAAGGTCGAAATCGAGAGGCCAGCACGAGTCGAGCAAGCCGCGAGCCCTGATCACCCGCCACCCTCGAGGCAGTTGTCGTTTCGACACGCCCCCGTTCCCGGAGTGGCTGACCGAGCTCGCCGTCACTAGCGATCGGGCATGTCTGCCGCTACCCCCGTCCTTCGGGCGTTCGAGTCTTCGGATCGCGAGCAGGTGTTGCGCCTGCACGCAGAAGTTTTCGGCGAGACCGCTTCACGCGCACTGGAACGCCGCTGGGACTGGTCGCAAGTGGAGAACCTGTGCCCTGAGAACTCACCGAAGTGGGTGCTCGACGCCGACGGCAGCGTGGTGGGTTTTCTCGGAACCGTCCCCATTCCCTATCGCATCGGCGGCAAGCGCGTGATGACGCACTCGCCGTGCGACTACATGGTGGCAACGCCCTACAGGTTCCACGGCATCAAGCTGCTGCGCGAGTGCTACCGGGCCTGCGACTTCAACGTGAGCCTGGACGACATCCCCGCCACCATCGCGGTCTCCAAGTTCCTCAAGGCGCAACAGAACGGCACCATGCGCCGCTTCGACAAGGTGCTCGACGCGCGCCTGGGGCTGCGCAGCTGGCCGAGCCTGCGCGCACTTCCTCCGATGGTGTGGGACTGGGCTCGCGCAGGTCTCGCGCTGAGCGACATGCCCTCGATGCTCCGCTTGCCGTCGGTCAATCCCTACACCGGGAACTTCGGCCCCAGCTTCGATCGACTCTTCGAGCGCTGCCTCTCCGCTGATCCGCTGCAGGCGACGGTGGAGCGCGACAGCCGCTATCTGAATTGGCGCTACGGCCCCAGGTCACCGCAGGCGCACAAAACGGTGGGGATCGTCGAGGCCGACGGAGACCTCGCCGGCTACGTGGTGTGCTGCGTCTCACGCGACGAAGGGCATCGAGGGTTCATCCTCGAGCTGGTCACGGCGCCTGGCAGTTCGACCTCGCTGATCGACGCCCTGATCTCCTTCGCCGCGCGAGAGCTGCGCCGGCAAGACGCGTGGACGATGCGCTGGTTTCTGCTGGGAGACGAAGAGCAGAAAAAGCGCGCGCACCTGCTCCGCTGGGGCTTCCGCCGCAAGGACTTCACCTACGAACTTCTTTCGCGATTGCCAGAGCGGCCGCAAGGCGTGTGGCGCCAACAATTCGGTGACGGAGAGCTCAGCCACGGAAGTGTCCTGTAGGAACGGATGGCGCACCGGTTGCTTCTGTCGGTTGCCATGATCACCGACAAACTGAAGCGCTTCATCACGGCGGAGCTGCTGCAGAGCGACGTGAAGCTCGACGAAGACACCCTGCTGCTTCAATCGGGGACTCTCACCTCGCTGCAGACCATCGGGCTGGTCGAGTTCATCCAGAACGAGTTCGGCGTGGAGATCGAGCCCGAAGAGATCAGTGAACGGGAGTTCAAGTCGCTGCGCACGATCGGTGCGTTGGTGACGAGAAAACTGCAGGTCGCTCGGGGCACGGTGGCGTGATGTTGCCCGAATGGACGCTGTTCCACCTGCTGCAGAACGCGGCCGAGCGCGCTCCTGATCAGATCGCGATCGTCGACGACGACAAGACCACGCACACCTACGGCCAGCTCCAGCAGGCGAGCGCGCGCCTCGCGCATTGTCTGCGCGCGAACCAGGTGCAGCGAGGAGATCGCGTCGGGGTCTACGTCGAGAAGAGCTTCGAAGCGTTGGCCGCGATGACCGCGTGCGCGCACGCCGGCGCGGTGTTCGTGAACGTCAACCCGGTGCTGAAGGGCCAGCAGGTCGGGCACATCCTCAGGAACTGCGGCGCTCGGCACTTGATCGTCGACGCAGAGAAGTTCACGCGCGAGGAGATCCCGGGGATCGAGGTCGCGTTCATTCGCGGAAAGCTCCCCGAGCGAAAAACGGGCGGCCCCGAACTGATCGCGCTCGAGGAGATCTTCCGCGACGGCCCCGAGCTCGAGCCGCGTGCCCGCAGCACCGAGAGCGACCTGGGCACCATCATCTACACCTCGGGTTCGACCGGGTTGCCCAAGGGCATCATGCTCAGCCACCACAACCTCGTGGTGGGAGCGCAGATCGTCTCCACGTACCTCGAGAACACCGCGAGCGATCGCATCTTGAGCATGCTCCCGCTCACCTTCGACGTGGGGATGAATCAGTTCACCACCATGCTCCGCGTGGGCGGCACGCTGGTGTTGCAACGCTCGCTGCTCCCCGGAGACACGCTCGCCAACCTGCGCGAGGAGCGCATCACCGGTCTCGCCGGAGTGCCTTCGGTGTGGGCGCTGTTGCTGCAGAACAAGAAGAGCCTGCAGCGCGAGCCGCTCACCGAACTCCGCTACCTCAGCAACACGGGAGGGATGATCCCCAGCACGCATCTCGAGCTGCTGCGGGCGGTGCTTCCGAGCACGAAGATCTTTCTAATGTACGGGCTGACGGAAGCGTTCCGCTCCACCTTCCTGCCGCCGAGCGAGGTGCACCGCGGCGCCCAGTGCATCGGCAAGGCAATTCCAGACACGGATATCTGGGTGGTGCGCCCCGACGGCACCGAGACGGCCGATGACGAAGAGGGCGAGCTGATCCACCGCGGTCCGACGGTCGCCCTCGGCTACTGGGGCGATCCCGAGAAGACGCGCTCGGTGTACCGGGTGAATCCGTTCGCGCCTGCTGAGCTCAACGGCGCAGACATGGTCGTGTACTCGGGCGACGTGGTGCGGCGCGATGCGGAGGGCTTCCTTCACTACGTGGGTCGACGCGACGAGCAGATCAAGACGCAGGGCTACCGGGTGAGCCCGCTGGAGATCGAAGAGCTGCTCTACGGCACGGGCAAGGTGCACGAGGCCGCCGCGTTCGGGAAGAAGGACGAGCTGCTCGGCCAGCGCATCGTGGCGATCTGTTCTCTCCGCGAGGGGGCGACGGTGACGACGGAAGAGCTCCGTCAGCTGGTGTCACAGCGCGCGCCCGCTCACCTCGTGCCGCAGGAGCTGCATCTGGTGAGTGAGCTCCCCAAGAACGCCAACGGCAAGACGGATCGAAGCTTGCTCCGAAACCAATACGCCAAATGACTCAGTACGAAAAAGCGCAGGCCCTCGCGCGCCTGCTCGGGGCTCGCAGTGGCGAGGAGTTTTCGCTCGGCGGCATCGCGATCTCAGCGATCGCGGAGCGTGTGGGCACTCCGTTCTTTGCGTACGCGGGCGATGCGCTGATCAATCGCCTGCGCCACGTGAAGAAGGTGCTCGGGCCCGAGGTGGAGCTGTTCTTCTCGCTGAAGGCCAATCCCAGCCTGGGACTCAGTGAGCTGATCGCCCGCGAGGGCATCGGCGCCGAGCTGGCGTCGATCGGTGAGCTGCGCCTCGCGCAACGCGCCGGCTTCTCTCCGCGCAAAGCGATCTTCGCTGGCCCGGGAAAGACTGATCAGGAGCTGCGCGAGGCGATCGAGTGGGGCCTCGAATCGATCAACGTCGAATCAGAAGGTGAGCTGGTGCGCGTGGGCCAGGCCGCCGCGCGCGCGGGAAAGACAGCGAGGGTCAGCCTTCGCATCAACCCCGCGCAGCAGGTGAAGGGCGCGCAGATGCGCATGACTGGAGGCCCCACGCAGTTCGGCATCGATGAGGAGCAGCTCGACGACCTGCTCGCGCGTCACGCCCGTCATCCGCGGATCTCGCTGGTCGGCATTCACGTGTACGTGGGCTCGCAGATCGCCGACGTCGAGGCGCTGCTCGAGCATTGCCGGCAGGTGATCGAGCTCGCTGCGCGAGTGAGCGCGCACACCGGCACTCCGCTGGAGACGATCGACTTCGGCGGCGGCTTCGCGGTGCCGTACTTCGAGAACTCGCCCGACTTCGATCTCGAGACGTTCGCGCGCGGCTTCCAGACCATCGTGTCCGAAGGCCGGCAACGCCTCGGCAACTTCCGTCCGATGATCGAGCTCGGCCGCTACCTCGTCGCGGAGTGCGGGCTCTATGTGACGCGCGTGATCGACGTGAAGCAATCGCGCGGCGTCAGCTACGCCGTCGCGGACGGCGGAATGAACCACCACATCACTGCCACGGGGAACTTCGGGCAGGTGTTCCGAAAGTCGTTCCCGATGCTCGTGCTCAATCGGCTCGAGCACGCGTGCGACTCATCATTCTCGGTGGTGGGGCCGTGTTGCACGCCGCTCGACGTGCTGGGTCAGAAGCTGGAGCTGCCAAATATTGCGCGCGGAGATCTGATCGGCGTCTTCTACAGCGGCGCCTACGGCTACAGCGCGAGCAGCTTGAACTTCTTGAGCCACCCCACTCCCGCGGAAGCACTCGTGCTCGAGGGCGAGCTGCACGTGTTGCGCGAAGCGGGCGAGGCCGATCACGTGTTGCTGGGGCAACGAGGACTCTCACGAACTCCCTGAGGGCTTGCTTCTTGCTCCTGAGTTTCGTCGATGAAATTCAATGCAGAGGCTGCGGCGCAGTACTGGAATTTCGTGATGCGAGCGACGGGCGTGCTCTCGCTGAGTCTTGCGGCGGGCTGCGCTTCCTCGAGTCCCGCACCTCTCGAGCGCTGCGAGCCTGGCGGTGGCTGCACGCAATCGGGCTACTCCTGTT
>CBIHPJ010000531.1:0-6661 GCA_966211295.1 uncultured Myxococcales bacterium | reverse complement strand
TGCACCTGCTCGAGGAGAGTAGGGGCTTTGGTGAGGGTCTGTGCCCATGCCGCCAAACTGCACAGCGCCATAAGCAGGGTCAGCTGTCGAATCACCGGGGGCGCTCTACCCGATTTCGGTCGTGGACGTAGAGTGGCCGCTCATGTCGTCGCGTCTCTTCATCGTCGCGCTGCTGGTCGCGGGTTGCTCGGGTCCGGGCCCCGCTCCGGTCGATGCGGGCAGCCATGCGAGTGCTGCGCTGAAGGCATGCGCGGCGGTGACTGAGCCTGCGCGCGTGACGACGATCTCCGCGGCGGTGCTTCGGCTCAATGCGCTTCCCGCTCCGGTCTCTGCGCCCTGTTTCGTCGCGAGTTTGCCGAGGCCGATCGAAGTGGTGGCGACGAACAGCGTGTTCAGCGCGCAGCCCGCGCACAGCCGTGAGAGCCCGCGCATGTTCCTCTTCCTCCCGGCGCTCGTCGCGTCGGTGGTGCCCGAGGGTGATGGCGCCGGAGTGATCGAGTTCTCGCAGTGGATGACGCCCACACGTTCGCTCAAGGCCGAGGTCGCGGTGCCGGTGGAGAATCAGCTGAGCGCAGAGGCTCCGTACACGCGCGTGCACTCGAATTTCGGAGTGACCTCGTGCGGCCTCTGCCATCGCAACGAAGAGCCGCACCCGACGATCGATGGTGGCTTCATCTCTGACGCGTTCCGCCCGGCGCCTGGCTCCTTGATCGCGGTCGGCACGTTGAAGGAAATGCACGACGCGTGCGGTGAGGAGGATCAGAGTCCGCGCTGCGAGTTGTTCCACGCGCTGTTCGACTTTGGAGAAGTGCGCCAGGGCGCGTTCTCGAGCTCGGTCGAATTGTTCGTTCAGTAACCAGGGGCGCACTTCGCAACTTCTCAAGCGCGCAACTGCACCTGCGCAGCCCGCTTCTCGCTCGGAAGCCTGCGCGCCGGACTGATCAACACCACAGCGAAGAGCGAACGCTCCGCATCCAACACCATCGCGGTGAACTGTCCCGACGCTCCACGCACCGTGAGCGGCGCAGGCTTCTTCTCAAGCTCTTCGAGCACCGAGAGCGCGCGCTTCAGCACCTCGAGCTCCGCATCGCTCGGCTCGAACCGCGCCCAGAATGGCTCGCCCTTCTCCCCGAAGATGAACAACTGTCTCGCGGGATGAAGCGTGGTGAGCCGCTCGATCGCCACGTCCAGCGCGGCCTGAGTTACCAGTCGGTAATCGAGCGGAGTCACAGCGGCAGTTTCTCCGATGCACCCTGAAGGGAAAAAGGCTGCGCGGGAACCACATGCAGCGATGATCCAGAGTGCCGCCCCATGGTAACGGAGAGGCGTGCAGTCCTTTCTTCACAGCCATCCGCTCGCCATCCTCTTCGTGCAGGCGGTGCTGGTCATCGCCTCATCCCGCCTGCTCGGGATGCTGCTGAAGAAACTGGGCCAGCCGCTGGTGATCGCTGAAGTGCTCGCCGGCATCGCGCTCGGACCTTCGCTGCTCGGAGTGCTCTCCCCTTCCACTCTTCAACTCTTCTTCCCGCCGAGCTCGATGCCCACGCTTGGCCTCGTCAGCCAGCTCGGCCTCGTCTTCTTCATGTTCCTGATCGGCCTCGAGCTCGAGCCCTCGCACCTGCGCGGTATGGGGAAGAGCGCGCTCGCGATCAGCAACGTGAGCATCGCGTTCCCGTTCGCGCTCGGCGCCGGGGCCGCGGTGATCCTCGCGCCGAAGCTCAATCCGGCGCACGTGCCCCTCTTGAGCTTCGTGCTCTTCCTGGGAGTCGCGCTCAGCATCACTGCCTTCCCCGTGCTCGCGCGGATCCTCACGGAGCGGAGACTCACGCACACGCCCGTGGGCGCACTCGCGATCACCTGCGCGGCGATCGACGACGTGACCGCGTGGTGCCTGCTCGCGTTGATCTCCGCGGTGGTGAAGGCCTCGGGCCTGGCCAACGTGGGCTTCACCGTTCTCTTCTCGGCGCTCTATTGCCTGGCGATGTGGTTCATCGCGCGCCCGTTGCTCGCGCGCCTCTTGAAGGAGCGCACCGAGCGCGTCGGGATCAGCCAGCGCGTGGTGGTGTGGAGCGTGGTGCTGTTGCTCCTCTCTTCACTCGCCACAGAGGCGATCGGCATTCACGCGCTCTTCGGTGCCTTCTTCTGCGGCGTAATCATGCCGCGCGAAGGCGGGCTCGCTCACGGCCTGCGCGAGAAGCTCGAAGACCTGGTGGTGGTGTTCCTGCTGCCACTCTTCTTCGCGTACTCAGGCCTGCGCACGCAGATTGGTCTACTCGACACGCCGGGCGCCTGGGCGCTGTGCGGCTTGTTCACGCTGCTCGCGGTGCTCGGAAAGTTCGGCGGCGCTACGACGGCGGCGCGCATCACCGGTCAGAGCTGGCGGGACGCGATCTCCATTGGCGTGCTGATGAACACGCGCGGCCTGATGGAGCTGGTGGTGCTCAACATCGGCCTCGACCTCGGCGTGATCAGCCCCACGGTGTTCACCATGATGGTGCTGATGGCGTTGGTGACGACCGTGATGACCTCGCCGCTGGTGATCATGCTTCAGCGGCGCGAGGCCGAAGTGCTCACGGTTCCGGCGGCCGGCGCGAAATCCCCGTGACGCCCCAGCGTCCCGTCGTCCAGAGCGGATCCTTCAGGCTCTGCTTCTCGGCGATGGTGACGATGTCGCAGTTGCTCGGGTTCGCCATCTCGTCGAACTGCTCCACCGAGAGGTGGAGGTAACGCATCACGAAGCAGCGCAGCGTGAGCCCGTGCGTGACGATCAGCACGCGCTCGGCGGCCTTGCGCTCGAGCTGGCGCATCAGTGACTCGAGGAAGGACGAGGTGCGGTCGTAGCAATCGGCCGGGCTCTCTCCACCTTCGAAGCGGTAATAGAACCAGCCGTGCGTGCGGCGGCGCGTCTGTTGCGCGTCCCACTCGGCGTAGCCGTGCTCGACTTCGCGGAGACGAGGATCTTCGTAGATGCGCAGCGCGTTCGGCTCGAACCCCGCGCCCTTGATCACGTTCTGCAGGGTCTGCCGGGTGCGCTGGTACGGAGAAACGTAGATGAGCGCGTCTTCGAGGAATTCGCGGCCGAGGGTGGCGCCGGCGTCGCGGGCCTGCGTCTCTCCGGTCTCGGTGAGCGCGATGGTGTGGTCTCCGACGTCCTTCGCGTCGACTTCGCCGACGTTGGCGCGGGACTGACCGTGACGCATGAGCTTGATGGTGAGCATGCGGCGGGCACTCTATAAGAATGGGTGCGTGCGTGAGGTGGTCCGCCAGGTGACGCAGGTAGGTGTGGCCGCGCTCGTGCCCGAGGTGCTGCTGCGGCTGGCGAGTGAGCCGATCGCGCCGTGGGAAGCGACCGAGCGTCAGGTGGGAGCAGTGCAGGGTCCGCCGTTCTGGGCGCATGCCTGGCCGGGCGGGCTGGCGCTGGCGCGGCTGGTATTGGATTCGCCGGAGCTGGTGCGCGGAAAGCGCGTGCTCGACTTCGCGTCGGGTTGTGGCGTGTCAGCGATCGCGGCGTCGAAGGCTGGAGCGGCGGAAGTGATCGCGACGGAGATCGATGCGTTCGCGATCGCGGCGATTGAAGAGAACGCTGAGCTCAATCAGGTGCGGGTCAAGGTGAGCTCGGAAGATGTCGTGGGGCGCGATGACGGCTGGGACGTCGTGCTCGTGGGCGACGTCTTCTATCAAGCGGAGCTCTCGCGCCGGGTGCATGCCTGGTCGCACCAGCTGGCTGCGCGCGGGGCGCAGTTGCGAATTGGCGATCCAGGGCGCTCATTCCTTCCGATGAAGTCGCTCGCGTGCGTGGCGACGTACGAAGTCGCTCCCGTGCCCGCGTGGGACAGCGTCGTCGATCGTCCCGCGCGCGTGTGGACTTTGGCCTGAAGGGTGCGCGGTCGTGATGGGTCGCGCGTTCACGCTCGGGCCGAGCGGGCCCCTCTGCACGCCGCACCCGATCTTCGCTTCACTCGGCTTCGAGAAGGAGAGGGATCTGGGACGCGCTGCGCGCTTGCTAGAGGGAATTGCATGTCACTTTGCCGAGGACATGCATGTCCCCCTCAAAAGGCCCTCGAAGTGGAGCGGCGCCGCTCCAGAAACTGCCCTCCGTCGGTCTCATCGAGCGCGAAAGACAGGGCGAGAAGACGCTCGCCCACGTCTGACATGCAAATACCTCCAGCGAGCCGCAGCCCGCCGCCGCGGGGCTCACCTTCCGCGAAGCCTGGTCATTTCGTGACTGGAGTGGCGTGCAGAGGGGCCAGCTCAAACGCAGCGCGAGCGAGAGTCGACCGCCACCACGCCCTCGCGGCGAGGTCACCCTTTGGCAGTGACTCGCTGAACCCACGCGACAGCACCGAGGGTCACGAGCGCGCCCATCACCATCTGCAACGTGAGCGGCTCATCGAGCACCAACACTCCGAGCATCACCGCGACCACAGGATTCACGACGCCGAAACTCCCCGCGCGCGCCGGAGGCCACTCCTTGATCACCACCGCGAACGCAGCGAACCCCGCGACTGAGGGAAACAGCGTGAGCACCGTAATCGCAGCGCCCGAGGTCGGAGTGATCGGTGCATGCAATACCCCGAAGTGCAGCACGAGCAGCCCAGCAAGCGCCGCGCCTCCCGCCATCTGCACCGACAGCTGCGCGAAGAGTCCGCTCTGATCGATCGCCTGCGTTCTCCGCTGAAGCACGGTCGCTCCGCCGAAGATGAACGTCGACAACAAGAGCGCACCGATGCCGAGCGGATCCGCACGCACCTGACCCTCGGTCGGCCAGAGCAGCAACGCGACTCCGACGACGCCGCCGACCACGCCCCACCACGCACGCCGCGGAGTCCTCGCGACCTCCGGTCCAAACGCGCCCAGACTTCCGAGCGCAGCGAGCCACACCGAGCCGAGCGAGTGCATCACTCCGGTGATTCCGGAGGACACGTAGCGCTGCGCCCATGCGGTGAGCGCATTGCTGCCTGTCATCATCATCATCCCGACGGCGGCGTACCGAAGAGCCACCATTCCGGTGGGGAAGCGCTCATTCCGCGCGACCGCGATGAGGGCGCAGATCACCGCCGCCAACCCGAACCGCGTCATCACCAGCCCGACCGGAGTGAAGCTCGCGACGGCGAGGCGGATGAAGAGATAGGAGGAGCCCCAGCTCGCGATCACCGTGAGGAACGCGAGCCAGGTGCGAGACTGCGGTTGCATGGCGAACCGCCTCTTAGGGAGAAAGACGTCTGATGTCTGTTTGTGAATCCTGCGGACTGTGTTGCGACGGGAGCCTCTTCGGCCGTGTCCCGCTCGCGCCCGGTGAGCAGGTGCCCGAGCAGAAACTCCGCGTCGTCACCAACGAGAAGGGCGGGCGCTACGTCCCCCAGCGCTGCGCCGCGCTCGAAGGAACGCTCTGCCAGGTCTACGAGCAACGCCCGCACGCCTGCCGCCGTTACGAGTGCCTGCTCTACGGCGCAATCCGCGAAGGCGAGGTCTCTGAGTCCGAAGCCCTCCACGTGGTGAAGCGCGCTCAACAACTCGTGGTCGCCGCTCGCGTGGATTCGAGCAAGACCGCTGAACGCGACGACTACCTCACCTTCCACTTCGGCCGTCGGCCATGAGGTATCTGCCGCTGCTCCTGCTGCTCGCGGGTTGCGAGACCGAAGAGGTGCGCGCGTTGAAAGTCCGCCGCGCGTATCTCGAAGATCGCCTCGCTGAGCTCCAACAGCTGCAGGCAGAAGGGCACACCTCGAGCGTCGAAGCGTTCCGTCGTTCGCTCGATGTCGCTGGCTTCATCCGCGCCCAGAACATCGCCGCGCGTGTCTTCGTCGAGGCCGGCGTGGTGAAGCTCACGGCGAGCGGCACGGTGCAGGAATGCCGAGATCTCGTGAACTCCGTCGCGGAGATCCGCTGGCTCACCGACGAATGGAGACTGAGACTCGAGAAGGGCCGCTGCACATGGGAAGCGCGCACCGGCTCCGACTACGTCACGCTCGAGAACGCGCTCGTGGCGCCTCCGCCGAAGTGGACGATGCCGCCTGAGCAACTCCTTTCGGAGAATGGCGCGAAGCTGAGAGCCACCGTCAACCTGCTCGAAGCCGACGTGCGCGCGCTCGAGGCCCGGCTCGGCGAGAGCGGGGTGCTGCGCAGCAAGATCGAAGGCGTGTCGAAGCTCGTCTCTGAGATGCACTCGAGGCCCGCGCCTTGCGACGTCGCGGTGCTCGATCGTGAGCTCGCCCTCGACGCTGACAAGCAAGGCGAGTTGCTCGAAGTCGAGCGCACACGTCTGATTCACCCGCTCGAGCCCCGCACCGACTTCCGCCTGCGAGGCTTCGTCGAGTTTCAAGACGGCATCGCGACGTGGCACTGTCAGGACCCGTGAGAGCCCTCAGCGCGGTCGCCCTGTTGCTCGCAACTCAGGCAGCCGCAGCAACGCTCTCGCGCGGTCCATTTCTTCAGCTCGCTGACTCGACGAGCATCACCATCGTCTTCCGCACCGACGCGCCGAGCATCGGCACGGTGCGCTACGGCTCGGGGCCGCTCGCGACGGTGAACGACCTCGTGCCCTCGGTGGATCACGTGTTCCGCCTCACCGGGCTCACTCCTTCGACGCTTTACCGCTACGAGGTGCTCGTCGACGGCGTCGCCGCCGCGGGCGGAGAGTCCTTCCGTTTCCGCACGCATC
>CBIHPJ010000530.1:0-6667 GCA_966211295.1 uncultured Myxococcales bacterium | reverse complement strand
GCCGACACGGCGGGCGCTCAGAAGATGGGCCTCGCGTTGGACGGCGCCAAGATTCCAGTCACCTGGTGCAGCTTCGCGCCCACCGACGTCGCGGAGGGCGTGCGCGACTTCCGACCGACGGTCTTGCTGGTGCACTCCGAGATCGTCTCGCCGCAGGTGGCGACGCTGCTCGCGCGACTCGAGTCCACCCCGATCCCCGTGGCGTTGCTCTGCAAGGATGCCGCCGATGAACGCTTCGTGCGCCAGATGAGGACCGGCGTGGTCGAGCTGCTGCAGGAACCGTTCAGCGCGCGGCTGCACATCAACCGCATTCGGCTGTTGATGGCGGAGCTCTCGCAGCGCACCGGCGAGCTCAGCGGCCGCGGAAGTGGCCGCGAGATCACCGAGTTGGTGCAGCACCTGATGCGCACGCGCCGCACCGGCGGACTCATGGTGGGCGAAGAGGGGCGCGCCTTCTTCGTACGCGGCGTGCTCAAGGCGGCGCGGCTGGGCGAGCTCAAGATGGAGAACGCGCTCTCAGCGATGACGCGCGCCAACCAGCCGTGGACCTTCACCGATGGAGCGGATGGCGCTTCCGGGCTGGTGGAGTTCATGGGCGAGCAGGAAGACGAGACCTTCAGCGTCACGTATCGAGACGGTGAGGCGGCGAAGGTGCAATCGCCTCCGCCTCAGGCTGTCCCCGTGGTGCCGGCCGCGCCCGTGGTGGTCGATCCCGACGCCGCGCGCACGCCGATCCTCTTCGTCGACGACGACGCCGCGGTCGTCACCATGCTCTCGGGCTACTTCTCGAAGAAGGGCTACCCCGTGGCGACCGCCGCGGATGGCCTCGAGGCGATGAAGCTCCTCGTCGAGAGATCCTTCGAGGTGGTGATCGCGGATCTGAACATGCCGCGCCTTGATGGCTGGGGACTGCTGCGCATGGTTCGCGAAGACCTGCGCACGCACGAGACGCCGATGGCGCTCTTCTCGGCGCAGGACAACTACCGCGAGTCCTTGCGTCTCCTGCACGCGGGCGCGCAGGCATATTTCCCGAAGACGCTGCGGCTCTCCGCGCTGGAAGTTCAGGTGCGCGAGCTCACCGAGCCGCGGCGCCGTTTCTTGCGGCTGATCGCCACCGAAGGCGGCATCGAGTTCAACTTCGGCGCGCTCGGGCCTCAGTGGACGCTCCGCGTACTGAGCCGCTCACAGTTCAACGGCCAGCTCGACGCGCGCGACAGCTGGGCGACGTGGCGGCTGTGGTTCGACGCGGGCCGTCTGGTGGAGTGCACCGCGCTCATGGGCGGAACTTCGCTGTCCGGTGATCGCGCCGTCGCCAGCTTCCTCTGCTCGAAGCAGGCGGAGGGTGGATTGAGCTCAGGCACGCCCCCTCCGAGTGAAGGGTTCGCCGGTCATCCCACCGAGTCGACGCTCCAGCGCCTCGTCCCCTGGCTGAACGACGAGCAGAAGCGGGCGGCGGAAGGGCAGCTCGCTCGCGCGCGTGCGTTGGTGGTGAACGAAGATCTCTACCGCCTGTTCATCACGGTGGGCCCGCCTGCCTGGCAGCCCATGGTTCGAATGTTGTGCGAGCAAAAGCTCACGCCTGCAGAAGTGATTGCGCGCCTGCAGGTGACTCCGATGGAAGTGGCTGCCGTGGTACGGGAGCTCCTGCGCCGAGGCGTGGCGTCGCTGCAACCGTGAATTCCAAACATGAGTGACGAAGACTCCAAGTTGTCCACCGGCCGCTTCGCGCGGCTGGCCAAGCTCGCGAAGATGTCGGCGAAGTTGAGCACCGACGTGGTGTCGCGCGGCGTGTCCCGCCTGCGCGGCAACGATGAGGAGTCGATCCTCGGTGCCGGAGCGGCCGAGAAGCTCGTCGCCACGCTCGGAGATCTCAAAGGCCTGGCGATGAAGATCGGCCAGCAGATGAGCATGGATCCCGACCTGCTCACCCCCGAGGTGCGCGCGGTGGTGGCGCGGCTGCAGAACCAGGCGCCTCCGATGCCGTACTCGCAGGTGCGCGAGGTGGTGCAGAGCCAGCTCGGCAAGCCGCCCGAAGAAGTGTTCGCCAGCTTCGAAGAAAAGCCGCTCGCGTCGGCTTCATTGGGACAGGTGCACAAGGCCGTCACGCGCGACGGAGCGCAGGTCGCGGTGAAGGTGCAGTACCCCGACATCGCCAACGCGCTGAAGGCCGATCTCGACAACCTCGGCGCGATGGTGAGCGTGGTCGCGACCACCACGCGCATGCAGCACGGCAAGGGGTACTACGCCGAGCTGCGCGACTCGATGATGGACGAGCTCGATTACCGGCTCGAGGCCAAGCGCGCGCGCCAGTTCGAAGAAGCCGCCGCGCCGCTGCCGGTGATCAAGGTGCCGCACTGCTACGAAGAGCTCACCGCCGAGAAGGTGCTCACCCTCGAGCTGCTCCAGGGGCCGACGCTCAAGGAGTTCATGAATCACCTCGACCAGCACTCCAACGAGGAGCGCTTCAAGGCGTCGCGGCTGATCATGATCGCGGTGTGGGGACCGCTGCTGCTCAACGGCACCATCCACAGCGATCCGCATCCCGGGAATTTCCTGTTGCTCCCCGATGGGCGCGTGGGCGTGCTCGACTTCGGCGCGATCAAGACCATGTCGCACGCCTGGCTCGACGTGAACCGGAGGCTCTTCACCTCGGTGGTGAAGGGCACTCCGTTCGATCCCATTCAGCTGTCGATCGAGAGCGGGTTCCAGTTCGACGACGTGGTCACGGCGCGCGACTTCGTGGAGACGGTGATCGAGATCGCCACGCGTCCTCCGCGCTCGCGGCACTTCGACTTCGAGCGCGCCTACCTGAGCCGCGACATGCGCAATCACTTCGTGAAGAACGCCACGCGCCTGGGTGGAATTCGGCCGCCGAAGGAGTCGGTGAATTTCTATCGCGCGATCGGCGGGCTCTCGCAGAACCTCGAGAACTTGAAGGCGAGCGGCGACTTCAAGGGCGTGTACGAAGAGATGTTGTCGCTCGTTCCTCCGCGCTGACGTCAGGCGAACCGGAGGCGCGAGATTCGCTCGCGGCGGTGCGCTCGCTTCGCTGCGAGCTCCCGGGCCAGGGTGCGGCGCGCGAGATCGCACGCGTCGCTGATGGCCGAGAGCACGTCGCCCGAATCGCGGTGCACGACGATGGTGCCGCAACGGCTGCTCACCAGTTCGATGCGGCACCGCTTGTCGACGCCGCCGCGCGGTCCGTTCACGTCGATGACCAGCACGCTGACGCGACGCAGGTCTTCCTCAAACCGGTCGAGTGCGAACTCGAGGCGCCTCGAAACGTGAGCGCGCAGCTCGTCGGTCGGGGTGAGGCCACGGAACTTGAGCTCGATGCGCACGATGTCTGCTCCTTGCGTTGGGGTTCGCTCGTAAAACGCCGAACGCGGACGCCTCATTCCTTCCACCGAGGCACATCGCCGTGGTCAGTGGGCGATGGGCCAGGGCTGAAGTTCTCGCAGCTCAGCGATGCTCACCTTCCCGCGCGCGAGCTCGCCGGTCTTCGCGTCGACGATTCGCCACTCGAGCTCGCCTGCGAACAGCGGCTGTGACTCGAGGAAGATGCAGCGCAGCTCGCCCTCTTCGAAGCCGCACTGCGCCTGGATCGCGCGGAGCAAACCTTCGTCGTGCAGGTGCCCTTCGCCGAAGTTCCACCCGAGCGCGAAGCCGGCGACGAGCTCCCCATCGGCCCACTCGTAGTTCTCCACGCTGTCGACGGCCTTCGGGAGCAGCAGCTGCAGTGCGCGCCCGTGCAGGTGCATGCTGCGGAACGCGACCACCTTGCTCAGCAGCGCGATGGTGGTGGGACGATCGTAGAGCCGGAGCAGCTGCTCCATCGGCCACTGCGCGCTCGTGGTGAGCTGGTTCAGCTTCTGTCGCGACTCGCCGCGGAACAGCCACACGCTGTTGGCCCAGTTGCCCGCGTAGTACCGCATCGAGAACAGGAACGAGACCAGGCGCGGGACGAAGTTGCCCAGCACCGGCACTCCGACGAGCAGCACCGCGAGCACCGCCACCATGGGCGCGCCCGCATCGAAGACGCTGACGTCGGCGTGCGCGAAGAAGAGGAAGAACGCGCCGTACACCACCGTCACGTTCCACTCGATCGGCACGCCCATCGGCACCGAGCTGGTGATGAAGGTGTGGAGCCCGAGCATCATCGCCATGCCCAGCAGCGTTCCAGGTCCGCCTGAGGAGAGACCGAGCACCACCGGCACCGAGAGCTCGAGCAGCGTGCCGGCGTGCGCCATCCACGTCGCGAGCCTGGAGGGCCGGAGATCCTCAGGGAACGAGCGGTACATGCGCTTGCGAAGGAACGGAAAGCGCATCACCGGGCTGTTGCTCACCATCACCCCGACCACCGCGGGGAAGTGGTGATTGAGCTTGGACACGCCAGCAAAGAACCAGAGCGCGAGCTGCACCGCCTTCGCGCCCGCGATCCAATTCGAGGCGAAGAGGAAGCAGGCGAGGGTGACGACGTAGTGCTCAGCGCGTACCGCGAAGAGGATGGTGCGATCGAGCACTCCGAGGACGAGCGCGATCACCAGCACGGGCCAGAGCAGCGAGGCGTCGATCGTTGGCGCGATCAGCGCGCGGACGAGGCTCACTTGCAGCGCGGCGTAGAGCGCGACGTCGAGCCACGTGCGCCGGTAGCTCTTGCCGAAGAGCGGCCGTTTGGTGGTGCCGGGCCGCAGGAAATAGAGGAAGCCGCCGACCGGAGGGAGATAGCGCCCGGTGAGCGGTCCACTCCCGCAGCCCAGGCCGAGTGACTCGAAGCAGAGGCTCCAGAGGATCGCCTTCTGAAACGCGAGCGGCTCGAGCCACCACCGGCCCACCTCACCCGGCGGGCCGAGCGAGGGAGAGAGCGCGCAGAAGCCCAACCACGCGGCGATCAGGAATCCGACCTTCAGCGCGTAGACCGCGTAGACGCCGAGCGGGGTGCCGTAGCCCTGGAGCGCCCAGGCCTGGCACGCCTGTCTGCAGCGCTCGTGAAACGGCGCTTTTTCCCACTCGAGCGGATCGTACGGCGGCGCGAGGGGCGTGATGAGCGAGCGCAGCGACATGCCCGCGAGCTTGGCCCAGTGCGCAGGTCAGCGCATCGCTGCGATGGCGCGCTCTTCTTCTTCGTCGGCCGTGCGGCGGGCCCACGGAATGCTGCGCAGGCGCTCGTACGGTATCGGCTCCTCTGACTCGACGCTCAGGCCGTAGGTGCCCCGCTCCATGCGTCCGATCGCGCTGTTGATCTCGGTGAGGAGATACTGATCGTGCACGCTGAGCGCGTCGCCGTCGTTCTCCGCGGTGACGTCGCTCGCGGTGTCGATCGGATCCGGCTCGGCCTCGACCATGCGCGCCTCGTTGATCTCGATGAGTCGCGCGCGAATGTCGTCGCGTTTCTGACGGAGCAGATTGCCCAGCTCGTCCCATTGGCGCTCGGTGAGCCCGTTCTTCTTCTTCGCCACGACGCACCTCCCTGTCTCCACCGTTGCTAATCGCGGCGGAGCTGAGGCGCTGGGCATGCACCCCATCGATCAGCGGGCCTTCATCAGGCTCATCTCGTCGCTGCGGTCTAGCAGCCGAGGAGACTCGGCAGCACTTCGCCGCTGCGTCCGGTCACCACGTGATCGAAGTCACGCGAGTTCTCCGCGGCCTCGGCGTTCACGAGCCAGGTCTCTGCGCCCCGCTCTCGCGCGCGATTCACCAACTGCGCTGCGGGGTAGACCGCGCCCGAGGTGCCGACCGCGAGGAAGACGAAGTGGTGACCACGCGCCTTCTCGAAGAACGCCTCCACCGCTTCGATGCCCGCGGACGGAAGTCGCTCGCCGAACCACACGATGTCGGGGCGCAGCAGCGCGAACTCGCCCTTCGCCTGGCACTTGCCGCAGCCAGGCAGTCGCGTGGGCTCGTAGAGATCACGATCGTCGAACGAGGGACGATCGCAGCGAGAGCAGCGCGTCTTCCAGAGTGAGCCGTGGAGCTCGACCATTCGTTTCGTTCCGGCGGCCTGATGGAGACCGTCGATGTTCTGGGTAGCGAGGAAGAAGCGATCGCCGAGCTTCGCCTCGAGAGCTGCGAGCGCGAGGTGGCCAGGGTTCGGCTTCACCGTCTCCGCTGCGGCGCGACGCTCTGAATAGAAACGCCACACGAGCGCAGGGTCGTTGACGAAGCCCTGCAGCGAGGCGACGGCTTCGACAGCGTGCTCGTTCCACATGCCGCCGAGGCCGCGAAACGTGGGAATGCCGCTCTCGGCGGAGACACCAGCACCGGTGAGGACGAAAACGTGAGTCGTGGGAGTGAGACGCATAATTGAGTCACTTTGACTTCAATTGACTTCGTTCCTGACCGACGGAGGCGCGGGTAGGGTCCGCCCGCCATGAGACGCTTCCTGCTGTTGCTCCTGATCCCGTTGGCTGGCTGCAACCCGAAGGTGCAGGCGTCGATCGATTCGGTGACGCCGACCGACAAGGGCTACGAGGTCTGGGTGAAGAGCAACCGCACCGGAGAGGTCCAGCCGGAGGGGTTGAAGGACGCCTCGCGGGTGAACAACGGCAAGGCGTGGGTGCTGCTGCGCTTCGGTGATCTCGCGACCCTTCCTCGCCCCGTGAAGTTGATCGTCACGTCGGGTGATCAGAAGCAGATCCTCGAGCTCAGCAACGCACAGGTTCCCGGC
>CBIHPJ010000529.1:0-6669 GCA_966211295.1 uncultured Myxococcales bacterium | reverse complement strand
GCGCTCTTCGTGAACGCGCACGCGCTCAACTTGAACGCGCAGAACGCGCTCTTGAAGACGCTCGAAGAGCCGCCGCGCGACACGGTGCTCATCTTGATCTCGTCGCAGCCCGACAAGTTGCTCCCGACGATCCGGAGCCGCTGCGCGAAGGCCAGTTTTGGTCCGCTCCCGCTCGAGTTGATCGCGAGCAAGGTGAAGGCCGCGTCGAAGAAGCCGATGGAAGACGTGCTCGCTCGCCAGATCGCCGCGATGGCGGCGGGGAGCATGGCGCGCGCGCTCGCGCTCAATCCGAAGTCGCTCGAGGCGCGGCGCGAGACGATCGAGGCGTTCGAAAAGCTCCGTCCCAACGATGCGTCTGCGTGGCTCGCGCTCGCCGAGGTGCTCGCGGAAGATCGTCCCACGGCTGAGGCGGGCATCGACGTGCTGCAGATCTGGTTCCGTGACGTCGCGTTGGCGCACGTGGGCTCTGAGTCGTTGGTGAACACCGATCTCGCGCAGTTGGCGACCGAGGCCACCACCCGCGTGTCGCCTGCTGGCCTGCAGCGCCGCGCGGGTCTGCTCGAAGAAGCGAAGAACGCGATCACGCAGCGCAACGGCTCAGTGCGCCTGCAGCTCGAGCGGATGTTGATCGAGATGTTCACGGCATGAGCGAGGGCAGGAGAGCGCCCGCCGCCTGGAAGATCGGACTCCTCAGCGCTCTGTACTTCGCGCAGGGACTCCCGTTCGGTTTCCAGTCGAACGCGCTCCCGCTGTACCTGACTGAGCTCGGGCTCTCGATGACCGAGGTCGGGCTCGCCCGTGCGCTCGCACTCCCGTGGGCGCTGAAGATGTTGTGGGCACCGCTGGTAGATCGTTTTGGCTCCGCGCGGCTCGGGCGGCGCAAGTCGTGGATCATTCCCATGCAGCTGCTGCTCGCGGCCACCTGCGTCGCGGCGTCGCTCTTTCCGCTCTCGAAAGTGACGCTGACTCCGTTGCTGGTCTGCGTGCTCTTGATGAATCTCTTCGCGGCCACGCAGGACATCGCAGTCGATGGACTGGCCGTCGATCTGCTCGAGCCGCGCGAGCTCGGAGCGGGCAACGCAGCTCAAGTAGTCGGCTACAAGATTGGCATCCTCACCGGCGGCGGCTTGCTGGTGGCGCTCTTCGCCAAGCAGAGCTGGAGCTCACTGTTCCTCGCGATGGCGACGCTGTGCCTGATCGTGGTGACGCTGGTGTTCTTCGTGAAGGAACCGGCGCCTCGCGTCGAAGACGAGAAAGAGAAGGTCAGCTGGCGCGAGCTGGTCACGAGAGTGAAGGCGCTCCTCAAGCGGCCCGGAGTGCGTTGGCTGCTGCTCGCGGTGGCGACCTACAAGATGGGCGAGACGCTGGCCGACGCGATGTTCGGCGCGTGGATGGTGCGCGTGCATCACCTCCCCAAGGAAGAGGTCGCGCTCTGGCTCGGCTCGTGGGGAATGATCGCGTCGCTCGGCGGCTCGCTCCTCGGCGGCGTGATCGCCACCCGCATGCGCCTCACCCAGGCGGTGATGTTCACGGGCACGCTGAGGCTGCTGCCGCTGATCGCGCAGTGGGCCGTGGTGGCGGGCTTCGCGCTGCCCACTCAGAGCGTGATCGTTCCGCTCACCTGCGCGGAACACTTCTTCGGCGGACTCCTCACCACCTCGATGTTCGCGCTGATGATGTCGTCGGTGGATCGCCGGATCGGCGCGACGCACTTCACGCTGCTCGCGTCGGTGGAAGTGATCGGCAAGGCCGCTCCGGGGCTGTTGAGCGGCGTGTTCGTCGACAAGGTCGGCTTTCAGCCGGTGTTCGCCGCCTCGGTGGTGCTCTCGGTGCTCTTCCTCCTGGTGGTGCCGAAGGTGCCGAAGCGGTTCGACGAAGAAGCTCAGCCTCCAGGCTGAAGGTACGTCTGCGACCACTGGAAGTGATCGATCAGCACGTTCGAGTCCGTCGTGCCGTCGGCCGAGTCCCACACGGCGATGCGGAGCGTGATGGTCTCTCCGGGCACGACGTTGCCCGCGATGGTCATCCAGCCGGTGCCGCCTCCTCGCAGGGAGTTCGCATCACACTGGCCCGCTTGAGCCGTGTCGTAGCCGGTGCTCGCGAGGCCCGCGGTGCTGGTGCAGGCGCCGTAGGTCGAATTGCCGCCGTTCCCGCAGCCGACCACGCCGTTGACGCACTGGGTGAAGTGGGTCCTCAGCGGGGTGGTGAGGTTGCCTGATTCGACCGCGAGGTTCTTGTCGAACGGGTTGGGCGCAGAGCCGCCTTGCGGCGTGTACGTCGAGTCGAGCAGGACGACGAGCTGATCGACGTACTGCGTGCACACGTACTCGGCGTAGTCGCTGCTCAAATAGTTCGCTCGCAGCGAGAACGACTTCGCGTTCGACGGAACACGAATCGTGAGCCTGAGCATGACGGGATCGTAGGTGACGGAGCCCCCCGCGGGCCTCGGACAGCCCCCACCCGGAACCAGGCCTCCGTTCGCCGCCAGCCAGTCCGCGGGCACGGTGGAGGTGATGCCATGGTTGGTGCTCTGCGCCGGGTCGCCGTTGGGATCGCTCGCAATCGCGGCGTGGCCCGTCGAGAGCACGAGCAGCTGCGAGCCCTCGAGCGGAAGGTTCGAGGTTCCGAACGATGTCCTCAAGGCGTGCGCGGTCGCGGCTGGGCTGCCGGTGCTGTTGCTGCGCTGGTACGCAGCAGAGATCACACCCCACGGACCGATGCCGTTTCCCGTGCGGAACGAGCAGAGCCCCATGGCTCGTGCTGCGTCATTCGGATTGACGCTGTCGCTCGCGAGGGTCGCGTCACAGGGGAGCGGCGCTCCGTCGACCGTGCCGTCGCAGTCGTCGTCGAGCGCGTTGCCGACGAAGTCGAACGCACCCGGGTTGATCTGGACGTTGTTCGGGCAGCTCACGTCGTCGCAGCAGTCGCCGCCGCACACGGAGTAGCCGTCACCATCCGCGTCGACGCTGTCGTCGCGCGCGCCGTTGCAGTCGTTGTCGAGGAAGTCGCCGCAGATCTCAGCCGGCGCGGGGATCACCTCGCCCACGCAGGCGCCGTAGCTCAGCCCCGTCGCGGCACAGGTCTCGGTGCCAGTTCGGCAGACGCCCACGCCCGCCGTGCCCGCGGCGCCCGAGTAGCAGGACCGGGTGGAGCCCGGCATGCAGAGGCACGTCGAGGTCGCTTCACAGCCGTTGGTGGCATCGCCGTCGCAGTCGAAGAGGCCCGTTTCACAAGCCCTCTGGCACATGCCCGAGGTGCACTGCGCCGTCGTACCCGGAGCGTTCGCCATGCACGGCTGGTTGCAGCCGCCGCAATGCTCGTTTGAGCTCATCGTGTCGAAGCACGCGGCAGCGCAACACACGCCTGAGGTGCAGCCGAAGTCGGCGCACGTGCCTGCATCGAGGGGCCCCGCGTCCGGGAGTCCGGCATCGGGCTCACCCGCATCGACGGGGCCTGCGTCGGGTTCGCCTGCATCTGGCTGACCGGCGTCGGGCTCGCCGGCATCGGGCTCGCCGGCATCGGGCTCCCCTGCGTCGACGAGACCGCCGTCGGCGGGGCCCGCATCGAGCGCGCCCGCATCAGGTCTTCCGGCGTCAGGCGCGCCCGAATCCATGACCCCGGCGTCGTCGCCCGGTTTCACGCCGCATTCACAGCCAACCAGGAACATCAGCGCCAGGACACACGCGACCCTCGCGACCATTCGACCGACTTACCACGCCGCTCGCGCCCGTCTGTGAGTCAGTGGCGTGACGCCCCGGGTACCCATTCGGGAGGCCTCGCGCGTCTGATAGCCCACCATGATGTTTCGAACCGCGTTCCTCGCGTGCGTGACGTTGGCCCTCACCGCGTTCGCGAACCCCATCGTCATAGACCTGAGCTCGACGAATCTCACCGGCCAGTTTCTCGAGAGCGATGGGACGTTTGGCTGGGTAGAGGCCACCGAGGGCAACAACGAGATCCTCTTTCGCACCGACGGCACGGTGGCGGGCACGGTGCGGCTTCGCAGCTTTCCTCCCGTCGGAAGCTCGCGCGCCTCGGTGAACGTGTTCCCCATCAGCCCGGGCATGGCCTACGTGCAGAGCAACAACAGCTTCGAGTTGACCGATGGCACCACCGCGCCGTTCGTCGTGCTCGGCACCACCGCGGGGCGCCTCTTCAGCGCGGGCCCCGAAGCGCAGGGACGCTCGTTCTTCGTGATGGTCGTCGACGCGACCTCGCCGTTCCAATTGTTCGTCTCGGATCGAACGATGAGCGGCACGCACACGGTGGCGGGCGTGAGCATCTACCGCAACGGCAGCAGCCCCACAGCGGTGGTGGGTTCTCAGCTTTATTTCGTCTCGAGCACCGGCGACGTCGGGGTCACCGATGGAGTGACCACGAGCATCTTCTTCCCGAAGGACGTCAATCGCGTCGCGCGCGCGGTCTACGCGTGTGGCGATCGGCTGTACGTCGTGTCTCAGCAGAGTGGGCAGACCACGGTGCACGTGAGCGCTCCGCCGCTCGCGCCCGTGTTGCTGACTCCTCCCGGCACGCTGTCCATGCAGGACCTCAGCTGTTCGCCGGCGGGGACGTTCTTCGCGGGCTACACGGGAGCGTCCGGCACCGAGCTCTGGCGCACCGACGGCACTGACGCGGGCACCGCGATGATTCAAGACATCAACCCGGGCTCGGGCTCGGGGCTTCCCTTCGCGAGGATCGTTCCCCACGTCGATGGAGGCTTGCACTTCGCGGCCAATGACGGCGTCACCGGGCTGCAGGTCTGGTTCACGCAGGGAGTCACGGGCGCGGTGCGAGTCTCCAGCGGCTCGACGCCGGATCTGCTGCCGGTCGCGGTCGATGGGTGGGCGTTCTACCTCGTGGGTGCGAACAGCTTCATGGCCACCTCGGCGGACGTGGTGTCGCTCGATCTGGCGATCCGGACCGCGAACGTCTCGAGCTGGAAGTCGTCGCCTGAGCCTGTCGCCGTCGGTACCAAGTTGATCTCGTTCGGCAGCAGGAATGTGCCGTTCAAAAGAGACCAGCTGTGGGTCTTCGATACGGCGCTGCCGTTCCCGATCGACGACGGCGGTGTTCCTGACGCGGGCATGCTCGATGCGGGATTGCCGGATGCGGGCGTCATCGACGCCGGAACGACCGACGCTGGAATGTCCGACGCGGGAGTGTCTGACGCGGGAGTGTCTGACGCGGGATCGCCCGATTCAGGAATGCTCGACGCTGGAATGGCCGACGCCGGAATGGCCGATGCCGGAATGGCCGATGCGGGAATGGACGACGCGGGAAGGTTCGACGCAGGGACCGACGCAGGCAGGCTCGACGGGGGAATGTCCGACGCCGGAGTCGACGCAGGCACGGACGCGGGAATGCCCGACGCCGGAACGGCCGACGCGGGAGTCGACGAGCCGTCTCCTCCCACCGGGTGCGGCTGTGATGGCGCGCCGGGACTGTTCCCGATGATCGCCTTCGCCCTCTTCTCGCTGCGCCGTCGCCGCCGAATTCAGCGCACGTAGATGTCGTAGTACTGCCAACTCGTAGTGCCGCGACCGCTGATGTTGATGTCCACACAACCCGCATGCGTGGCCAGTCCGGCGGGCGCAGAGCTCGCTCTGCGCTGAACCACGGTCGCGTAGTGGCCGCAGCAGCTCAGCGCATGCCAGAAGTTCGTCGCCGAGTTGTCGCAGCGGGAGGTCGTGCCGTCATATGCATTCACGGTTCCGCCGCCCATTCGATACGGACTGACGACCACGTCGCCCGCGCTCGCGTTGAACGGTTGCAGATTGCCCGTGGCTTGACCGCCGAAGATGCGCCAGCACGAGGCCCCCGCGTTGAAGGTCCGGGTGTACCGAAGCTGCGTCCACGGGACATTCGTCGCCAGGAGCGTCGTCTGTTCGGGCTCGGGGCCGCCGCCGCATCCCGCGGCCGTCGCCTGCGCATACAGGTATGCGCCGGGGATATTGCCCAACGTCGTGTTCGTCCCGGTCTGAACGTTCACCGCCGTCGCTGACGTCGGCTCCAGCATCGAGGGTGTGACCAGCATCCACCCGCCGCCCAGGTTCGCCATGTCACAGTTCGCCTGGTAGGGCGCGCCTGCGTCAGCACCATCAGGATCAATCGCGTAGGCAGCACTCGGCGTGGTCGGACGCTCGTCGTACAGCTGCTTGCAGGTGCGAGGCAGAACGCACTGTCCGCTGCTGCAGACGTACTGATTTCCGCAGTCGTTCGAGCTCGCGCAGGTTCTGCCGACGCCACAGCCCGGGCAGCTGCCACCGCAATCGATGTCGCTCTCGTTCCCGTCGCGGAAGCCGTCGTTGCACGCGGGCAGGAAACAGATGCCCGAGTAGCAGATGTTCGCCGCGCAATCGGCACCCAGCGCGCAGTGACGGCCCTCGGTGCAGCGCGGACAACCTCCATCACCACCGCAGTCGACGTCGGTCTCGCTGGCATTCATCACGCCGTCGCCGCAGCTCGCGGTCTGGCAAGCGCCCGCGTCGCAGACGCTCGACGCACAGTCTCCTGCAGCCGTGCACGAGCCGCTCGTTCCACAGCGCGGGCAGCTCGCTCCTCCGCAGCCGACGTCGGCCTCCGTTCCATTCCGCACGCCGTCGTTGCACCGGGCCGGCTCGCAGGTCGTTCCATTGCAGACGCCTGAAGCGCAATCCGCTGGGGCCGCAG
>CBIHPJ010000528.1:0-6705 GCA_966211295.1 uncultured Myxococcales bacterium | reverse complement strand
GTCGGAGTGATCGGCACGCGCGTGGCGCGGAACAAGGGCTGGCTGCGCACGGACAAGCGCTGCGACGCGTGCGGACGGAGTGAGCCTGCGACCACGGTGCGCTTCTTCAAGAACACCGGGATGGTGATCATGTTTCGCTCGGAGTCGGCGGGCGGCCGGCTCTGTCGCAGCTGCGGCCTCGACCTCGGCCTGCGCATGACGATGTGGACGCTCGCGCTCGGCTGGTGGGGAATGATCAGCTTCTTCGTGAACATCGCGTTCGTCGCGAACAACTTCGGCAATCTCCTCTGGGCGATGACGCTGCCTTCGGGCGCCGCGATCGCAGTGAGAGCGCTCGATGAGCACCGCGAGTACGCGCTCAACCTGCTCGCCACCAAGGACTTCGACGACGTGGTGTACGTGCTGCGGCAGACCAGCGGGGCCTCGACTGACGCAGTGAAGACGTACCTCGAGTCGCTGCGCGCGCCCACGCGCTGAGCGTCAGGGCAGCGTGCTGAAGGTGAAGGTCCAGCCGTCCTGAGTGAAGAAGATGGGCTCCGCGGGCGGCGAGCTGTCGTAGAGCTCGACAGGCAATTGGATCTGAACGCCGGCGGAAAGAACCTTGGCGTCCTCAGTTCGCCGATCGACCGAGCAGTTGCCCTCTCCATTTCCGAGCGTAATGGGCGGAATGTGAGCCTCGCCCATGACGGTGAGGAGGCTGCCGGTGATCGAGCCCGCCATCGGCGTCAGCTCATCCCACGAGCCGACCACCGCGGGCATCAAGCACGTCGGCCGCGTGTCGCGAAGACGCTGAGCTGTGCCTCCCAGGTGGTCAGCGATCACGAGCGTCTCGTCGACGACCGGGAAAGACATGGTGGTATCGAAGCCGTTGTCGGTGACGTCTCCCAGGACGAACGCCGTGAGCAGCTGGTCAGTCTTGGAGTACCTGGCTCGCACCTGGAGGATCGCTTTGTCGTCGTCGACGACGGTCACCGGCACCTTCAGCAGCCCGGTCTCTTGGGTGTTCGAGGGATTCGTCACCCGGACGCTCACGATCACCGTCGCAGGGTTGGGCTTCTTCGAGGGAGCGGCGTAGCCACCCCGCTCGATGTCCGCGTAGATGGTGCCGATGGTCTCGTTGCCTCCCGCGATGCCGTTCACGGCCCAGTCGCTCGCCACTTTGACGAAGTGGGTCACGCCGGGGGACCACCAGCTGAAGAGGAGGACCGGGAGTTTGGGGTCCCTCGCGGTCAGCGGGCGGATGCGCTGGATGTGAAACTGCTTCCCATCATCGACCTTCACGCGGGCCGCAGTAGGAGCGATGCGGAACTTCGCAACGAAGGAGTAGTCGGTGAAGTGCGTGGTGGTGGCGGTGATGGTCTTCGCCTCGGTATCGAGCGTCACACTGTCGACCAGCTGCCAGAAGCCTTCGGGGTTCTGGAAGGCCACGTCGAGGAACTCGGGCGCGGTGCCCGGCAGCTCTTCGTCGGTGTAGGTGAAGACGAGGCTCACCGGCTGCTGAAAGGTCTCTGCGCCCGTCATTCGGTACGCGAGGCCGACGCCGCCGTGTGCGAGGTTGGAGATCGGTTGCACGGTGATGGTCGCGCTGGCGCTCAGCGCTCCCGCGGGAAACTTCACGGTGACGCGCCCGTCGGAGCTGGTGATCGTGCCTCCCGTCTCGTTGATGGTGGCCGAGGTCGCCGCCATTCCCGCGATGGGCTCGCCGATCGCCGTCGCCTCAGGTGCGGGCTCTTCCTCCGTGGGCGCGCAGCCCACCAACGCCACCACTGCCAGAACCTGGATTCGGTTGATCATGTTCGTCCCTCACGCCCTTCCTACGACGAGTGACACGAGCGTACTAAGCTTGCCGCGTTCTCAGGGGGCCTCATGGTGCGCGGCGCAATGTTGATCAGCGGGTTGTTCTCGTCAGTGGCGCTGGCACAAGGTGCGGTCGTCTTCGCTGCTCCACGCCATCTGCGCGCGGAGATCAGCGCGGCCCTGAAGGAGAAGGGCAAGACTCCGATCGATCAGAGCGAGCTGGACACCGCGATGTACGCGCCGAGCATGGGCGCCAAGGATCAAGTGGCCGCGGGGAAGATGGTCACCCTGAAGGCGAGCCTTCCCAAGGAGGTGCGGGCTGACTTCGCGGCGGGACAGGCCGCGTGCCGCGCGCGCACTGATCAGTCCGACGACGGCCGCTTCGCGTGCGCGCAGCAGCTCGTCGACGCCGTCTGGGAGCGGCAACTGGGCCGCGTAAGGGCCGAGCTGGTGCTCGAGTTCAAGGTTGATGACCTGCCGCTCGAGATTGCGGTCTACCGGCCGGGCGACGCCACCATCTCCGGAGGGGGCGTTCTGCTGGGAGAGAAGGTCACGCCCCGTGACCTCGTGCATTGGGCGCTCGAGGGGCTGATTTCGACGGCGGTCGGCACGCGCTCGATGGCGGTCGATCTTCCGACCGCGAGTGACCCGGCGCTGCCGCCAGCGAGTTTGACCCAGGGCGCGCCGCAGAGCCTGCCTGCGCTCGAGGTGCCGAAGGGCTGCAGGCTGCCTTCAGAGCTGCAGGTGGAGCCGGCAACCGTTCCGCTCGCGATCACCATCAGCACGCTGTGGCGGGCCACGGCCGCGACGCATTTGAAGCAGGGCGCGAAGCCGGCGAGCTGTACCCTGGAGCTTGGCGGTGAGCCTGCAAGGTCTGGTGCGGTCATCTTCACTTGCGGCGACGAGCTGGCATCGCTCCCGCTCAACGCGACCACGAAGTTCGGCGAGAAGTCGTATCAGGCGGAGCTCGCGAAGATGTTCGTCACCGGCCAGATCGCCGCGCAGTGTGCTGCTGCCGCGCCGCCGGGGAAGAAGTGACCAGGCAGCGAGTGAGCAGCTACGTCACGGTCGCTCCTTGAACGAGTCAGTGGCCATTCTCGACTTCTTCGTCACGCACTGAGCCTCGCCCCGGGCTACGACGCGGCCATGGGCCTGTTCGATTTCTTCAAGAAGAAGCCGTCGCCGCCACAGCCTGAGGCGCCTGCGACTCCTGCGCCGCTCGTGTTGCCCTTCCGCGCCACCATCACCAGCATGACCGCCGACGGCGTGGGTCTCCTCACCCTGAGCGACGGACGGACCGTGCGGTTCGGGGCGAGCGCGTGTCAGGAATTCCGTCCGGCGATGGGCCTGGAGGTCGAGGTGCTGGCCCTCGCGCCGCATCCGCTCGGCGGCGAGCGTCCCTCCGCGATGCGAATGCTGACCGACCAGGAGACCTACGAGCGGCTGCTCAACACGGCGGTGGTGGACCACGCCGCGCAGAACCCGCGTCCTCCCGATACGGTGTTCAGCGGGCCGAGCACTCCGCCGAAGCCGAAGGGGGCGTCCAAGCCGCTCGACCTGCCCGAGCTCTCCACGCCGCCGCCCGCGGGCCACCGCCACGTGGTGAAGGTGCACTTCTCGAACAAGCGCGACGATCTCCTCTTCCTTCGAGAGGTGACGTGGGACGGCCTCGTGCTGCGCGTGCATGGCTTTCAGGCGAAGCGCGCTGCGCCCGAGACGCCGATCCGCGTGTTCCAGAAACACGCCTCGAAGTTCGAAACGCTCGAGGAGGCCCGGCGCGCCTTCGACGCCGAAATCGCGACCCAGAGCCCCGGCTTCGAGAAGCGGACTCACGAGGTGAAGACGCTGCCTATCGTGACGCGCGAGGTGAAGCTCGCGAGTGACGAGGCGTTGGAGAGGGCTTTCCTCGAGGCCAACGAGGCGAAGAAGGGCGACGCGGCTCGCGTGCTCGCGGATTGGCTCCAGTCACACGGTGACGTGCGCGGCGAGCTGGCGGCGGTGTTCCAGCAGCGGGGTGAAGCGGCGGCTCTGCAGTTCCTCGAAGAGCACGAGGCGCTCCTGGGCGAGGCGTCGCACGCGCTCGGCGGCGAGGTGAACTCGCTCGTGTGGACCCATGGCTTCGTGGTCGGCGCCACCTTGAAGCTCGACAGCTACGACTCGCGCAGCGAATTGGAAGCGTTGACGCGCGGCTTCCTCGCGTCTCCCCTGGGGCGCTTCGTCACCCAGCTGCGCTTCGGCCTGGCGTCGTTCGAGAGCGACAACGATTGGACGGAGACGCTGCGTGAGGTGGTCGAGTCTCCGCGCGGCCCTTTCATCAAGAAGCTCGAGTTCGACGACTACGAGTCAGAGGACTGTGAGATCTCGTGGACGCCCTTCGGCGATCTTTCACCGTACTGGTCGAAGTTGCCGTCGCTCGAACACCTTCATATTCGCTCGGGCGCAGGCGGAGTGCTCGGCGACCTCGAACTCCCATCGCTCAAGACGTTCATCCGCGAGTCGGGCGGGCTTGCGGGCGACGAGCTGCGCGCGATCCTGCGGGCGAAGTGGCCGAAGCTGGAGCGGCTCGACTTGTGGTTCGGCAGCGAGGGTTACGGAGCCGAGGGCAGCGTGGCGGTGATTCAGCCGCTCCTCGATGGACAGGTCCACTCAGGCTTGAAGCACCTGGGCCTGATCAACTGCGAGTTCTCGGACGAGCTGTTGCCGGCGTTGTTTCAGTCGAAGCTGCTGCCCAGGCTCGAGGTGCTCGATCTCTCGCGTGGCGTGTTGATGGACTCCGAGGCCGAGGTCGTTCTGCAGCATGCAGACAAGCTCGCGCACCTGAAGCGGTTCGACCTGTCCGAGAACCTGCTCGACGAGAGCGGAGCGAAGCTGACCGCCGCGCTGCCGAACGTCGTCGTCGAAGAGCAGCGCTTCGACGGCGATGACGATCGCTACGTCGCCGTCGGCGAATGAGTCTCGGCTTTTCGAGGCGCGGCCCCTGACCGCGCGCCTGCTTCCGGGGCGAAGTTGTCGTAGAGAGCGGCTGTTGAAACGCGCTGCCCTGGGACTCGCATGTGTCGTCGCTGCCGCTACCGCCCTTGCGCTCTTCCAGCGCGCGCGCACGAGGGCGCACCCCATTCCGTCACCCTCGACGGCTGCCGGCCCGATCGCCTCGGCTTGCCGCCCTCAGCTGAAGCCGCCTGCGCAGGAACCCTGGCTCGCCGGAGACGGTTCCGCAGAGAAGCTGTGGCAGCAGCACGGTGAGGAGGTCGGCAAGCCGTTTCTCGTCGGTCCCAACGGGTGGATCTTCTGGAGCGACGTGATCGAGCAGTCCGCGTCCCAGGCGGTGGGACGCGCCACGCTCAGCCGCGGGCAGTTGAGCAATTGGGTCAGCTACTACGGGTCCATTCGCGACGGTCTCGCCGCTGAGGGCATCGAGTTCTACATCGTGATCACACCCTCGACCTCGAGCGTGTACCCGGAAGAGCTCCCTGCATGGATGGCGACGCTCAGAGGCTCGACGGTCCTCGATCAGTTCATGAGCGTGGCCGGTGAACTCCCGGTGATCGATCTGAGAGCGAAGCTGCGCGAGGCGAAGACTCCCGAGCTTCATCTCTTCAGCTGGAGCAACAGTCACTGGACTGACTCCGGCGGCTACATCGGATGGAGGCAGATCGCCGAGTGCGTCAACCTCATGTACCCGCGCGACCCGCCGCTGCGCATTCCGAGCGTGACCGGCCACCAGGTGGTCGGGGACTTCAACGAGTGGGCCAGCTTCGGGCAGAAGAGCCCGGGTGCTGATTGGGCGGTTCCGAACTTCAGTGAGCCGCTCGCTGAGGTCACCTGGACCGACGCGAAGGGCGAGATGAAGAAAGTGCCTGGGACGACGAACCTCGATGGCGCCTGGTTGCCGATGACGACCACCGTCGCCCAGTCGTGGACGGGCAAGTCTGCGCTCATCTTGCGCGACTCGATGGGCGGTTTCATCTCTCCGTACTGGCACCAGGCGTATTCGCCCACCTGGCAGGTGAAGCACGAGTACGACTCGTTCGAGAGCTTTCCGAACTACCGCGCGCTCGTGCAGCAGCACCACCCGAAGGTCGTCGTTCTGCAGGTCGCCGAGCGGCACCTGATCAACAGCCCACCGGCAAGGGCGCGCTACTGATCAGGTCCTACGCTGCCGCGGTGCTGCCGCTGCTCGACTCGTCGAGTGACGGGCCCAGCCACTTCGCCGCGTCTTCGTAGCTCCAGCCCTTGCGCGCGGCGTAGTCCTCGACCTGGTCGCGGCCGATCTTCCCGAGCCCGAAGTACTTCGCGTCGGGGTGGTTCAAATAGAAACCACTGACCGAAGACGCCGGGTTCATCGCGAAGCTCTCGGTGAGCGTGATGCCCGAGCTCGGCGCGTTCAGCAGCGCGAACAGCGTGCCCTTCTCGGTGTGCTCGGGACACGCGGGGTAACCCGGCGCGGGGCGGATACCGCGGTACTCCTCGCGGATCAGCTGCTCGTTGCTGAGATCTTCGGAACGACCAAACCCGCTCAGCACGCGCGCCTGCTTGTGCATGTATTCCGCGAACGCCTCGGCGAGTCGATCGCCCAGCGCCTGCACCATGATCGCCGAGTAGTCGTCGTGCTGCTTGCGGAAACTCTGCGCGAACTCTTCCACGCCGAGACCCGCGGTCACCGCGAAGCCACCGAAGTAGTCGATGCGGCCGCTGTCCCTGGGCGCGATGAAGTCAGCGAGCGAGAGGTTGAACTGGCCGGGCTGCTTCTCCGCCTGCTGACGGAGCATGTGGAAGCGGCTGATCACCTTCGAGCGCGACTCGTCGGAGTAGAGCTCCACCGTGTCGCCCACCGAGTTCGCGGGCCAGAAGCCGATCACCGCGTTCGCGCGGAACCGCTTCTCTTTGATGATCCGCCCCAGCAACGCC
>CBIHPJ010000527.1:0-6723 GCA_966211295.1 uncultured Myxococcales bacterium | reverse complement strand
ACCACCGAGCTCTCCACGTACGGGAGCATTCTCGAAGAGCTCGGCCGCCACGAAGAAGCAGCGAAGGTGCTCAAGCAGACGCTCGACATTCTCGAGGAGTCGAAGGCGAAGCCGATGCTCGCCGAGATCACCCGCTACGAGTTGGCGCGCGTGATGTGGCACTCACCCGAGACGCGCAACGAAGCGGTGAAGATGGTGAAGGCCGTGAGCGAGTGGTTCCACGCGAAGGGTCCCAACTACAAGGCGTACTTCGACGAGGCCGACGATTGGTTGGCCAAGCACCCGCCGTTGAAAGAGTAGGCTTCGCGCATGGCCAAGCCGCTCGATGTGATCCGTTCGCTCTGCGAGAAGTACCCCGAATGGGAGAAGGCCTTTCTCTTCGGTGACCACGAGGTCTACCGGGTGAAGAAGAAGGTCTACGTGTGGCTCGGCGACGGCGAGAAGGGCGGCACGTACCTCTCGGTGAAGCTCAAAGACACGCAGGGCGCGGCGCTGATGCTGCCGTTCGTGAAGCCCGCCTCGTACGGCATGGCGAAGTACGGGTGGATCGGCGCGGAGTTCCCCAAGGGACCGATTCCGCAGGAGCTCGTCGCGCAGTGGATCGAGGAGAGCTACCAGCACACGGCTCCGAAGACTCTGCTCAAGAAGCTGGCGGCGGAGCGAGGTGAGGCGACTGTGACCCCTGCGAAGACCGCGGCCACGAAGAAGAAGGCCGCGAAGAAGAAGGCACCCGCGAAGAAGAAGAAGGGCTGAGGTTGGAGTACGACGGGCCTCATGCCCGTGCGCTCCACCTCGGTTCGATTCGTCTTCGTCGCGCTCTCGCTCTCGCTGGCGAACTGCTCGGCGCCTCCGGTTGCGGGTCAATGCAGCAGCGACGTCGATTGCGATGATCAGAATCCCTGCAGCGCTGATCAGTGCGTCTCGGGGCAGTGCATGCACGCGGACGCGGTGATCGATGACGGCGATGCGTGCACCGATGATTCGTGCGAGCCGAGCGTCGGCATCCGTCACGTCCCTCTCGTGATCGACGACGGCAACGCGTGCACCACTGATGCGTGCAGCCCGACTCGAGGGGTCACGCACGTCGCGGTGCTCTTCAATGACGACGATCAGTGCACCACGGACAGCTGCGATCCTTCGACGGGAGTCGCGCACGTGCCCGTCGCGGTCGACGACGCAAATCCCTGCACGACGGACGCGTGCACCAACGCGCTCGGAGTGACGCACGTTCCGGTGGTGGTCGACGATCAAGACGCGTGCACGATGGACTCGTGCGACCCGGTGACGGGCCAGGTTCGCCACACCTCGCTCATGAACGACGATCAGAACGTGTGCACGATCGACTCCTGCGACGTGCTCTCCGGTCCGATGCACACGCCGGTCGATACGAGTGACTCGGACCTGTGCACCGTCGACTCGTGCAATCCGATGACGGGCGTTGCTCACACTCCGGTGGCCATCGACGACAACAACCCCGCGACGGTGGACGCGTGCGACCCGATGACGGGAATCATCACCCACACCGATCCCTGCATGGCTGGCTGCCCCGCGAATTTCTGGGACGTCGACGGCAATCCGCTCACGGGCACCTGCGGCTGCGAGTACGCATGCACGCGCACGTCGGCGACCTCGGATCCGATCGATCCGAACTACACCGATGACAACTGCGATGGCTCAGACGGAGTGGCCGCCGCGTGCGTCTACGTCTCGCCTTCGCAGGGCCTCGACGTGGATCCAGGAACGCGTGATCGCCCGGTGAGGACGATCGCCGCCGCGATGACGGTCGCCTCTGCGAACGGGGTGCCCGCGGTGTGCCTCGCCGGCGCGACCTTCAACGGCACCGTGCAGATCGCTTCGGGCATCAGCCTCTACGGTGGATTCGACGAGAACAATCCCGACTTCAAGTTCAAGCGATCGAGCTCGGTGACGACGACGATCGCGGCGATTGGCTCGGTGATCGTCGCGCAGCAGATCGATCAGGAGACTCACGTCGAAGGGCTCACCCTCAACGCGCTCGCGAATCCGGCCACGGGCTCGAGCATCTACGGAGTGATCCTCCAGGGCGGCACCGGACAGCTCTTCGTTCGCTACGACACCATCACCGTGGCCTCGGGCGGCGCGGGCGCCGCGGGCTCGCCGGGCGCTCCTCAGGCGAACCCCACTGCGACCGCGGGCAACCCCGGCACTGCCGGCGGCTCGAACACCTCGACTGGTGGCCTTGGCGGGACTGCTGCGGCCTGCAGCGAACCGGGCGGCGCCGGTGGTCGAGGTGGCTACGACACCGGAAACGGTCAGACGGGGTTGGTGGGAAGCGGAGGCGCTACGGGTGGAACGGGCGGCACCGCGGGCGGCTGCCTCTCGGGACCGGCCGCCACGGGCGGCGTGGTGGGCTCGGTCGGCTCGAGCGGAGTCTCGGGTACGCCGGGCACCGGAGGCGCCCCGCTGGGAACCATCGCGTCTGGCTTCTACGCACCTTCCGCGGGCAACGCCGGGAGCACAGGACTGCCCGGCCGAGGTGGCGGAGGAGGCGGAGGCGGAGGTGGCGGCATCACCGGCGGCGGCATTTGCAACGCTGACCGAGGCGGCGGTGGAGGTGCCGGCGGGTGCGGAGGCGTCGGAGGAAATCGCGGCCTCGGCGGCCAGGGTGGCGGAGGCAGCTTCGGGGTCTTCGCGACTGCTGGCAGCGTGGTGGTCGCGCAGAACGAGATCACCAGCGGCACTGGAGGCAACGGCGGCGTGGGAGGAAACGGAGCCGCGGCTCAGTTCGGCGGCGGGGGCGGTCTCCCCGGAGGCAGCGGAGACGACGGCAAGAGCGGTGGCCAGGGAGGCTCGGGAGGAAATGGCGGGCCCGGAGCTCCGGGTGGCGGCGGCGGAGGTGGGCCCAGCGCTTGTCTCGCGCGCAGCGGCACGGTCACCTTCACGTACGCGATGAACAGCTGCACGACTGGCGCGCCGGGCTTCGGTGGCGCGGGTGGCGTGAACATGCCCGCTGCCCTGGTGGCAGGCTCAGGCACCACGGGAGTCGCCGCGCCCAACCTGCAGATCAACTGACGAGCTCTGCTCCCTCTCCCTGCGAAGCGGGGCGAGGGTCGGGGTGAGGGGCCAACAGTGGATCTTCTGGCGGTCATCCTCTTCTTCTGGGCGTGGTGGCTGAAGAAGCAGCCGGGCACGCCGCCGTGGCTGCGCTTCTTGCCGTGGCTGATCCTCATCGCGTTCTGCGTGTCGCTCTTCGGCACGGGCTTCGGCCTGCTTTACGCATTCAAGAGCGTGGAGAACCTCCCTCCGTCGGAGAAGTCGCGCTACCTCGCTGACGGCATCTCACGCGCGATGAACTTCACCGCGGGAGCGATCGCGTTCGACGCGGTGGTGCTGGTGTTGCTGATCATTCTGACCATCACGCGGAGGCGCTGATCACTTCGCAGCGATGGTGCAGGTCGGCTGACCCTTGCCGGCGATCCACGCGAGAATCCGCGACTGCAGACACGGCTCTCGCACGCGCAGCAGCACGTGCGACACCGGCGGGAAGTCGAGATCGATGAACTGCTGCACCGCCGCGTAGTTCGCCTTCACCACGGAGGCGTCTCCGTTCGCGTCGGTGAGCGTCATGCCGCCCACGCCCCGCTTGTGACAGCTGGTGCACTTGAGCGTCTCGAACGCGGGTTGCACCACTTCAGCGAAGGTGGCTTCGCTCGGAGGCGGGCGCGGCTTGCAGGTCTTCAGCGGCTTGCCGTCGAGCCACGCCTGCACCTGCGACGCGACGCAGTCGTCCTTCGCGCCGAGCACGAGGCCGCCTCCGTGCGCGACGGAGTTGGTGACCTTCGGCCACAGCGTGCCGTTGGCGAGGCGAGGCATCAGGCGCAAGTAGGTGTCGGTCGCGGTCTCGTCTCCGGTCGGCGCGAGAAGTCCGCTGCCCACGCCTCCGTGACAGGTGGACTGCGCGCAGCCGCGGCGCACGAAGAGCGGCAGCACCGACGTGCGGAACACGGGAAGCGAAGGGAGCTTCTTCGGCGCCGCGAGCGTCTCCCCTGACATCCACGCGAAGAGCGCGCGTCCCTCGAGCGACGTCGGATCTTTCAGCAGCACCGGGTGCTTGTTCTTCCCGGTGAGCGCTCCGAAGAGGCGGCTCGTGGTGGGCGCGAAGCCGTTGCCGAACGCGGTGAGTGGTCCTGCGTTCTGAGCGCGCGCTTCGGGACCGTTCACGAGGCGAGGCGCGGCGGGGCCTCCGTGACAACTCGAGGTGGCGCAGCTCGCCATCAAGCGATCCGTCTCCACCGGGAGCGGACCCTGCATGGGCCTCGGGAGGGAGCGCTCTCGCAGCGTGAGCGCGCATGACGGATCCTTCCCCTCGATCCACGCGACGATGTGTTCCACCTCGCAGGACCCAGGCTCCAGGTTCTTTCCCCCGATGTGTTCGCGCGCGCCGAAGGCCTTCTGGAGGAGCGTGCTCTCCTTCGCGCTCTTCACGTCGACCAGAGACCACGCCTCCACGGCCTCGGCGGCAGCTTCGGTTTGCGAGACGGGACGATCGAGCAGCTTGAGCGGGGCGAGCGTCGAGCCGTGACACGAGCCGTTGGCGCAGCCTGCCGCGAGGAGGATGGGGCGAACCTTCTCCGCGTAGCCCGGAGGGGGCGGCGTCGCTGCGAGGATCAAGAGGAGCAGGGCGTTCACAACGAGCTCTCCAGTCGAGTGGGCCGCGTCAGCGTGAGGAGGAACAGGGTGAGATCGCGCCGCCCTTCCTGATCCGCTTCCCAGTCAGCTCGCGCCTTGGCCGCTTCTCCTTCGTGCGCGCGAATCGCTTCGTCGAGCGTGCTCGCTCGGCCGTCGTGCAGGAACGTGAGGCGCGAAGCGATGCCCCACAGCGGCGGAGTGACGAAGGTGCCAGCGCCGAGATCATGTGGCTTCAGATCGCTCCACAATGGCACTGCGACGGGGCCGTCGATCGCGCCGAGCTGCGCACGAATCGAGCTCTCGAGCGCGAGCATGCGTCGTCCCGAGAGCGGCAGATCGAAGCGGGTGAGCGGAAGCGAGGGCGTGTGGCAGCTCGCGCAACCGTAGGTCGTAAAGCGCTCGCGGCCGTGAGGGAGCCGTTGGCGAAGCGAGTCGCGCTCCATCGGCTCTTCGATCGGGAGCGGCATCGCGGCGATCGCCATCACCAACGCGTCGAGCTCGAGGTCGTTCGCGTCTTCTCCCAGGTGCCAACGCACGCCACGTTCGACGTGAGCGCGCAGCGTGCGCGCGCCTCCGGGAGCCCAACCGAAGGGAACGCGCGTCGAATCTTCGGCGCCGAGCAGCTCGAGCACCGCGGCACCGGCGAGCATGCGCGGAGCGCGCACCGTCGCGGTGGTGACGTCATCGCCCTTCGCGTCGATGAAGGTGCGGTCAGCAAATGCGCCCGCGCCCCCAGGACCGCCCGTGTGATGGCAGCCCATGCAGCGGGTGCCATCGGCGGAAGTCTGGCCCTCGAGGTGAAGCGGCCTCACCGGCGCAGGCGTGTTGCCGTGCCACGGACTGTCGGTGACGAAGAGCCAGCGTCCTTCATCGAGGAGGGCACCAGGTGAGCCGCTCTCCAGCCTCGCTCGCCGCTGTGTTGCGGTGATGCCGGGCGTGAGCGCCTCGCGCATCTGCCGTTCCATCGCGTCGTCTGCGCGCGCGAAGGCCTGGGCCATCGCCTCTTCGTCCGAGAGCCGCGGTTCCACGGGCAGCTCGAGCCGCGTCGTGCACGCGCTGAAAAACAGAACAGCAACCAGGAACTCCCTCAAGGAGTCAACCTCGCCATCGGTTGTCTCCTCAGTGAGAGAAGGAACACCCGAACCGCCGCACGATCTTCAGCTGACGAGGACCGGAATGAATCGGAACTCGCCTGCGCCTCCCCACCATGCGCGACGATCGCCTCATCGAGCGTGCGAGCGCGACCATCGTGCAGATACGCATTGCCACGCGTACCGATGCCCCAGAGCGGCCGAGTCACGAAGAACGTCGGCGCCACCCCACCATCGATCGCCGGAGTCGCGAGCGCCGCGCCGAGATCATGCCGCTTGAGATCAGAGAACAGAGGCACCTCGAACGGCCGCCCGTAATCGAGCTGCTCCAGCGCCGGCTGCACCTGCACGTCTGTGAGCAGGTCGACCGTGAGCCCGCCATCCGCTTCCTCCGCGCGCTCGGTCCACTTCGTGTTCTGCAGCTGCAGCCCGGGCTTGTGGCAGCTCTCACACCCGAGCTTCCCGAACACCTCTCTCCCCCGAGACCATGCCGCGCGGGTATTGGAGAGCTGAGGCGGGCGAAGCTGCGGAGAGTCGAGGAGCGCGAGGTAGACGGAGAGGCTGGTGAGCTGTCCCTCGGTGATCTCCGCGGGCACTCCGTCACCATCACCGTCCCGCAGCCACGGCTTCTGCGCGACCTCCGCGAACGAGCCCGCGTCGACCTCTCGCGCGAAGGGAAACGGCTCCATCGCCAGGTGCTGGGGGAGCGCCGCACGCGCGAAGCTCCGCAGCGTCGCGTGCGAGCCTTTCCAACCGAACGGCTTCACCACCAGATCCGCGTCGACGCCCCGCAGCTCTGAGATGTCGATGCCACCATCGGGACTCAGCACGAGCGCTCCGAACGAGACGCCCTTGCTGGAGAGCTCGAAGCGCGTCGAGAGGCCTGGGTCCAGCTCGATTTGCGCGCGCACCGCGCGGAGATCCGCGGTCATCTCGGCGGCGAGCGCTTGAATCGGTCCCAGAC
>CBIHPJ010000526.1:0-6744 GCA_966211295.1 uncultured Myxococcales bacterium | reverse complement strand
CGCAGTGGGAACAGCTCGTGCTGCAGTCGGAGATGATGAAGATGTTCCGCCGCACGATGTTCAAGCGCGTGGTGCCCAACTTGAAGCGCATCGGGCTGCTCAGCGATCGCATTCGTCCCAAGTACGCCGAGCTCGGGCTGCTCGACTTCGAGCACGGCCGCGCCGCTCCCGAGCTCAGCGCGAAGGATCTGATCGAAGACCGCGATTGAGCGGCACTTCGAAGGTGAAGACCGCGCCTTTGCCCGGCTCGCTGTCGCAGCGCACGCGCCCGTTCAGGCCCTTCGCGATCTGATCGACGATCCACAGTCCGAGACCGGTGGACACTTCGCCGCCGGTGGGACGCGCAGATCCGGTCCCGTACTTCTGGAAGATTCGGGCGCGATCTCCGGCGGTGAGGCCGGGGCCTTGATCGCGCACCATCACCCGCTGCGCCTGCGCGTCTCCTTCCACCTCGATGCGGACCTCGGTGCCGGGCGGCGAATACTTGATGGCGTTCGAGAGCAGGTTGTCGACCACCTGCCGCATCGCGCTCGGATCCGACTCCACCGGCTGCAGACCCTCGGCCGCACGCACCTCGAGGCGGAGCCGCTTCGCGTGGGCCGACTCAGTCAAAGCGCTGACCGCGTCGCGTGCCACGTCTGCCAGCGCGAAGGTGGCAGTGCGGTAGCTGCGCTTTCCTTCTTCGATCGCGTGCAGGTCCACCAGGGTGTTGATGAGGTCCACCATGCGCGCGAGCGCGGCGCGCATCTCGCCGATGATCTCCCCCTGCGTCTCGAGAGGCATCGAGCGCAACTGCTCGAAGCTGTGAATGCTCAAGGTCAACGTCGAGAGCGGATTCCGCAGGTCGTGCGCCATCATGCGCATCAGCTCACTCTTGTCGCGATTGATGCGTTCGAGCTCCGCATGCGCCTGCTCGAGCTCAGCCTGGATCTTCCGGCGCGCTGCGAGCTCGGCGTGGCGTTGCCGCGCCCGAAGAATCGCCAGCAGGAGGACCAACGCCACCAGCGCCAACACCCCCGCTGAGATCGAGAACGCCTGCCGCCAGCGCTGGTCAGACTCGTAGTCGAGCACCACCCAGCGGTTGGTGATCTGCGCGCGCTCCGCGGCGGGCATGGCCTGCAGCACCCGATCGAAGATCGCCACCAGCTCAGGCCAGTCGCGCCGCACGGCGAGGTGCATGTCACCCGTACCACTGAAGATGCCACCCACCCGAACGTTGGTGAGGTGGCCCTGCTTCGCCGTGAAGGCCGCGATGGACGCGTCGGTGACCGCGGCGAACACCTCTCCGCTGGCGACGGCGCGAACCGCCTCGGCCATGGTCGCGTACTTCACGACCTCGACGCCGGGCGCGGTCGTCGCCAGGGACTGCGCCGTGGAGACGCTGCTCGACGCGATCCCCACCCGCCGTCCCGCCAACAACGAGAGGTCGAACATGAAGGGAGCATCACTGCGCGTCACGATCGCGTCGGGCGAGAATGCGAAGGGAACCGTGAAGAGGAAGAGCTCTGCGCGCTCCTTCGTCTTTCCGACCGCCATCACCACGTCGCTCTCGCCGGAAATCACCGCGGCGAGGCCCGGGGCGAAGCCCTGCGTGCGCTGAAGCTCGAACTGGAGGCCGGTCTTCGCGGTGATGAGCTCCAGGTAGTCGACGCTCATGCCCACCAGCGAGCCCCGCTCGTCCACGAACGAGAACGGCCCCGAGTTCTCGGCGAGCGCGACTCGGATCCTCGGGTGAGCTGCGATCCAGGCGCGGTCGGCGTCGGTCAGCGGAGCGGCCCATGCCTCGGCCCTGGCGGGGGCAGCCGCGAGACACAGACACAGGGTGAGGAGCGTCAGCGGTCGCAGGGCGGCGAACCTTAGATCTGATCGAGGATCGAATAAGGCGCTGATGGCCCGTATGATCGGCGGGTGCGCTTCCTCGGGATCTTGATGGGCGTGGTGTTGGTGATCGGCTGCGGCCGAACCGAGCCCGTGCGCTTCACCACGTTCGTTCGACCCGACGCGGGACCGTCGCTCGATGCTGGTGTCGATGCTGGTGTCGATGCGGGCCTCATCGTCGACGCGGGAGTGGAACCCGGTGCGCCCGACGCTGGCGTCGATGCGGGCATCAAGCCCTGCATCGATGGACGCTTCACGCTCACGGCCGCGGAGCCCGTGGTGATGCTGGTGCTCGATCGCTCGGGTTCGATGATCGATCTCTTCCCCGGCGGAACGATCTCGAAGTGGGACGCGCTCCGCAACGCGCTGAACCAGACGTTGCCCGCGATCGACAACACCATGCAGCTCGGAGTGGTGTTCTTTCCCATCGATGGAGCGGACTTTTGCGAGGTGCCCGCCATCACCGCGCTGCAGCCGGGTCGCGGTCACGCGAGCATCATTTTGAACACCATCGCGCTCACCGAGCCCCGCGGTTCGACGCCGACCTCGGCCGCGCTGCGCGTGGGCTTCGACATGTTGCAGGGCCGACGTACGGCGAACTCGGCGCGCGGAATGGTGCTGGCGACCGATGGCGAGCCCACCTGCACCAGCCTCGACGAAGCGGTCGACGAGCTGCGATCATCCCTCGATGCGGGCGTGCCCACCTGGGTGATCGGAATCGAGTCGCAGTTCCGCCCGGAGCTCACCGCCGCGCTCGACTCCATGGCGCGAGCCGGGGGCCGTGCGCGCACCGGTGCTGCGACCACGTACTTCTCCGCGACTTCGGCCACGGGCTTGTTGGATGCGTTCACCGCGATCCGCGATCAGGTCGCCGCGTGCGCGTTCCTCACCGAGTCGGTGCCCGATCTCGATGGCGGCATCTCGGTCACCTACGGCTCGCAGGTGGTCCCCTACGATCCGAGCGGAGTGTCTGGTTGGCAGTGGACCGATCGAAACAACGGAGAGCTGGTGCTCCGTGGTGACTTCTGCACGCGCGCGATCTCGATGCCGCAGCCACTGAACGTGGTCGTGAGTTGCTCTCGATGATGCGACTGCTGCCGTCGTTGCTGTTCTTCGCGTTGAGCTCGGCGTGTCGCTGCAATCCCATCGTCACGCAGGTCGCTCCCGCGAAGCTGGTCGCCGTGCCGGAGCGACTGGCGCTTCCCGCGATCTACGTCGGCCAGTCCACCTCGGCCGTGGTCACGCTCACGAATGAGGGCGGAGCACCGTCGACCTTCGAGCCCACGATCGATCCACCGTTCAGCCGCTGGTGACTCCGCCTTCGCGCTATGCCCTGATTCAAGCGTTCTTCTTCAGGTACTGCTCCACGCCCTTCGCCACGGAGACCAGGTTCGGCTTGATCGCCGCGACCAGAAAGCCCTCGATGGCGGGACCGACGGTGCCCGCGAGCAGGCCCGGCACGCCCTTCACCTTGCGCGCGTCGACCTTCAGGTCTCCGGAGATCGTGAGCGTGGTCACTCCGGGTCGCTTCTCGATGAACGTGTTGTGACCGCGCGCATCGACCGCTTCTTTGAACGAGGGCACCACGGTCTGCCACTGGCAGGTGAAGTCGAGCGCGTTCCACGTGGCGAGATCGTCCCACTGCAGCAGATCTTCCGAGACGAACTTCCGCACGACCGACGGAATCTCTCCGCCGCCTTTCCACCGGTTCACGAACTTGGCGATCGAGCCCTCGTCCACGCGCGAGGTGATCGTGATGCCGCGCACGTTCGCGAGGTACGGCACCATGTCCACCAGGTGATCGCGGTAGGTGGAAAACACGATGTCGCGCGGAAAGGCGATCTCAGCGGTGGTCTCGATCTTCATGGGCTCCGCGGACCCTATCAGGCTGACCTCGATCGGCTCACGCGCTCGGCGGCGGTCCCTGCAGCGCGCGCACCGTGGTGATCAACGCGAGGTGCGAGAAGCCCTGCGGGAAGTTGCCGATCTGGCGGTGATTCCGCGTGTCCCATTCTTCGGCGAGCAGCCCGAGGTGATTGCGCAGGCTCAAGAGTCGATCGAAGAGTTCCTCGGCTTCCTTCGTGCGCCCCGCGAAGGCGTAGTTGTCGGCCAGCCAGAAGCTGCACGCGAGGAACGCTCCTTCTGATCCCGCGAGTCCGTCGACGCCGTGCGCGGTCGAGTAGCGGAGCACCAGCCCGTCTTCCATCAGCCCTTCTTCGATCGCCTTCACCGTGCCCTGGATGCGCGGATCCGAAGCAGGGAGGAACCCCACGTGCGTCATCAGCAGCACGCTCGCGTCGAGCGCTTCGCCTCCGTAGAACTGCGTGAAGGCATTGATCCGGGTGTTGAAGCCGCGATCGCAGATCTCTCCGTGCATCTGCTCTCGCAGCGCGCGCAGGTGCGGCTGCATCGCCTGGCCTTCGTGGCCGCCGAGCCCGTACTCCTCGATCAACTTCACGATGCGATCGACGGCCACCCACGCCATCACCTTCGAGTACGTGAAGTGGCGACGTCCACCGCGCACTTCCCAGATGCCATCGTCGGGCTGTTGCCAGACCTTTTCCACGTGACTCACCAGGCTCTTGCAGTTGGCCCACGAATCACGCGCCTCGGGGAGGCCCATCTTTCGGCCGAGGTAGAGCGCGCTCAGCGCCTCTCCGTAGATGTCGAGCTGCAGCTGATCGAACGCAGCGTTGCCGATGTGCACCGGCCTCGAGCCTTCGTAGCCGGGCAGATTCTTGAGCTCGAACTCCGTGAGCCGCCGCCCGCCGTGCACGTCGTACATGATCTGCACTTCCGCTGGATCGCCAGCGACCGCGCGATTGATCCACGCGCCGAACGCCGCCGCTTCATCGACGTAGCCGCCGAACATCAGCGCGTGGAGCGTGAGTGACGCGTCGCGCACCCAGCAGAAGCGATAGTCCCAGTTGCGCACGCCGCCGAGTTCCTCGGGAAGCGCGGCGGTGGGCGCTGCGACGATCGCTCCCGTCGGAGCGAAGGTGAGCGCCTTCAGCGTCATCAGCGAGCGCAGCACCGCGTCGCGATACTTGCCCTGGTACGGGAAGCGCTTCGCCCACTCGACCCAGTACTTCGAAGCCGTCTCGCGCTCACCGTTGATGTCGAGCGGTGCCGGAGCCTTCTTGTGCGACTCGAACCAGGCGAGCTCGAACTTCACGCTCTCTCCGGCGCGCACCGTCACTCCGCAGCTGAGCCCCTGCGGCGAGCGCTCGAACTTTCCGCCGCGCAGGATCATCGAGTCGGGGCCAGCGGTCATCGTGACCGCGCCTCCGTCCATCAAGACGCGCGGCTTGTCGGCGCCGTAGTGGAAGCGCGGCGTGAGCAGCACCTCCATCGGGACATCGCCCTCGATGCCCTCGATGATGCGCACGAGCCCCGAGCGTTCTTCAGTGACCGGCATGAAGTCGACGATGCGAACCTTGCCTCCGGCGGTGGTGAATTCGGTGGTGAGGATCATCGAGCTCGGCTCGTAGTCCTGGTGAACCGAGTCGATGGCCACCGTGGGGCGGATCACCCAGCGCCCGTGCTCGTCGTACCCGAGCAGCGACGAGAACATGGAGTCCGAGTCGAAGTTCGGCATGCACATCCAATCGACAGATCCCTGCTTGGAGATCAGCGCGACGGTGCGGCCGTTTGCGACGATTCCGTAGTCTTCGATTCGCGACGCCATTGGAGAACTCCTCCGATTGGGCTGTGCAATCAGCCCCGGACTCGTAACTCCAAGAAGCAAGCCAGAATGACTTGCCCTCACGCCGACGCTCTCCCGCGCGAGAGGGAGACAATTTGGTCTCAGGTGCGCGCGGGCAGGTGCGTCCCGACATCAGCCGGCGTGAAGCTGAACGTCGGCCACAAGCCCGGAGCGAGCAGAGACTGAGTCAGCTCCGAGCTCGCCGCGAACGCAGGGAACGTCGGGTCGTGCTTGCTCGGGCCGGCGACGATCTTCTCCACGATCATCGACGAGTACTGATCGAGCGAGTCTTCGCGCGTGTTGCCGTTGAGCACCACCTCGAAGCCCATCTGATCCGCGTACGCCTTCAGCCCCGGAATCTTCGACTGCAGCGGCGCGTAGCTCTCGGCCGATACGCCGTTCTCGCTGACCACGAACGGTCCATCAGGAGTGACCACGCACAGCGACATGTTCCCGCGCGTGTGTCCTCGGGTGTCGAGGATCGCGAGCCCCTTGCCGAGCTGCACGTCGCCGTCGAGCAACACCACGCGTGACTCGGGGATCTCGCAGCCGTGCGGCACGTACCAGACGGCATTCATGGGATGCAGGTCCTTCACCTGCTCCCACTCGGCCTTCATCACCAGCAGCTTCGCGTTGGGGAAGTAGGGCGACTCGCCGAGCCACTTTCGCAGCTCCTGCACGTGCAGGTGATCGAACGCGATGAAGTCCACGTCGGCTGGAGTGAGCCCCGCGCGCGCGAGGTGCTGCTCCGCGGTGCCGAAGTACGTGGGGATCACCGTCTTCGAGAGGAACGTGCCGAAGGTCGCCGTGAGATCTGCGTAGAACGTCGCCGCCCGCCCACCATCGACGTCGGTGGGATTGAAGAGCAGCGTCTTCCGGCGGCCTTCGTGCTCGAACTGAATGATCTGCATTCGGTTCGTCATCATCACGAACGGAGCAGGGCTCAACCCGCCGCCGCTGAACGCGTACTTGGTGGGGTAGGGGAAGGTGACAAGCTTGTGCGTGCTGCACGCGAGCACGGGTCCCCCGTCGATGAGTTGTTCTCTCGTCGCGAGTGCGGCTCTCCTGAGTTTGCGGAGCCGCTCGGAGTGTCCTGACTCCATACACGCTGCTCGAATCCCGCCCCGGCGTGGATTGAACATTAGTTTTCGTCTTGGTGA
>CBIHPJ010000525.1:0-6747 GCA_966211295.1 uncultured Myxococcales bacterium | reverse complement strand
CGAGCATGAGCGAGTTGGCCATGTTCACGGGCTCGACCAGCAGGAGCCGGCCACCGGGCTTCGTCACGCGCGCCATCTCTTTGATGACCGCGAGCGGATCTCTCGTGTGGAGAAGCAGCGTCTGGCACGTCACGAGATCGAACTCGGCGTCTGCGAACGGAAGCTGCTCAGCGACGCCTTCCAGATAGCGAACGCGATCGGCGAGGCCTCGCGCATGCGCTCGCGTCGTGGCTTCGCGCACCCAGGCTGGATCTCGCTCCACTCCGGTCAAGGACGCCGCGGGCCCAAGATGTGGAAGCAGCGTTTGCCCCCAGTGACCGAGGCCGGATCCCACGTCGAGCGCAGACGACACTGCGTGGAGCGACCAGCGTCGAGCGATCAGTTCGAGGAAGTCACGGTTCCACCAGAAGTCGCGGGCCTCCGCCTTCAGGTATTGCTCGGAGTGTTTTTCGGAAGTCACGCTCGCCCCTCACCCCGACCCGTTTCCCTGGGAGAGGGAGAAAGCGGTCAGCGCATCGCAGCCGATGACAGCGCGCGGTGCACGGCCTCGAGCGCCTTGCGGGCCTCGAGCAGCTCCGCACGCTCGCGCGTGAGCTCGGAGACCTGGCGAGCCAGCGTGTCGCGCTCGCCCTTGAGCGCATCAGCGCCACGACGGAGCGAGGTCATCGCCTCCTGCGCGGTCTCGAGCTCGGCGGCGAGACGCTCTTCTTCAGCGAGGCTGTCGGAGATCTCCTGGTCCTTCTTCGCCACGGTCTCCACGAGCTCCTGCTTCTCGCGCTCACGGAGCTCCAGCACCTGACGCGATTCCTGCAGCGCGAGGAGCGACTCGTTGCGCTCACCCTCGAGCGACTCCAGCTCACGCTCGAGCTCGGAGAGCAACGTCACGCGCCCTTCCATCTCGCTCGAGAGCCGCTTCGCTTCATCCATGCGCAGACGCGCTTCTTCGGTCGCACGCTCGGCCTGACGACGCGCGGCCTCGAGATCCTGTGCGAGCGCGAGGTTCATCGCGCGCGCCTTCGCCAACTCGGTCTGCAGCGCGGAGATGCGCTCGACGGCGAGCACGCCCGCCTCGGCCACGGTGTCCGGCAGCGGCTCGGGACGCGGATTCTCGCGCACCGCCTTGAGGCGCTCACGCAGACGCTCGCGACGCTCGGTGGTGTCCTGCTCCAGGTGCGGCGGCGGTGCGGTCTGCACTTCCGTCACTGCCGGCGGCGGCTCGGCGTGCGCGCGGGGCGCCTCGACCACGGGCTGCGACTCGACGAACGCGCGAGGCGCTTCGACGACCGGCGCATGAACAGCGCTGCGCGCGACCGGCGCCTCGACCGCGGCCTGCGGGGCGACGACGGCGCGCGATTGCGCCACTGGCAGCTCGGCCGCGCGGGGTTTCTCTGCGTGCGCGTCCCAGGGGCGCGACTGCGCCACGGGCGCCGCGGCAGCAGCGGCGGCGAACGCGCGCGGGTTCTCCTCGTGCGCATCCCAGGCGGCGCGCGGCTCCTCGACCGCCGGCGTCGGGCGCGGCGCGGGAACGGTGGAGAGCGCTTCCTGGAGCATCTCGGCGGCGCTCGAACGATTCGCCCTCGCCTGCGCGCGAGCCTTCAGCGCGGAGCTCAAGTCCATCGAATCCGCCGGCTCCATCACGGACGGGATCACTGGCGCTTCGTGAGCGACCTGCTGCGCGAGCGACTCCACCGCGGCGGCGGACAGCGAGGCCTCGGTCATCAGCGCTCCCAGGCGCACCCTGGGCTTGGCCCGGCTCACGTTCGCGTCGAATGCCTTCTTCATCGATGCCCTCCGAAAAACTGCTTGCTGGTCAAAGTCTTCAGGCGCTCTTCGCCTGTGATGGGTTTGCCTTGGCGGCGATCGACGCCTGCAGACGGCTCAGCACTTCGTCGATCAACTTCTGCACGTCGCCCGCGCCCTTGCTGTCGCGATCGAACCGGAAGATCGGCATGCCCTCGCTCGACGCCTGCGCGAACCGGGTGCACTGCCGAATCACCTGCGGCATCAGGAACTCGGGGTAGTGCTGCTTGAGCGCCTCGAGCGCTTCCTTCGCGAGCTTGAACGTCGCGTTGAAGCTGTTCACCACGATGAACACGTGGTCGAGCACGTGACCGAGATCTTCCTCGAGCGAGTTCACCGTCTCGAACAGCAGCTTGAGCCCGTGGAACGAGAGGAAGTCGGCGAGCACCGGGACGATCAAATCGTCCGCCGCCATCAGTGCGTTCAGGTTCAGCAGGCCGAACGACGGCGGCGCGTCGAAGATGATGAAGTCGTAGTGCGCTTCGACTTCCTTCAGCGCGTTCTTCAACTTGAACTCGCGCCCCGCCATCGGCATCAGCGCGAGATCGACCGTCGACATCGAGAGATTCGACGGCACGAAGTCGAGGTTCGGGAGCGGCGACTTCTGCACCACCTGCGAGACCGGCGTCTTCTTCACCAGCACGTCGAGCAGCGTCTTCTGGAAGTCTTCGCCCTCGAAGCCGAGGCACTTGGTCGCGTGACCCTGGCTGTCGAGATCGATGAGCAACACGCCGTAGCCCATCTCGGCCAGACGCCACGCGTAGCTGGTGGAGAGCGAGGTCTTGCCCGTGCCGCCCTTGAAGTTGAGGAAGAGCTGCTTGCGGGTGCCGAGCGCGGGCGGCTCGAGCTGCAGCTTGCCGCGGAGCTCCCACGCGTCTTCCGGCGTGTACTGCTCCTTGCGGAGAGCAGCGGCGAGCACCTTGGGCGTGATGCCGAGGAGGTCAGCGGTCTCTTTGGGCGTGTAGCGGATCGGATCCATCTGTTCCCTCAGGCGACGAAGTACTTGAGACCGCGGCGGACGATCTGGCCCTGGGCCATCAGCGCGCCGCAGACCTTCATGGTCTCTTCGGTGGAAGCGCCGATGCCGCTCGCGAGCTCGGGGAGCTGGCGACCGCGGATGGACGCACGGAGTTCACGCATTGCTGACGTGAGCAGTGCGGGAGAAGGAGTCGCCTCGGCGGCGACGGGTGCTTCTTCGAGGACGGCGACGGCGACCTTCGCGGTGACGGGCTGCAGTGCGGCGGCGGGAGCGGCCACAACAGGCGCGGCGAGCTTGGGCGCGATTGCTTGGGCGGGGACTACGACGGACGCCCTCACCCCGACCCTCTCCCGAAGGGAGAGGGAGACAGGGACGGGGGCAGCAGGGATGGTGGAGAGACGGCGCACTTCACGACGACGGTGCGCATCGTCGAGCGAGACGAGCGAGGTCACGTCCTTGCCGAGCAGCTTCGACATCGACTGGCTCGCCGCGCGACGCACGCGGAGATCCACATCGCGCATCGCCTCCATCAAGAGCGGGCGCGCGACCTCGGCGTTGCTCGCTCCGAGCACCAGCGCAGCGAGCGCACGAACGTCCGCATCCGTGTCGCGAATCGCCTGCGTCCCCAGGTCGAGCGCTTCCTTGCCCGAGAGTCCCAGCGCGAGCAGCGACGCGCGACGACGCACCGCCTTGTCTGGATCCTTCGTGGCGGCGGCGAGGTGCGGAGCTGCCGCGGAAGCGTCGAGCGTGATCATCGCCTTCAGCGCCGCGATGCGAACTTCAGGCGCGCCCGAGGTGAGGAGCGGCTTCACCACCGGCAGCGCCTCGACCTTCGCCAGCGACGCGAGGGCAGAGAGCAGCGCGACCTGCACCGACGACTCCGACTCACCGTGCAGCGCAGTCGCGAGCGCGGGAGCCGCGGCAGGGTGACGAAGCGCCTTCAAACGATCCGCCGCGCGCACGCGAGCCGCCGCGTCAGGAGCCGAGAGCTCACGCACCGAAAATCCGAACAGCGTCTCTTCACTCTTCCCGGGGAACTCGCGCGCGCCGGTGAGCGTGGCGAGATCGTTCGCGCTCACGGAGAGCCGGCCCTGCGCCTTCAACTCAGTCGCCGCGCCCGTCACCGTGTCCGCGATCACCGGAGCGTGACCGACGAGCACCGGCTGCGAGCCACCTCGCTGCACGAGCACTTCCTGGCGAAGCTGCGCGATGAACTGGCCCAGATCGAAATCGTCGACGCCGTGAGCCTGGTCGAGCCCGTGAATGCGCGAGGCCTCGAGCATCTTGCCCACCAGCTCCGCACGCTCACGACGGAGCGCATCGGCCACGCGCGCGGTCTCCTCCCGCTCCGAATGCGCGCGAGTGACACGCACTTCGAGCTCGGCCACCACGCGACGAAGCTCGATCTCCCGCTGCGAGGCCGCGGCGAGGTCAGACTTGAAGCGCTCGAGCTCGCTGCGCGAAGTGTCGGCGTCGTTGCTCAGCTGCGACGAGCGGGCCTCGAAATAGAGGATCTTCTCGAGTGCGCTCTTCAGGAGAGCTTCCGGCTTTTCATCGCTCAAAATCGAAGCTCCTGGTGGGCGGCCAAAAGCACGCTACAGGTGTGTCGCGGCTTGTCTCTTTTTTGACAGCGCGGGCACCCTATGCTGGCGATCCGCTATTGTAAACCCACGGATCCATTGAGCTTTCGATGTAGGTGTCATGGAAATGGATCCGAGGCCGATTTACCGGCTCCGGATCGACTTTTTGGGTGGGCGAAAAAAAGAGCCTCCGAGAGCGCGACGCAGTCGGGCTTGCCCCTCTCAAACCGGGGTGACAAACGTTCCGGCAGCATGAGCACGGACCGCGTCGAACTCCCGCCGCACCTCCAAAGGTACGTGGTTGACCAGGACTACGGGTCGTACACGCCGAGAGATCAATCGGTGTGGCGTCACGTGATGCGCAGACTCTCGAGTCATCTCGAGTCGCGCGCGCACAGCTCGTACCTGCGCGGCCTCGCGGAGACCGGCATCGGCATGGAAGAGATCCCGCGGCTCGAGACGATGAACGAGAAGCTCGATCGCATGGGCTGGCGTTGCGTGGGGGTGCGCGGCTTCATTCCTCCCGCGGTGTTCACCGAGATGCAGGCGCGCGGGATCCTCGCGATCGCCGCCGACATCCGCAGCCACAAGACGATCATGTACACGCCCGCGCCCGACATCATTCACGAGAGCGCCGGGCACGCGCCGATCATCGCGGACCCTGCGTACGCCGCGTACGTGAAGAGCGCCGGGGAGGTCGGCTTCAAGGCCATCGCGTCGGCGGAAGATCGCGCGCTGTTCGAGGGCATTCGCAACCTCTCGGTGGTGAAGGAAGATCCGATGGCCACCGCCGACGACGTGGAGCACGCGCAGGCTCGCCTCGATGCCGCCGCGAAGTCAGTGCGCTACGTCTCGGAGTCGACCCGCGCCTCGCGCCTCTATTGGTGGACCGCGGAGTACGGCCTCGTCGGCAACATCGATCACCCCAAGCTCTACGGAGCGGGCCTGCTCTCTTCGATTGGGGAAGCCGAGCACTGCCTCACTCCAGAAGTTCGCAAGCTCCCGCTCAGCGTGGAGTGCGCGAACACCGCGTACGACATCACGCGCATGCAGCCGCAGCTCTTCGTGGCGCGCGACTTCCGTCACCTGAACGACGTGCTCGCCGATTTCCGCCACTCGCTCGCGTACATCCGCGGCGGCGACTACGGCCTCGACGAGGCACTGCGCAGTCGCGCGGTGAATCACCTGGTGCTCCGCAAGCGTGGTGGCGATCGCATCGAGATCACCGGCGAGGTGCGTGAGATTCACCGCTCCGGCAAGGAGACGGGACCTGGCCTCACCGCGAGCGTGATCGAGCTCGCGGGTCCCACGATGATCTCCACCAACGGCAAGTGCACCGAGATCCCCAAGCGCATCGACGCGGTGGTGCTCATCGGCGACGAGAAGCTGCCCACGCGCGGCCGCTTCTCCGTTCGTTTCGCGAGCGGCGTGGAGGCCTCGGGTTACGTGGTCGATGGTCACGAGGTCGTCGACTTCCGCGTGTGGCACCACGGCCGCCAGGTTCCGGTGTCCACCTGGGCGTACGTCGCGGTGGCCGAGGCGATTCCTTCGGTCGCGGGCGGCCCCGCCGATCCGCAGAAGTGGGACGAGTACTTCGGCGCGCTCGACAGCTTCACCGCGGGCAACAGCGAGGCGATCGCTCGGCAGCGCAAGAGCGAAGAGCTCCCCACCGATCTCGCCGCGCTCTACGCGGAAGTTCGCAGCATGCGCGCTTCGAAGAAGACCGATCGCAAGCGCCTGCAGCAGATCCTCGAGGACAGCCGGAAGTTCGGAGACGAAGTGCTGCTCCGTGACGAGGTCGAAGAGCTCTTGAACGCGAACTGATGAGCTCCGAGCCCCTGGTGCCTCCGGAAGATCGGCTGCGGGCCGCGTTCAACGTGCTCGAGAAGCACGTCGAGACGAAGTACGGCATTCCGATTCGGATCAAAGACGTGCCGAATCCGTTCACCGGCGATCTCGACGGCGCGGAGATTCACGTCGACTACGACGAAGACATCGAGAGCGCGCTGTTCATCATCGCGCACCTCTTCGGCCACACCGTGCAGTGGAACACCGACGAGGCCGCGCGCGAGATTGGTTACAAGCTGTACCCGAACGCGGACGCCGAGATGCTGAAGCGCCTGCACGCGTACGAGTACGAAGCGTGCCGCTATTCGATGCAGCTGTTCCACGAAGCCGGAGTGAGAGATCTCGATCAGTGGCTCTCTGACTATTCGGCCTGCGACTTCGCGTACCTGAAGCACTTCTACACGTCGGGCGAGAAGCCTCCGTTCAAGACGTTCTGGAAGAACGGTTCGCCGCTGCTCGAGCCCAAGCCGATTCCCTCGTTTCACCCGACGAAGTGGGTGTCGCGGTGGGAAGGCATCGTGGTCTGAATGAGCCGCGAGC
>CBIHPJ010000524.1:0-6757 GCA_966211295.1 uncultured Myxococcales bacterium | reverse complement strand
GGCCTCACAAAGCAATCCCTCCCCCCGCCCCGGCCCCGGGGGGTCGAGGCCCGGGGAGAGGGGCGGAGCGCAAACGAGTTCATGACGATTGCTCCGCCAACCAATCAATCCCGTACTCTTCGATCTTCCGATCGAGAGTGGGCCGGGAAATCCCAAGCGCCTCAGCCGCCTGCGCCTTCACTCCGCGAGCGCGCTTCATCGCGAGCATGATCTGCTCCCGCTCGAGAGCTGCAATCATCTCACCCAGAGTCCGCTTCGCCGCATGCGGAGCTGCGAGGTCACCCGGAGCAAGCAACTCAGGAGGCAAATCAGCAAGCGCGATCGGTTCGTCATCACTCTTGAGCACCAGCGCACGCTCGAGCGCATTGGCCAATTGCCGAACGTTCCCCGGCCACGAATACGAGCGCATCACCTTCAGCGCTTCCTCACTCACGCTCGGAGGACGTCGACCCAGTCCCGCCGAGTGACGAGCGAGCAATCGCGCGGCCAACGCAGGCAGATCCTCCGGCCGCTTCCGCAGCGGCTCGAGGGTAATGCGCACGACATTGAGCCGCCAGAACAGATCCGCGCGGAACTTCCCCGCCGCGACTTCCTTCTCGAGATCACGATTCGTCGCGCACACGATCCGCGCGTCCACCGTCGACGGAGCGCGCCCACCCACCCGCTGCACCAACTTCTCCTCGAGCACCCGCAGCAACTTCACCTGCAGCTCGAGCGGCAGCTCACCGATCTCATCGAGGAACAATGTGCCGCCATCGGCTCGCTCGAACACACCCGCGTGCTGCTGAGTCGCCCCGGTGAACGCGCCCTTCTCGTGACCGAAGAGCTCAGACTCCGCGAGCTCGCGAGGAATCGCTCCGCAGTTGAGCGCGACGAAGGGACCTTGAGCGCGCTTGCTGCCGCGGTGGATCAACCCGGCGAGCTCTTCCTTGCCGCTGCCACTCTCGCCGGTGAGCAACACCGTCGAAGTGGTCGGAGCGACCTGCCGCGCGATGCGCACCGCGTCCTTCATCGAGGGACTCTCGGCGACCAGCTCCTCCCGCGTCGCAGGCGCGCTCACCGGCGCAGCACGAAGTGACGGCGCGACCGCGGTGGCGAGCACGGTCGCGAGCGCGAGCTCCTTCGAATCGAACGGAGTCGCGCGTGCAGCGAACACCACGCCCAACATTCCCGAGGGCGAAGTGAGCGGAGCGCACAGCACGAATGCGCGCTTGGTGGTGACGCGCGTGGTGACCTCGTCACGAAGCGCCCGCGGCTGCGACTCCTCGACGGAGACCGCGCGCTGCTGCTTGAGGGCGAGCTCCGCGAGCGCGGGGTTGATCGACATCACCAGTCCCGCGGGCAGACCGACCCAGGGGCGAAGCGCTCCTTCCGCAGTGCGCGTGCAGAGCAACGCCTGATCACAGCTCAGCCCCGCGAGCACGGCGCGAGCAAGCTTCTGCGCGGCCTCTTCGCGACTCGCCGCGAGCGCAGACTCGAGCATCAACTTGCCCGCCTGCGCCCACGCATCGGAGTTCGGGGTTTCGGCCGCGCTGGTGGTGAGTCCGAGCGCAGCGGTCTTGCTCATGATCAACGTCGAGTCGCCATCGCGCGCGAGCAGCGCTTCGACGTCGGGCGAGAACACCACCAGCGTCTCACCGATGCCGACGGTGTCATTCGCGGCGAGCACGTGAGGTCCGTGCAGTCGTTCTCCGTTGACCCACGTGCCGTTGCGCGAGCCGAGATCTCGCACGACGACGTTGGTGCCTTGAGGCTCGAAGAGGCAGTGCTCGCGCGAGACCTTCTCGTCGATGAGCTGAAGATCAGCGTCGCTGGTGCGACCGACGAGCACCTTCTGATGCACGTCGCGCGTGACGCCGCGGCGCGGACCGAAGAGCACGGCGAGGCGGGGAGTCGAGCTGCTCACGAGCGGGTTCGCATCGTCACACGGCGTAGCGGTGTGCAACACGACGTTACGACAGCCGCTGAGCGCGACCTCGTTCCCGTGCTCGTAAGTCTCGGGATCTTCAACGGTTTCCGGCCAGGGCTGCGCCCGTACAAGCACTGCACTGCGCGGGGCCATGCTCGCGCTCATCATTGCTTCGCTGCTCTCGTCCACGTGTCCTCCTGGTGAAGCGCTGGAAGGTGGAGCGCACTCGCGCCTCGCCACCCGCCGCGGCCCAGTGCACCTCTGGTGCCGAGCCAACAGCGAGCCGACGAAGGTCGTGGTGTACGTGCACGGCTATCGCGACGACGCGGACTCGGCGTTCACCAACCACGCGCTCGCGGCGCAGTTCGCGAAGTCGAAGGTGGATGCGTTGTTCGTGGTGGTGGAAGCGCCGTCGGGTCCTGATCAGTCCGTGATGTTCGGAGATCTCGACGAGCTGCTCTCTCTCGTGGGGGCACCCGATGGTCCCGTCCTGGTGATCGGTCACAGCGGAGGCAACCGCACGCTGAAGTCGTGGTTGCGTTCATCGCGCGTGGAGGAAGTCGTGCTCCTCGATGGGTTCTACGGAGAGTCCGCCTCGTGGACGAAGTGGCTCAGCTCGCGTCCGAACGCGTCGCTGCGGATCATCGGACAGCACACGCAAGCGAAGTCGCAGGCGTGGTTGGCCGCGCTTGATCAACAGCTCCGCAAGAGAGTGACTCATCAGCCGGCGAACTGCGGTCACATGGAGATCGTCACGAAGGGGAATTGGATCCCCTTCGTGATCAACGAATCCTCCCTCTCCCTGCGGAGCGGGGAGAGGGTCGGGGAGAGGGGCGATCTATGACCCCTTCAACACCGCCATTGGCTCGAGCCGCACGCGAGGAGCAACGAGGTCCACTTCATCCTCGAGCACCTCCACGATGTCGCGATACGCGGCGGGCGCTTCTTCAATGAGCCCACGTCGTGACGAGTCAAAGACGACGCGCCGCATGCTCTGAACAAAGCGCTCAGGTCGCAGTTGTCGCGCTTCACGTCGAGTCATCACCCGTCCCGCACCGTGCGACGCCGAGCGGAAGGACGCGGATTCGCCCAGCCCCTCGACGATGTACGACGCAGTGCCCATCGATCCAGGAATGAGCGCGCGCTCACCACGCTCAGCAGAGATCGCTCCCTTTCGATGAACGAAGAGTCGCCGCCCGAAGTGCTGCTCTTCGCGAACGAAGTTGTGATGCACATCGAGCTCGAACGAAGGCTCGACTCCGGTGAGCTCGGTGACGAACTCCGCCGCTCGCCGCACCAACGCATCACGATTTGCACGAGCGAAGGAGAACGCCCACTCGAGATCCGAGAGACACGCTTCGGGTGCGAGGAATCCGCGAGCTTCCGCTGCTTTCAGATGATGCGCGGCGATCGCGGAGCCGAGCCCTCTCGATCCCGAGTGCACGAGGAGCCACAAGTCTCCTCCGCCATCGCGATCGAGTTCGATGAAGTGATTGCCACCACCGAGCGTGCCCAGGTGTCTCGGGACGAGGCGTTCGCGCGCGTGCTCGAGCGAGCCGGTCGAGAGTGGCCCCTCTCCCCGCGTTCGCAGGGAGAGGGAGCGATGGGTGGCATCTCCGACTGGAATTTCCCTCGTCACTCTCTCGAGCCATTGCCTCAGTTGCTGAGGCCCCAGCCGCGCCGCGGGGAAATCGAAGCGAACGGCGCTCATGCCGCAGCCGAGATCTCCACCGAGCGCCGACGGAACGATCGCGTCGATCGTCGCGAACACGCTCCCGACCGCCACGCCATTCGCGACGTGGAGATCAGGCATCGCCGCCACGTGCTCCACCACGTACGGCTGCGCCGAGAGTTGTTCGAGTTGCTCGAGCGCGCCCTCGGGAATCCAACGCGCCCACACCTGAATCGGCACGCCACGCTCAGGCTGAATCACTCTGGGCATGCGACCCCCACGAAGGTGAAGGTCAGCTTCGGTAACTTCTTGAGATGAAGCTGTTCGGCCAATCGCGCGCGTAAGAATGGTGTCGCGCGCACGAGTCCGGCCTTCGTGGATTCCGCGAGTTCTTGCTCGAGACTGAGCTCACTGATCACCGCGTACGCGACGCGGGCGTGGCCTCCATCAGGAGCGAGGTGCACCGCGAGGAGCTTGATGCCCTCGAGCGCTGGATCAGTCGCTTCGTCACTGATCAATGACTGCAGTTCTTCGATGAGGATTTGTTCGAGTCGAGTGCTCCGATCAAAGGCGTTGGGGTCGATGGAAAAGTCAGACTGCTCCCGCGTCGCTTTGGGCGAACGGGTCCGGCGAGATTTTCGATTCATCAAATGGAACGGGTCCTGCGAGGTCACAGCACTCAGCGAGTCGGGGAACCGTTGGGCCGAATGAGCATGGGAGACCTCCGCGTAGGACCGCGGTCGCGGTGCCCACTCCACGTGGCGTGGCGCCCCGTCTGACGCACCGAATTACGCCCGGGAATTAAGAGTCATTTACAGATCCCCTCGCCGCCGGGAAAAATCGTGCGCTCGACAATCAGAGACCTCGCACAGGAGAGCTCCCATGCTGATTCGTACTGGTTCGAAGGGCAGCAGCGTCGTCAGCATCCAGAAGGAGCTCAAGGCAGCGGGCATCAACCCCGGCCCCATCGACGGCGACTTCGGTCCGAAGACGAAGAAGGCCGTGATGGCCTACCAGAAGAAGTACCACCTCGAGGTCGACGGCATCGTCGGTCCGAAGACCTGGCACGCGCTGAACACCGACAGCTTCAAGCCGGGCGGCTCCACCCCGAGCCACCCGACTGCGCCTACGCGCCCCTCTTCTCCTGCTTCTCCGAGCCGTCCCTCGAGCAAGGTGCAGAAGCTCCTCGCCGAGGCGCGCAAGCACATCGGGTTCCACGAAGGCGCTGGCAACAGCAATCCCTTCAGCCGCGCGATGGGTCGTCCCGCCGAGGCGTGGTGCGCGGACTTCGTGAGCTACTGCGCGAAGAAGGCAGGCCTGCGCGTGAACACCGCGTCGGCGCAGCAGGTCGCGAACCAGATCAAGGCGCAGGGTGGTTGGAAGGGAAAGAACAACCCGCAGCCCGGTGACGCGGTGACCTTCCGCTGGGACGGAAGTGGCGGCTGGGCTGACCACGTCGGCATGGTCGAGCGCGTGTTCATGCGTGGCGGCAAGAAGTACATCCAGACCATCGAGGGCAACTCTTCGGACTCCGTGCGCCGGAAGACCTACCTGGCCAGCTCGTCGGTGATCAACGGCTACGGCACGATGCGCTGAAGCGCGTGTTACACGAGAAGCCATGTCGTACCGGCTCCTCGCGCTCGATCTCGACGGCACTCTTCTTCAACGCGACGGCTCCATTCATCCGCGCGATCTCGCGGCGATCGCTGAGCTTCGGAAGTCGGGAGTCGCGGTCACCATTTGCACTGGACGGCTCTACTCAGGCTCGCGGCACGTGGCGCTGCAGCTCGAACTCGAGGGGCCGCTCGGTTGTGTCGATGGGAGTCAGCTCGTCAGTCACTCGCAGACGTGCGGGACTTCGCTGCATCTGAGCGCGATCAAGGGAGATCACGCGCTGGTGCTGCGTGACGTGCTCGGACGACGCCAGGCGGCGCGCTACTACGTGGCGAACGATCGCATCGTGCATGACGCGTCGGGTGCGCTGTTCGCTCCGTACGTGAAGACGTGGACCGGCCAGCTCGAAGAGACCGAAGACCTGCACACGCACTCGCTGTGGGAAGACAACGCGGGGCTGCTGGCGGCGATCGTCGTCGGTCAGATGATCGACATCGAAGCGACCGCCTCGGAGATCCGCGCCGAGCTCGGAGAGCACGCGCACCTCATCTCTTTCCCGCTCAGCCGCTTCGAAGGAATGGGCGGCATGGTGGTGCGCGCGCCGGGACGCACCAAGGGCACCGCGCTGGAGACCATTGGTCAGCACCTCGGCATCGGCGTGCACGAGATGGTCGCGGTCGGCGACTGGTTCAACGACGCGCCGATGTTTCAGGTGGTGGGCCGCTCGTTCGCGATGAAGTCAGCGCCTGAAGAAGTGCGCGCGCTCGCGACTGATCAGGTGCAATGCGAGCACAAGGACGGCGGAGTGGCCGAGGTGATCGAGCGCGTCTTCGGCTGACTACTTCATCGCCTTCATCGCCGAGTCGATCGGACCCGAGGCGATCGGCTTCTCGCCCGCCTTCTTGCGGTACGGCCCGGTGCGGATCTCGGTGAGGTTCGCGAGCCGCTTCGCGCGATCCGCGTAGATGTCCTTGCCCGCGGTCTTCTTGAAGTGCGCGTCGCAGAACGCGATGAAGCCCTTCTCGTCGACCAGCTTCTTCTCGAGCATCCGGTGCGCGAGCAGCTCGGTGTAGTCATTGGCGCCGATGTTGTCGTAGCGGCCCTGCTCGTCGACGATGAACAACGCGCTCGGCTCCCAGACCACGGAGCGCTGCGCGTCGAGCCAACCGAACGCTTCGTCCTCCTTCGAGTTCTTCACCGCGTTCAGGTCCACCTTCGACGACTTGAAGGACACCATGCGCAGGAACGCGTGGTCGCCCGGTTCGCGCTGCCGCATCGCCACGTTCTGATCCCAGAAGATGCGGTGCATCAGCTCGGTCATCGACTTGTCGTCGGCGCGTTTGGCCGGCACTTCGAAGTACCAGACCTTGCTGCTCGGCTCCGGCTCGGGACGTCCGTCGGGATTGGCGAGCGTGAACTTGAACTCGACCTTGAGGTGTTCCATCGGCGCTGCAGCGAGCACTGCCATCAGAAGGAAGCCCATGAAGCGCTTCATACACAGTTGACTCGCTGGAGGCAGAGGGCGAAACCGTTCGTCCCTTGAAGTACTTGGCTCTCATCGT
>CBIHPJ010000523.1:0-6762 GCA_966211295.1 uncultured Myxococcales bacterium | reverse complement strand
TGTGTACTTCTCCTCGCGCTGAGACGGCGTGGTCTCATCCACGCGGCGAACCCTAGCCCAACTGTCTCCCTCTCCCTTCGGGAGAGGGTCGGGGTGAGGGCAGATGTACTTTCGCCTTTGGTCTGATGGGATGCGCGTGTGCTTCAGGACTGGGTCGCGGTTGCGGTGGTGGGCGTGGTGCTGATCTGGTTCCTCGGCGAGTGGAGCCTGAAGCAATCGCTTCTCCATCGCCTGAAACGGCTCGAGCCCCGCAGTGAAGACCTCCCTCGTGCCATCGATCATCTCTTCGCCGAGTACTGCCTGGGTCGTCTCGATGGAGCGCAGCTCGCAGCGCTGCGACGCTCTGCCTCAAGCATCTCGCTGGAAGCGCTGAACCGAGTCGTGTGCCTCGAAGTAGCGGCCGGGCGTTACGAGGAGGCGCTCTCGTGGCGCAGTCTGTGTCCGGCTCTGCCGTCGAAGAGCCTCGAGATGATTCTGCGCGTGAACGAAGGCGAGGCGATGGCCAACCTCGGAAGAACCGAAGAGTCGCTCGCGTGGCTGGTTTCCGAACCTGATCCCGAACTCACGAAACGCATCACAACCGAGGCGATGCTCGAACACGCAACGAACGGAGTGGCCAGGCTGGACGGTGAACCAACCATGGATCGTGTCGCGTTGGCGGGCGCGAGCTGTCATCGCGCGTGGTGCCTCGCCACCCTTGGGAGGATCCAGGCTGCCGAGGCTGCGCTGCGCGAGGCGACGCCTGAAGATCTCCCACTCCTGTTTCGGAGTGAGTACTTCCTCTCGGCGGCCGCGATCGAACGTGCGGCGGGTCGATGGGACGACGCGGCGCGTGCTCTCCACGAGGCTGAAACCCGAGCAGCGCGTTCATCGACGATCCGAAATGTTCACTTCGGGCGCGGGCTCTTGCTCGCCGCGCAGAGCAAACACGTCGAGTCGCTCGAGCACTTCGAGAAGGGCGCCCAGTGCGAATACGTCGGCCAGGACGGTGACGCGTTACTCGCATGGGGCGACGCGCTCGCCACTCTCGGTCGCCACGACGAGGCGAAGAAGGCGTGGACGCTTTGCTCGGAACGCGATCCTCAATCTCCTTCGGCGGCGAGTGCCAGGGCGCGCCTGAGCTAATGCGCCGCCCGCTCGTGCAGACCAAGAGTATTTTGCGCCGCATGAAGCTCACTCTGTTCTTCTCCCTCACCGCCTTCGTCGCGACTGCCGCTCCACCGGTTCCCAAGGGAGCGACTCCGAAGTTCTCGAAGCCGGAGGAGCTGATGAAGCTGATGGAGGCTTCTCCGCGCCTCTACGAGATCAAAGAAGAGAAGAACGCCTTCACGCAGTGGGCGCAGCAGAACGCCGCGCTCGCCTGGCCGCAGGTCAACCCGCCGATCCCCGTTCCGCGGTTGAGGCCGAACAAGGACGGCTCCTTCACGCTCGAGAACACCGAACGTCCTGGGGAGATCGAGAAGATGCTCGACAAGGTCGAGCCGCTCTTCGAGGCGAAGGACTACGAAGGCGCTGAGAAGGGCTACGCGGCGATCCTCGCGAAGTACCCCGACGACTACGGAATCCACCTCGACTGGGGCGACGCCGCGCTCTTCAGCGGCAGGCCCGAAGTCGCGCTCACTCGCTACGAGAAGGCCACCAAGCTCAATCCCGCTGATCACCGCTGCTGGTGGTTTCGCGGCAACGCGCTCGCCGCCCTCGGTCGAAAGAAAGAGGCGATCGACTCATGGACGCGCGCGCTCGCGATGGCGCCCGACAACACCAACCTGCAGAACGGTCTCGAGGTACACGGACCCAAGCTCGGCTACGTCTTCAAAGGCCGCACGTTCTTGCCGCAAGCGCGCGTCACGCCGCTCAAAGAGAAGGACAACGAGGGGTACACGATCACCGTCTCCTCCCGCACGCACTGGCTGATCTGGGGCGTGTGCAAGGGCGTGTGGCGCGGTGAGCCTTCGTATCGAAAGTCGAAGACCGGAAGCGAAGCCGACGTCTTCAGCGCGACGGAGGAGCAGGAGTGCCTCGCGAACCTCGCGGCGATGTATTTCGGCATGAAGAAGTCGAACAAGAATGAGGCCGACGATCCGATGGTCGAACGCCTCCTCGCGGTGATGAACGAGAAGCTCCTCGCGGGCTTCGTGATCTACGAGATCGCCTCGCGCGTGCAGCCTCACGTCTACCTGTTGCAGCCTCCCGAAATGCAGCGCGAGGTCGAGGCGTACCTGCAGAAATTCGTGCTCGTTCCCGCGCCCGCTGAGTAACCATTTTCAGGTCGGAATCGAGGGTCCTGCTGGCCGGATGTAGGTAGGCCAAAATCACGGGTAATTTCGGACAGTTAGGGCCCAATAAAGGGTCACTTCAACAGGTCGAAACATGGTACATCGATTCTCGTGTTTTCAGGCGTTTGTACGACGCCGATTCAAGCGAGGAATCACCCCGAGATGGACACCACGACGCCGAACTCCGACGCATCCAAGCCGGCCGAATACAACGCTGCGAGCATCACCGTTTTGGAAGGCCTGGAGGCGGTCCGCAAGCGCCCCGGCATGTACATCGGCGACACCTTCGTGCGCGGCCTGCACCACCTCGTTTACGAAGTGGTCGACAACTCCGTCGACGAAGCGCTCGCGCACTTCGCCACGCAGGTGAACGTCTTCATTCACGTCGACAACTCGATCACCGTGGTCGACGACGGCCGCGGCATTCCCGTGGGTCCGCACCCCACCGTGCCCGGCATGGACACGCTCGACGTCGTGATGACCAAGCTGCACGCGGGCGGCAAGTTCGAGAACTCCGCGTACAAGGTCTCCGGCGGTCTGCACGGAGTCGGCGTGAGCTGCGTGAACGCGCTCTCCGATTGGCTCAACGTCGAAGTGCAGCGCAACGGCAAGGTCTACCAGCAGCGCTACGCGCGCGGCGTGCCGCAGGGCCAGGTGACCGAGGTCGGAGTCACCGAGAAGCGCGGCACCAAGGTCTCCTTCCATCCTGATCCGACGATCTTCGAGGTGAAGGAGTACGACTTCGACACGCTCTCCACTCGTCTGCGCGAGCTCGCGTTCTTGAACGCCGGCCTGCACATCACCATCACCGACGAGCGCACCGGCAAGAACCACGACTTCAAGTTCGAGGGCGGCATCGTCAGCTTCGTCGAGTACATCAACTCCTCGAAGAAGCCGATTCACGAGAAGCCCGTCGCGCTCAAGGCCGACAAGGATCAGATCCAGGTCGAGATCGCGCTCCAGTGGAACGAGGGCTTCGACGAGAAGATCTACACCTTCGCCAACAACATCAACACGCCCGAGGGCGGCACCCACTTGAGCGGCTTCAAGGCCGCGCTCACCCGCACCATCAACGCGTACGCCGAGCGCAGCGGCCTGTGGAAGGACATCAAGGAGCAGCCGAGCGGTGAAGACGCGCGCGAAGGTCTCGCCGCCGTCATCTCGGTGAAGATCCCGCAGCCGCAGTTCGAAGGTCAGACCAAGCAGAAGCTCGGCAACTCCGAGGTGAAGGGCCTGGTCGAGAACATCGTCAACGAGCGCCTGCAGAACTGGCTCGACGAGAACCCGCAGACCGCGAAGAAGATCATCAACAAGATTGGTGACGCCGCGCGCGCGCGCATCGCCGCTCGCAAGGCCCGCGACACCGTGCGCCGCAAGGGCGTGATGGACGGGCTCTCGCTCCCCGGCAAGCTCGCCGACTGCCGCGAGAAGGATCCCGCGAAGTCAGAGCTGTACATCGTCGAGGGTGATTCCGCAGGTGGCTCCGCGAAGCAGGGCCGCGACGCGCAGTTCCAGGCCATCCTTCCCCTGCGCGGTAAGATCCTGAACGTCGAGAAGGCGCGCCTCGAGAAGATGTTGTCGAGCGAGCTGATCGTCACCTTGATCACCGCACTGGGCACCGGCGTGCGCGCGGGCAACAACACCGAGGACTACAAGCCCGAAGAGATTCGGTACCACCGCATCATCCTGATGACGGACGCCGACGTCGACGGCTCGCACATTCGCACGCTGCTGCTGACGTTCTTCTTCCGGCAGATGCCGGAGATCATCGAGAAGGGCTACGTGTACATCGCGCAGCCGCCGCTCTTCAAAGCGACGCGCGGCAAGAAGGAGCAGTACCTCAAGGACGAGGACGCGCGAGACGACTACCTCCTCAGCATCGCCGCCGAGCGCACCACCCTGAAGCGCGCCGATGGCACCGAGCTCGCCGGCAAGGAGTTCAAGGGCCTGCTCTCGAAGGTGATCAAGTACCAGAAGCGCCTCGAGCGCATGGCGCAGAAGAAGGATCCGCGCGTGATCGACGCGCTCATCCAGTCGACTTCGCTCACGCCTGAGATGCTGAAGGACGACGAGGCCGCGCAGAATCAGTTCGACACGATGCTCGAGTACCTCGAGACGCGTCACCCCGAGCTGGTCGACTGGCTCTCGAAGAACGGCACCAAGCGCGAGCCTGACACCGAGCACTCGGCGAAGAAGTACACCATCCCCACCGAGGTCAACGGCTCGCCCCGCCACACCGTGATCGACGTGCCGTTCCTCACCTCGCCCGAGTTCAAGGGCCTGGTGGAGCTGCGCGAGAGCTTCAAGGCGTTCGGCGCTGCGCCGTACACCCTCCACATCGGCGAGGGAAAGACGGGCGAGGTGATGACCCTGACCGCGAACACGTACCAGGAGGTCCTCAAGTACGCCCTCGACGACGCGCAGAAGGGCGTCGCGATGCAGCGCTACAAAGGTCTGGGCGAGATGAACCCGGAGCAGCTCAAGGAGACCACGATGGATCCCGCGGTCCGCACCATGTTCCAGGTGAAGGTCGCGGACGCTGTCGAGGCCGACAAGGACTTCGCGCTGCTGATGGGTGAAGAGGTCGAGCCGCGCCGCAAGTACATCGAAGACAACGCGCTGAACGCCAGCCTCGACATGTGAGTGAGCCGAGTCGATGCCGTGCTGAGGCCGGGGCGCGCCGCTTCGGAGTGAATCGAGGCGCGCTGGCATCAGCACGGTGATCGACAGAGGCGAACGGAGAAACGATGTCGATCCTGCACGCGCGGTTTCTCGAGCCGGAGGCGCTGCGCGAGCAGCTCCGTTCCGTGCCGGCGAAGATCCTCGAGAGCACCACCGACACCGGGGTGCTCACCGATGATGCCGCCGCCGCGCTCGCCGCCACCATCTTCAAGGGTGGCGAGGCGGGTGGGGTGCTCGATCTCGAAGGCGCGACGGATTGGGAGTCGCGCTTTCATCTGATCGCTTCGCTCGCGCTCGGTGACGACGCGCTCGCCACTCAGCTCCTCGAAGGGGGCTGGCTCGATCGCAAGGGCGTGGGCTCGTACGCGTTCGGTTCGTTGCCTCTCCGCGTGATCGCGAGGCAGGTGGGCAAGAACTCGCTGCGCGCGGCGCGCGAGGCGGTGCAGTTCGGTTGGGAGTCGGAGCTGATCAACGTGCTCGAGAGCAGCGGCATGCGCGCCGAGCGGGCGGCCGAAGAGCACCTGGTGTTGCTGCGCCAGGGCGCTCCCAGTCAGCGCGAGCCGGCGCGGAATGACGGTCCGCAGATCTCCACGCTGCTGAAGGAAGTGCGCGCGCACGGCGCGACTGATCTCACGCTCACGGTGGGGCTGCCACCCACGCTTCATGGAGCGTTCGGCAGCAAGGCGCTCGGTGAATCGAAGCTCACCCCCGACGAGGTTGCGGAGCTGGTGAGCCCGGTGCTTCCGTCGTCACTGCTCGCCGCGCGTGGACCGGTGGTGCACTCCGTCGCATCTACGGAGCTTGGCCGCTTCCGCGTGACGGTCACCACCGAGCGTGGGCTGCGCGCTGCGACGTTCCGGGCGTTGCCGCTCGCGATTCCCACGCTTGATGAGCTGGGACTCTCTCCTCTGGTGCAGGCGCCACTGCTCCGCATCGAGCGCGGACTCATCTTGCTCAGCGGCGAACCGGGAAGTGGACGCAGCACGCTCTACGCCGCGCTCCTGCAGCACTACGCGCGCACAGGTCGGCACGTCGCTTCACTCGAAGAACCGCTCGGTCTGCCGCTCACTCCGGGACCTGGAGCTGCGCGCCAGTCGATCTACGGCAACGACGCCGATGGTCTCGACTTCGCGCGCTCCACCAGGCTGCAGCCGCTCGACGTGGTGGGCTTCGATCTCGTCGATGACGCGCACGCGCTCGATCTCGCGCTCGATGCCGCCCTGGATGGACGGCTTGCGCTCTGTGTCTTCCGCGCGCCGAACGTGACGAATGCGATTCACCGCGCGGGCGTGCTCGACGCGAAGTTCCAGCGACGTCGTGTGTCCGAGGGGCTCGCCGCGTTCATGTACCAGCGGCTGCTTCCGCTCGACGGAAAGTACGTGCTCGAGGTGGACTTCAATATTCCGACTGTCGCGCTGCGCCGTCACCTGCGCGCGCACGAGACGCCGGCTCCGCCGATCGCGTTCGAGAACGAGACCGTCGGCTAACTGCCTCGAGGGAAGCAGTCGTTCAATGTTCGAGCGTCGGCTTCGATTCGAGCTGGCCCTCTGCGCGCGCTCTCTTTCACTCGCTCAGCGAAGCTTCGGGAGCGGTCGCGGCTGGGCTCTCTTTCCCCAAACCGGAACCGGCTCCGGTTCGAGGAAAACACCTGGTCAGCATGAGGTCTTCGTCCGAGCTCGAGCGCCCGCGCGCGACGCGCACCGCTCAGAGCCTTGAACGACCGCTTCCCTCAAAGCTTCAGCTCACTTCAACTTCTCGCACCTGAACTCGTTCCCACCGTTGCCAACCAGCGCTTCTCCGCTCG
>CBIHPJ010000522.1:0-6768 GCA_966211295.1 uncultured Myxococcales bacterium | reverse complement strand
GTGAAGACATTCCAGATCGGCACGACGTCTGGAAACAAGCTCGATCCCATCCTTCGCGAGGATGAGAAGGCGCTGAACGACAAGCTCGCAGAGGTGAAGGCCACCTTCCCTGACGTCGACACGATTCGACTGAGCGCCGAACCTGAGATCACGTTCGGCGAGCTGGCGAAAGCCCTCGATGCGACCGTGATGCGCGAGGGGAAGCTGCTCTTCCCCAACGTGATCGTCGGCCGCTTCGAGTTCGCCACCTCCAACGGGCCGCAGATCGGAGACCTCGGCACCCGCGGTGGATCCGGCTACGGGACCGGCAAGTAACGCTCGCCCTCCAACCTGCCTGCGGCCGACCTTCAGGACTCGAGCTTCTCGACGGCCCGCTTGAGATCTTCGGGAAGCGGCGTCTTCTGCCCGCTCGTGTCCAGCAGGACGATGATCGCCTCGCCCTCCGCCGCCAGCCCCAGCGACGCGCTCACCGCGCGATACGCCATGGTGAGGCTGGTGTTCCCGAACTTCGTCACCGTCGCCTCCAGCGTGACGGTGTCGGGGTACTGAACCGGCTTCCTGAAATCGATCGTCGCGCGCCCGAGGATCGGCACCCACGGGCTCGCATCTCGCGAGCTGATGCTCACCGCGATCTTTTCGAAGTACGCGATGCGCGCCGACTCGAACCACCGCAGGTAGTTCGCGTTGTTCACGTGGCCGAAGGCGTCCATCTCGCCCCACGCCACGCGATGCTCCAACTTCACTGGAAAACTTCCGAGTGCCACCTTCACCTCCTGAATGGTGGACCGGTCTACCAAAGGAGTGCCATGAGCGGTCCATGGACGGTTCCGGAACGCGACTGAAGCCACTCGAACGCCTGCGGCAGCTCGAGGAAATGGGCCCGAAGCGGGTGACCGGTTCCGCGCTCGAGAAGCAGGCGCAAGAGAAGCTCGGCGCTGAGCTGTCGGCGCTCGGCTTCAAGCTCGAGTGGCGCCCCCACTGGTGGACTCGGAGCATCTACAGCGGGCTGATGGTGCACTTCGGCATCGCGGTGCTCGGAACCTCGCTGCTCTTTCGCTGGCCGTTCGTCGCCGCGGGCCTGCACTTCTTCGCCGCGCTCTCGTACTACCTGGAGTCGATGCGGAAGGCGCTCCTGCTGCGCAGCTTCTTCCCCCGCATTCATTCGCAGAACCTGCTCGCCACGCTGCCCGCGAAGACGACGATGCGTCGCCGCCTCGTCACGGTCGCGCACGTCGACGCGGCGTTCAACGGATTCCTCTTCAACCCGAAGCTGCTGAAGATCGCGACCAAGCCGCCGCCGAAGGGGCTCGGCTGGTTCCACAAGCAGCTGGGAGTGGGCACCGTCAGCATCGCGCTTCTCGGCATGCTGGGCGTGCTGATGGGCCTCGGTGTGTGGACCGCTCCGGGCTGGCTGGTGGGGTTGCTCGCCATTCCTTCCACCATCACCTTCCTGCTCAACCTCGACGTGACGATCCGGAACGTGATCGTCCCCGGCGCGGCCGACAACCTCTCGGGCTGCACCGCGAGCGTGGAGCTCGCCTACCGCCTGAAGAACTCCCTGCCCGACGACGTGGAGCTGGTGGTCGTGATCTCCGGCTCGGAAGAAGCGGGAACTGGCGGCGCGTGCCGGCTCGCGCAGCAGCTCGAGAAGAGCGGCGAGTGGAAGAAGGAAGAGACCGTCATCATCGGCCTCGACACGCTGTGCAACGGCACCCTGCGCTATCTCGAGGAAGGCGAGATGTACCCGATCGCCGTGCCTGCGAAGTTGCTGGCCGCCATCGAGGCCACCAACGCCGAGAGCGAGATCAAGGCCACGAAGTACGTCATCCCCAGCGGAGCGAGCGACTCGTTGCCCTTCCTCGTGCGCGGCTGGGACACCGTGTGCCTCTCATGCATCGACCCGGTGATCGGCGCGCCGCGGCACTACCACTCGCCCACCGACACCTGGTCGAACATCGACGAGCGCGAGCTCGAGAGCAGCATCGACTACGCCGAGAAGTTCCTGCGCAAGCTCGCGGCGAGCTGACTCGCCTCGCGCTCAGACCTTCAAGCGAATCGCGCCGGGGAGAATCGTCATCGTGCACGGCAGCGTGCCCGGCTGCTCGCCGTCGCAGTCGATGAGCACCTTGTCATCGCTCTCGGCCACGATCTTCTTCGCGCGCTGAATGCGGGTGCCCTTCCACTTCACATGCGCGCCCGAATAGATGCCGTTGCTCTTCAAGACGAAGTCACTGAGGCCGTAACCGCTCCAGAGCACCACGTCGAAGAGGCCATCGCTCACGTCGGCATCGGGCGCGACCTTCATGCCGCCGCCGAAGAACTTCCCGTTCGCCACGGAGAGCGTGGTGACCATCACCTCTTCGAGCGGCTTGTCGTCGAGGGTGAGGCGCACGCGCTGGTCCTTGTACTTGCGCATGGCCTTCAGCGAGCCCCACATGAACGACACGGTGCCGCCGAGCGCCTTCGAGGTGTTGTTCACCTCGAGATCCACGAGGCCCGACACGCCGAAGCTGCAGATGTTCGCGAAGTAGCGGCTCTGCTGCTTGCCGTCGTGTCCGAGGAAGTCGAGGCGGCCCACGTCGAACGGCCGCGTGTCCGGAGTCTTCAGTCTCCTGATCGCCGCGTCGGAATCGAGATCCCAATCGAACGTCTTGCGGAAGTCGCCGCCGGTGCCGCGCGGCAACACGCCGAGCGCTGCGTTCGAGTTGATCACCTTGCCGTCTTCGAAGAAGCCGTTGGTGACCTCGTTGATGGTGCCGTCGCCGCCCACCGCCACGATGCACTCGTAGCCGTTCTTGATCGCCTGGCGCGTGACGTGGACCGCGTCGAGCGGGCCCTTGGTGAACTCGACTCCGAAGTCCGAGAGCGTGCGCGCGATGCCCGCGGCGAGCTCGGCCCACCGCTTGCCGGTTGCGCCGTTCGCGCTCTTGGGATTCACGACGAAGAAGGTCTTCATTTCAGGACTCCACCCAGCGTCGGAGCAGCGCCATCAGGTCATACGACGTCTTCCCCGAGCGTTCGAACATTCGCTTCGAGGTGGGGCAGGCGGTAACGACAGCGACATCGTTCTGCGGAGCGACCTCGCTCGCCTGCCTCCGCGCCACCTCCACCGCGGCCTCCGGCATGGTGCGCGGGAGCAAGCCACCGCCACCCGAGCAGCCGCCTTCCGAGCGAATCGAAGCAGCCTCCTGCATTCCTGAGACGGCGCGCGCGAGGAGCTTGCGAGGTTGATCGTACTGACCGAGCCCACGGCCGAGGTGACAGGCGTCGTGGTACCCGACGGTCTGCGGAAGCGGAGGCTTCGCAGGCGCGTGGCTCAAGTTCTCCTCGAGCACCTCCACCACCGTGCGCACGCGGGTCTTCAGCTCCACGCCGAACTCCCGGTACACGACGGTGAAGGTGTGCGCGCAGCCGGGATCGAGCACGGCGAGCTCAGGCACGGAGTTGAGCGCCTCAGCATTCGCACGCGCGTGATCGCGGAAGGCGTCATGCGCTCCCGCGGCGTAGAGCGGATAGCCGCAGCAACGCGAAGCAAAACGAGACACGCCCATCGGCGCGCCGAAGGCCTTGGACACCGCGAGAGTGTCTTCGATCACCTGCGGGTTCTTCACCAGCGAGCTGCAGCCGGGGAAGAGCTGGTAGCGGACCGCCGATTCGCTCCGCCACTTGGTGACGAGCGCGGCGAGCTCGGGACCGAACGGATTCTGTGACTGATTGAAGGTGGCGAGCGTGGAGGCGGCGCCCTTCGGCTGATTGCCGCTCTTGATGGTCTCCTCGCGCGCAGCGAACAGCGCAGGGCCGACCAGGTTCTCGTGCTTGCAGAAGCTCTTGCAGCGGCCACATCCCGTGCACGCGTGCAGCGCCTTGGCAGCGCTCTCGTCGAGCGGACGCTTCTGAGTGGCGACGAGGTGCGCCGCCGTCATCTTTCCCCACGTCGAGTGCGCCTCGGTGTGCGTGGCTTCAGAGACGGGGCAGGAGAAGCGGCAGAGCTTCGGGCAGTACGCGCAATACGTGTACGCCTGGCCGTGTTGATCCATCGCGCTCACGGTGCACCTCCGAAGACGCCGCGCGAATCCAACGCGAGCAGGCGTCCGCCCAGTGAGGTCCAGGTGGTCGGCTCGTTCAAGGGAACTCCTTCGACATCGCCGCGTGCCACCACGGTGGTGAGCGAGAGACGGAACAACTGCAGCGCCCTGCCCTGCTCCAATGACGCGAGCACGGCGCCCCAGGTGCTCTCGTGTTCGACGGAGATCGGACCTTCACGATCGGTCTCGCCTGCGCCGCGACCTCCGACCTCTTCCACGCAGCGAGTGAGGAGCTCGCGATCGCGCTCCACGCTCCCGATGCTGGCGGCCCAGCGAATCTCTGCGATCACGCGGCCCGACTTCGAATCAGCGTGCACGCGCCACGGCCAGAAACCTTCGGCGATCGATCGCTGCAGCGCAGTCACGAAGGCCTGTGCAGAAGGGAAGCTGTAGGCGACCCGCACGTCACGCTCCACGTACGGCACGCAGCGCACCACCGCCTGGGTGACGAGCGCGATGCGGCCGTGGGCTCCGAGCACGAGCGCGTTCAAGTCAGGTCCCGCGGCGCTGCGAGGGGAACGCGAGGTCTCGAGCTTTCGCCCCTCAGGGGTGATCGCGGTGAGCGCGGTGCACACAGGCTCGAGGCGCCCACCGGGGATGGAGCGCATTCCGGCGTAGGGACCTTCGAGAAACTCGCCCAGCTGCAACGACATCGCCGCCGGAGAGAGCGGCCCGATGGTGAGCCCGTGCGGCTTCAGGTGCGCATCGAGATCGCTCAGCACCACGCCTGCGGCCGCGGTGACGGTCATCGAGTCCGGTGCGACGTGCGAGATGCTCGTCAGCTTCGCGCGCGAGAGGGAGATGGTCTTGTTGAGCTGCACTCCGCGATCCGCGAGCACGTGGATCACTTCGACCAGCTCGCGCTCGTCACGCGGCTCGGCGATCTGCTGGCCGTTCACCCAACGCGCCCACGAGCCCTTGGTGTCTGGAGTGCTCACAGGCCCAACTTCCCGGGGTTCATCACCCCATCTGGATCGAACACGTTCTTCACCGCGCGCAGGGCGTGGCGGCCTTCGCCGAGCGAGTCCTGCAGCGCCTGCGCCTTGAGGATTCCGATTCCGTGGTGATGGCTCACGTTGCCACCCGCGCTCACGGCCGCGGGAAGAGCTGCGCGCCAGAGCGCCTGGTACCGCTCCTCCATCGCCTCTTCGGATTCAGCGGAGCCGACGAAGGAGAAATAGAGCGAGCAGCCATCGGCGTACGCGTGGCTGAAGTGGCAGAGCACGAAGGCGAACTGCGAGGCCGCGGCGTGCACGCGCTCGTACACGCGGTGCACGTGCTCCCACGGAGCGGCGATCTCCATGGTGTCCGCGAACGTGCCGGACTCGATCAACTTCGACATCCGATACGACACGTCGTAGCGCTTCTTGAACCACGCACGGCCGGGCGCCTCGCCGAGATCGTCTCCGTTCAGCTGACGGCAGATCGCGGTCGCTGCACGATCTTCAGCTTCGGAGCGCCTGGGATCTCCCTCGAACATCAGGATCAGGCGGCTGCGAGAGAACGCGCCCTGCAGCTTGTTCATCAGTCCCGGGTGGCCGAGCGTGCGCTTGGTGACCTGCCGCAGCAGCGCGGGGCCCACGGTGGTCTGGAGGAAGCTGCGATGTGAGGGCGAGAGCTCGGGGCGCGGAGCGACCTTGCCCTTCCCGACGAACGCGGTGTCGAACGGATCGTAGAGACGCACCACCGCGGGACGGAGGCCTTCGCGGAAGATCAGCCGAATCGCCTCGAGACCCTTTTCCACCGAGCCGAACTCGAAGCCGTGGAACACGCGGCCGCGGGGGTTGGGGAAGACGCGCAGCTTCGCTCCGGTGAAGGCGCAGAGCGTGCCTTCGGATCCCACGAGCAGCGGGAGCATGTCGGGGCCGGAGAACGGACGCTCGGGTGTCTGCAATGGCTCGCCGGTGCCGAGCACCACTCGCGCGGAGAGCACCATGTCCTCGATCTTTCCGTACTTGCTCGAGAACTGACCGGCGCTGCGCGCGGCGAGCCAACCTCCGACGGTGGAGCACGCGATGGAGGAAGGAAAGTGACCGAGCGTCCAGCCGCGCGAGTTGAGCTTTCGCTCGAGCGTCTCACCGAGCACGCCGGCGCCGACCTCGACGGTGCGATTCACCGCGTCGACTTCGCCGATGTGATCGAAGCGCTTCAGATCCATCGTGAGGCCGCCGTGGATCGCCCAGGTGCCTCCGCACACGCCCGAGCCGGAGCCGTAGGGGATCACGGCGAAGTGCCGCTGGCGCGCGAGCTTGATGACCTTGCCCACTTCTTCTTCGCTGCCCGGCCACACCACGGCATCGGGAGGCGGCGGGATGCGGCCCTGACGAATCCACAGGAGCGCGAGCGGCCAGAGATCGCGCGCGTAGCTCAGGCGATCGAGATCGTCGGTGGATGCCCGGCCAGAGACGGCGGCGAGCAGCTCAGGCTTCGCCTCGAGCACCTGGGAGCGCGGAGCCGGCAGCGAAGCCGCGGGAACATTCGGCAGGCGCGTCATTCGGAGTGACTTCTACGCGTTTCCCTCTCCCTGCGACAGCGGGGAGAGGGCCAGGGAGAGGGGCGTCTTCGCTTACGCCTCGACTGAGCGAAGCCCGGGGAATAGGAGCGACCCATGATGCGCCGTCTGCGCCGAATCCTGGTCAGGCTCTTCGCGGTTGTTTTGGGCCTGCTGCTCACCGGGTTGTGC
>CBIHPJ010000521.1:0-6772 GCA_966211295.1 uncultured Myxococcales bacterium | reverse complement strand
GGGATTTCTCGAGGGCGTCGTGGTGCATGCAGATGGTGGCGTCGCTGCAGGCGCGACGGTGGCCATCACGAATCCCGAGGGCGCCGACTCGTTGGAGACGAGCAGTGCTGGCACCTTCTCCATCGAACGGATGCCTGGCTCGTACCGCGTCACGGCGAAGCAGGGCGACTGGGTTGGCGCCGCGGATCAAGTGGCGCTCGTGCGCGCAGGAGCGACGACCTCCACACGCGTCGTCCTCACGGGAAGGGGCGGTACGTTGAAAGGAACGGTGAAGCGCGATGACGGCATTCCCGTGGAAGGCGCAGTCGTCGTTGCGAGCGTGCACAACGACGACGGGGTCAGCGGTCAGGCCATCAGCGCGAGCGATGGCACGTGGTCCATCGGCAATCTTCCGCGCGGCTCGTACGATCTCGAAGCCGAAGCGAAGGGTCTGACAAGAGGACTGGAGACTGGCTTCTTCCTCGGCGGAGGCACGGTGGAAGTCGACCTCGTCCTCGGTCGCTTCGGAAAGATCACTGGAACCGTGGAGACCTCCACCGGTGCGCCCCTCGCGACTCGCGTGGCACTTCGTGCACGCAGTGGATCCGCCGAGAGACAGGCTCAGTCTGATTCCACCGGACACTTTGCCTTCGATGACGTCGCACCCGGCGCCGCGTTCGTCCGCGCGATTGGGAAAGAGGATGAGTTCAACCGCCCCACCGCCGTGAGCGTGAAGTCTGGCGCGACCAGCGAAGTGAAGCTCGTGGTGCCGGATTTGATCGTGGTCGACGTCGAGCTCGATCGCACTCGTTGCGCGAAAGGATCCGAGGTCACGCTCAGCGCGGTCGAAGGCGACTCCTGGCAGAACCGTATTTCTCGTGCGGTGCCTCCAGAGCTGCCGCGCGTGACGCTGAAGATGAGTCCCGGCATCTGGCAGCTGACCGGCGGGAGTGCGGCAGACGAGAGCTGCGCGCTCACCTCCCGAATGCAGCGCCTCGAGCTCAAGGCAGGTCAGGATCGTCAGAAGGTGCAGCTCGCCTTCGGTCCGCGCGAGGCCGGCTTCACCGTGACTGTGCTCGAAGCAGATGGCCAGCCCTCTCCGCTCGCTCGTGTCTCGGCTCGAGATGAGAAGGGTGGCATTTGGTCGATCAACGCGAACTCCGAGGGCGTGGCGCAGGTGCAGTTTCCTGGCGACGCCGTGCTGTCGATCACCGCTTCGAATCAGGGAAGAGGTGCGCAGCTCAATGGAGTGCGTCGTTTCTCTGGCCACGTGACGATGACCCTCGGCCCGGCTTCACGCATTCATCTTCGGCTCGAGGGCGCGATGGGAATCACGACCGTGCAGGCGTTCGTCGATGGTGAACACTACGTCGATGAGATGCGTGTCTCCGGCGTCGATGGAGTGCTCGAGGAAATTCCCGCGGGGAACATCACGCTCGTCGCCACGAGCGCGGACGAGTCGAGCATGGGAAGGACGCGAGTGACGACGACTCAGGGCCAGACCGCGGAGGCATCGATTCGGCTCGAGCAAGCAGCCCAGGTCCACGGGCGAGCTCAATTGCCCGCGGGCTCCAACGGTTGGGTCTCCCTCACGTCTTCGCTGGGCGGCTTCGACGGAGCGCGCGTTCAGCCCGACGGCGCCTTCCGCTTCGAACGCGTGGTGGCCGGCGACTACGTGGTGAAGGTGATGTGCAAGGAGTGCGGATCGATTCCACCGAAACCGGTGAAGGTCGTGCCCGGCGGCAATCTGGAAGTCGTGTTGCCCTGATCAGTAGGCGCGGGAGCGCGAGGCGATCTTCGAGGCGATCAGCTCGGCACCTTCTTCACAACCGGGATGATCTTCGAGCACGAGCGACTTCGAGCCGACCGCGGCGTCCTCGATGTCCCACTCGGGGAACTTCATTCCTTCGACCACGCGATCCTTCCGCTCGATCTTCGCGAGCTCGGACCACGGCATGAAGCCGCGCACAGCCCCGCGCCGCCAGATGAGCCCGTTCTCGTGGATCGCCGCGACCTGCCGGCGACCGAAGGGCTCGGCCAAGTAGTACACGATGCCCACGGTCGCGGGCGCGATGCCGATCGCTCCGAAGAGCGCGATCGCGATCGTCCAGTTCCCATCGCGCGCGGGGATGATGGCCAGCACGCTCGCGAGGAACACGAGGAAGACGAGGAACTGCCAGTTGCCCAGCGAGACCGGCCGCGGAAACGAGAAGAGCTGCTTGCCCGCTTCAGCGCTCACGACGTCTCCTGAAGAGGAAGATCAGGGCACTGAGTCCAAGCACGTCGACCGAGGAGCAGCCGCGCGTGGCCGTCTTTCCCTTCGGGCAGAAGTAGCGGTACTCGACCGAGCCCGTGCGATCGCTGCACTCTGATTCGATCAGTCCCGCGTCGACGGCCTGCGCGCCGCATTCGACTTCCCCCGAGCAGGTGACGCAGCCTTCGGGCACGTTGCAACGCGGCGGACGCGGACCGACATCAGCGAGGGCGATCGACGAGACGAAGAGAACGAGGAACGCGAGCTTCATGGAACGGAGATCCTCGCGGCGCTGAGGTCAATGGGAATTCGCTCGAGCAGTCCGGCGCCGAAGACCTTCTGCAGCTCGAGGTAATCGAGGTGCACGTAGCCGATGTGACAGCCGCACGTGTCGTTGGTGCACGCGCGCGGCTTGAGCGCTGACTCGAAGTTCTCGTCGTAGATGTTGCCGATCGGCGTGGCGATGAAGTGGCAGCGCTTCGCGGTGCCGTCTCCGTCGACGGAGATCACGCTCTCTCCCGCCTGGCACGCCATGCCCTTGCTCGGGTGCGGCGTGAGATTCACGCGGAAGAGTGGATCGATCGAGTCGAAGAACTGCAGATCATCCTGCGTGTACGTGGCGGTCAGCTTCTTCACCGCGTTGATCCACACGTAGACGGACGAGGGGAGCGCCCTGCGAATCGCGTCGATGTGCGGGCGATGGGCGGGGAAGCCGACCACTCCGACGCTGAAGCGGATTCCGAGCTCGACCAGTTTCTCGGTCTGCTTGAGGAAGCGATCCAGCGGCGTCCAGTCGGGGTGATACGTCGCCCAGATTCCGATCTTCGAGCGGTCCGTCTCGGCGAGCCAATCGAGACGCGCGGACAAGTTCGTCTGCACTGCGACTCGCGTCACGTGACTCGCGTGACTGAGCTTCGTCATCAGCTCGTGGTAGCGAACCTGCGTGAGCGCTTCTCCCCACGGAGTGAAGAAGACGCGCAGCGGCGCATCGGTCCTCTGCAGGCACCACTCACCGAAGCGCTTCAGCATCGCGCCATCGTGCGCGTGTTGTTCGTTGGTCTCGTGACGCTTCGCGAACGGGCAGTACTCGCAGCCGTAGTTGCAGCTCGAGAGCGGCCCTCGGTAGAGGATCGTCAGCGGCTTCATCGGACTTCGTATTCCTTCATCATCGAAGTCACCTTCGACGACTGCAGCCACGGGCCGATGGAGTCAGAGAGCTCGACGCCTCGCGGCGTGAGCAGCCAGGTCCCTGCATCGAACCGCGCCATTCCGAGATCGACGAGCTCACTCAGTTCAGGAAAGTCCGTCGCGGCGTCGCGCGAGAATTTCTCCGTGTAGATCTTCGAGTCGAGTCCATCCGCGAGCAGCGAGAGGATCAGGTGACGGCGCCGCTGCTCTGCCTCATCGAGCCTGATCCCGTGATGCACGTGCGCGAACGAAGCCTCATCACGCTCGCAGTATGCGTCGATGATCCCCCGCACCATCTTCGGAGTGACCGCCCACTCCGACGAGTAGTGCATCGAGTTCGTGTACGAGCGAGCGCCCACTCCGAGGCCGACCATGCCGTCGTCCTGGCAGCGATACGCAGGACCAAACGGAGCCGGCGCATGCGAAGCGCGGAAACACCGCATCGAGATCTGCCGGTAGCCCGCGGCGAACAGCGCATCGCGTCCCACTCGGTAGAGCTCGAGCCGGAAATCGTCCCACGCGCGCGTCGACTTCCCGAGGAAGGTCTTCGGTCGCACGTAGAGCGGATAGAGGTACAGCTCTTCAGGCTTCCACTTGAGCGCCGTGTTGATCGACTCGAGGAAGCTCGCGGGCGTCTGACCTTCGATGCCGTAGATCAGATCGAGGTTGAGCGTCTCCACTCCGGTGCTGCGCAGGGTGTCGAGCGCCGCGTCGACGATCTTCCGCTCCTGAGGACGGGCGAGTGACTTCGTCTCGCTCTCGAGAAAGCTCTGCACGCCGATGCTGATGCGATCGACTCCGCGATCGACGAGCAGCTTCGCCTTCTCTCGAGTCAGCGTCTCAGGAGAGACCTCCACACAGAAGGGCACGTCCTGCACCGGAGCGCCCATCGTCTTCTCGAGCACGTCGAGCGCACGCGCGAGCAGATGCGGAGGAAGGAGGCTCGGAGTTCCCCCGCCCACGGTCACTCGCGCGAACTGCGCTTTCGGAAGTGCGCGACGAACGCTCGTGGCTTCGCGCTCGAGCGTGTTGATGAAGCGCTCCATCACCGGCTCGAGCGGACCTGCGACGGTGAAGAGATTGCAGAAGCCGCAGCGCATCTCGCAGAACGGCACGTGCAGGTACAAAGAGAGCGCGCGCTGATCTTCGGCGGACCAGACGCTCTCGAGCGTCTTCGCTTCGGGGAAGATTCTGTACGAGGTCTTGTGGGGGTACCCGTACTGATACTGCACGTAGGCGGGCCCTTCTGGGTTGTATGCCCTCACCCCGACCCTCTCCCGAAGGGAGAGGGAGCCAGATGTCGCGTTCATGTGCTGGACCTCGGCAGAGTGAACTCCGCCCATGGCACTGTGGTCACTACCGGGTGAGCGAGGCGGTGACCTGTGTAGCCGTCGTCGCCGTAAGCGGTGCCGTGATCAGAGCCGATCATCACGAAGCAGGGCGCACGTCGCGACATCACCTCGAACAACTTCGCCAACTGCGAATCCACGTACCGAAGCGCGGCGCGCTGAGTCACCTTCGAGTCCTCCTGCGCACCCGGCACGTAGTGGCGATTCGGTTGATGCAACGCGGACACATTCAAGAAGGTGAAGCAGCGCTTCTCTGCCGGTAACTCCGAAATGCTCTTCTCGATCTGCGCCACCTGAAACTCCGTGGAGCGAACTTCCGTGACGCCCAGCTCCGTGCGCCAGTGCCGCTCCTGAAACAAACCCGGCAGCACGCAGCCCAGCGGGTTCTGCAGGTTGAAGAACCCCACGCCCCCGATGCAGAGCGTGTGGTACCCGCGCCCCGCGAAACCGCTGATCAGATCCGGAGCGTCGAACACCGTCGTCTCCGGAGTGGTGGTCTCACTCCCCGCGAAGCGCAGCGCGAAGCGACGTGGATGACGGCCAGGCTTCGCAGGCGTCGGCAAGAAGCCCGCGAAGAAGGCGTGATGCGCGGCGTACGTGAAGGTGGCCGGAGAGTGGCGCTCTTCCCACGCGCCACCGGGCAACGACCGCGAGAGCACCGGAGTCTCTCCCGCGGCCAACGCCTCGACCGCCACGTCGTAGCGGAGCGTGTCGAGCGTCACCATGAGCACGTCGTGCGTGCCGACAACAGACTTCATGGGGTCGCTCCGCCAGCGCATCCTTCGGATGCAGTGGGCCAGCGTGCCGCTGTCCCGGCTCCGCTCCCGGTCGTCATGTCACTCGCTGACCGAGGTGTAGCGGTAGTCACCCTGACGGCGATCCGGGCTCTGGCTCTTTCCGAAGTTCGCCTTCTTCGCGAGCTTGGCCACCTTGGGCTTGCTCGCATTGGTGAGCGCGCTGTCTTCGACGTTCAGCTCTTCGAGGTGCGCGAAGGCCGCCGCGTTCTGCACCATCAAGTCGATGTCTTCGTCGCCGAGCACGCCCATGGAGAGATCGAGCGACTTCAGCTTCGGAAGGATCTTCGACTTGATCAGCTCGGGAATGATCTTATCGACCCACGAGCAGTTCATCAGGCCGAGGTGCTTCAAGTTCGGGAACGCGACGCCCGAGAGGATCGGCTGAATGTCCTTCAGCGTGATGTTGCCGCCGTAGTTGTCGCTGCCGAACCAGATGTCGAGGCTCTCGAGCTTCGGCAGCTTCGCGGCCATCGCGTCTTTCAGCGCGTCCTTGCCCAGGCCACCGCTCTGGAACTTCAGCTCCTTCAGCTCAGGCAGTGACACGTTCTTGCCGAAGGTGATGTTGCCCGCGTGGAGCGTGAGCTTCTCGAGCTTGGGGAGGAACGGCGCGACCTTGGCGAACACGCCCGTCGCGGTCTGAGAGATGTCGTAGTCGCCGCGGTCTCCGAGGTGCAGCGAGCGCAGCGCGGGCAGCCCCTTCTTCTCCTCGAGCACGTCGAGCCACGGCTGTGCCTCCATCTCGTAGTCCTCGTTGGGCGAGAAGGGCCCGAGGCGGAGGTGCTGAATGAAGCGCGCGGCCGGCAGATCGAGCAGCGTCGCGAACTCGTCAGTGCCTCCCGCCGAGTCGTCTTCGTCGAACGCGTCCCAGCCCATGCGGACTTCCTTCATGAAGCCGTGCTGCCACTCGACCTCGAGGCCCTTGCCCGCCCGGTCGCCCTTGGGGAACTCCGCGAGGTCGCCGAGCACCAGCGTCTTGTGCTTCTTGAGCGCGGCCTTTGGATCCTTCTGGTGCAGCATCACGAACTCACCGTGCGCGTTGCCGTTGCTCTGCAGCCAGTCGGCGTAGACGAGGTAGCCGGCCACGTCGTCGGGGTTCTTCGCGATGGCTGCCTCGAGCTCCGGGTTCGTCGGGAGCGCGGGTTTGCCGCCCACCTCGACGTAGCCCTTGCCCGTCTTCTCGGCGATCAGCTTCTTGGTGTCGGCCT